>DICX01000062.1 GCA_002417825.1 Lactobacillus sp. UBA5815 | reverse complement strand
ATAAAACGTGGCCTTGTCATCGACTGCCTGTCGATGCCCTGTGACTAAGTTGTCATAAACGACAACGTGATGTCCTGATGCAACTAATTTTTTGACAGCGTGAGAGCCAATGTATCCGGCACCGCCAATAACACATACGTGCATAAATCATGCTCCTTTACTAACTGATTACTGATATATTCATTTTAGCATAATCATTCTTGAAAATAATAAATGATAAAAAGTTTGTTTTGATGTTAAAATCAAATGATTTCCAATAAATGATAAAAACTTTTTCAAAAGAAACGTATTATAATAATGGTTAGCTGCATAAAAAAAGAAAGGGCCTTGAACGATCAAAATGTCGGAAAAATCATTCTTAGAAAAACTCAGTCCTTTTGAACTGAGCCTGTATCTGCAAAAAGAGATGCCGAAAAAACCAGACCGGCCTTGGCTCGATGCGGGGCGCGGTAATCCCAATTGGACTGCACCGGCACCACGTGAAGCCTTTTTCTTGCTAGGTGAATTCACGCTGCAGGAAATGCCTGACCTTCGATCCAAATTGTCTGCTGGCAAATTTGATGGTTCAAAAATCTTGCTGAGCCGTCTTGAAACGTTTTTGAAAGCACATCCGGGTCGTGGCGCTGATTTCATCTTTGATGTTTGGCAGCATGGGGTGCCTTATTTGAAGATGAGTTTCACATCGTGGCTAAAAGCTTTTTTAGATGCGATCATCGGCGATAATTATCCGAATCCTGTTCGGTGTCTTCCGTTTAATGAAGCGCCGCTTAAAGCTTACCTGAAACGTGAACTGTATCAAAACAGTCCTGAACCGTTCGATGTTTTTGCCACAGAAGGCGGTGCTGCAGGAATCTGTTACGTCTTTGACACACTCGTTCATAATTTCTTATTGCATCGTGGTGATCGTATCGCCTTGATGTTGCCAACGTTTGCACCCTATCTTGAATTACCGAAATTGTCACGTTATCAATTCGATGTCCTCAAGATCAAAGCAGAACGCCATGTCGAAAATGGCAAATTAACGTATACTTATTCTTCAAAAAATTTGGATCAGCTCTCGGATCCAAGCGTCAAAGCAGTTTTCATCGTGAATCCCAACAATCCGACAGCGAATGCGCTGAATGCGCCGAACGTTCAACAACTTAAAGAGATCATTTCGAAACGTCCCGATCTGATGATTTTGTCAGATGACGTTTATGGCACGTTCGTCAAAGGCTTTCGTTCTTTGTTTGCGGAGCTGCCTTATAACACACTGTCTGTTTATTCGTTTTCAAAATATTTTGGTGCGACCGGCTGGCGCTTAGGAACGATCACAGTGGCACGGCATAACGTTTTTGATCATTTGATCGCAACCCTTTCGTCACAAGAAAAGGCAGCATTGGCGCAGCGGTATGGTTCATTGACACCTGATGTTGCAAAGATCAAACTGATCGATCGGCTTTCTGCCGATAGTCGTGATATCGCCCTTCATCATGCGGGTGGTCTGTCGACACCTCAGCAGGCAATGATGTCTTTGTTCAGTTTGTACGGCTTGCTGCATGATGGCGCCGAATATCGGCGAGAGGTTCAAGCGATTTGCCAGCAGCGTGAGCAGATCTTGTTCACGACTTTGCAATTACCGTTGCCGGATCATCATTTTGACAGCGCCTATTATTGCGATCTTGATTTGAAACTTTGGCTGACGACACGTTTTGGCGCCGATTTTGCACAGCAGGTGACACAGCGTTGGACACCGACAGAACTTGTCGTTTTAATGGCACAGCGTGAACAGATCATGTTGCTGAAGGCATCTGCTTTTGGAAGCAGTGCATGGGCAGTCAGAATCTCGCTTGCCAATCTGGCGACGAGTGATTATCAAATATTAGGCGAGCGGCTGGTCATGCTGTTCACGAAATTGAAAAAAGAAATCGAAGCTTGACGCGACACAAGTATTGACTCGATAACCACAAAGTTTTTGTCAAAAAGAAGCCTTTTGCTCTTTAAAGCAGAGGGCCTCTTTTTTTGTCGCTTCGATAAAAAATTCGAGCCGTTAAAAATCAAGATCAACGTGGCAGGCGGTATACTTGAGGTGTCAAGATAGTGAATCAGTGAACATGATAGGAGCGGAAAATGTCAAAAATATTGAAATCAGGCAGATTTGTCGGCTCAGCTAAAGGAATGCATGATCATGTTAAAGTTGAACTGAAGATTGAATCAGGGAAAATCGTTGATGCGCAAGTGCTGACCAGCACAGCATCTCCTTTTTATGCAAAAATCAGCAAGTTGTTGGCACAAGAAATCATTTCCAAACAATCTAGTGACATCGATGCTGTCTCGGGTGCTTCGGTCACGTCAAGATCGGTGCAGGATGCTGCTTATGCCGCCTTGAAAAAAGCGGGCGGCGGAGCGCCGACGGATTTAAAGTTGAAAGATGGCGTCTATACAGCAAGTGCGTCTGGTCATGGCGCCCCTTTGACCGTTGAAGTGACGACGAAAGCGGATCGCATCGCGGATGTGAAAGTGGTCCACGCAATGGAAACGCCTTATGTGGGGGATGATGCTATGAAACGCATCCCTCGTGAGATGGTGCAGCAGCAAACGTTGAACGTTGATGCCATCACTGGTGCAACGATGACGTCTCAAGCGGTGATTAATGCAGTGCATCAAGCGCTGGCGAAAGCTGGTAATCCACGTGCTTGGGCACAACGCCCATTTGTCAAAAAAGTAGTGCCAGCTGAGGATATGAAGGCGGACGTCGTCATCGCCGGTGCGGGGATCAGCGGATTGTCGACAGCCGCGTTCGCAGTGAAACGTGGCCTTAAAGTCATTCTTTTAGAAAAAAACGATCAAATCGGCGGTTCCTTCAGATACTCTGCAGGGGCATTTGCGACACACGGTTCTAAAGCCGTTGCAGCAGCCCATCAAGAAAATGATTTGACAGAATTGCTCGATTGGGTCAAAAAAGCCAATCAAGACCATCCTAAACGGCCGATCGATATGGCTTTTGTGAAATACTTGATTGAAAATTCTGGTGAAACGTTCGAC
>DICX01000006.1:3441-16019 GCA_002417825.1 Lactobacillus sp. UBA5815 | reverse complement strand
CAATGAAAGTAGCCTTGATTGGTCCAATGTTAAACCATCTTCTTTAAATGATACTTTCATTCATATAACTTTTTGATTGAGAATTACACTAATTTTTTGTACAAAAAACAAGTCTTTATCTATACAAACTCGATACAAAAATAGACGATTGATTTGCAGTGCTAATTAAAGCATTAGCTTTCTTTGTACATGATATAAATATAATAGTATGATTAGTTTTAAAGGGAAGAAGTATTGCAAACTACTTAATCATAATCATTGATAGCATGGTACTTCTATGGCTTTATACGAATAGGGAGCTGTTGACTGATGAAAAAAATTGTTCGTACTCATAAAATCCTTAGTATCATGGTTATTTTGTTGCTATGCTTTTGCTTATTTGCAGGTATCTTTTACATCAAGGCTGCTTACGACAAAGATCAGGCGCAACAAAAAATAGAAAGTGCATTAAAATACAATGGTTACACAAATAGAGTGCCCAGAAGTTTAGTTCACAAAGAAGAGACAGGGCCCTTTAGCGGCATAAAATGGTATGAATATACTTTTGCAACAAAGAAAACGCTTGTCGCAAGTGCTCAATATCAAAATTCTGTCAAGAAGCATTCTAAGAAGCTGACATTGAAAAATTGCCCTATTGTGTATCGCGTGATCCTAACGCCCCCGACGACTAAGGTAAAGCACTGGACAGCAGAAATTTATTTAGACACTAATCAAGCTTTGCGAGATGGTAATCAGAACGCTTACGTCCAACAGCTTAATAAATCTACGGATAAATCACTTAGAATGCGGACACAAGATCGTTAGGGGGTACATTTTGATTATTATTGCTAAATTTTTTAACAAATAATTGGGTTAACGATAAAGCTTCAAAAACTTTATGAGAGAAAATAAAAAACAGCTCCTTAGTAGAGACTGTTTTTAAGCCAAAAAAGAAATTATTATGACTGATAATAGCATTCCTAAAATACCGATTGCAAGCAAAATATTGGCTTTGACCTGCCGGTGGGGTGCTTCTGGATAATAAAGTAAAATCTCTTTTTGACGTTCAGGGTGTAGTTTAAAAGCGTCAAGTTTTAAATGAGAAAATGCTTTAGTACGCAAGTACGTCAAAGTAAGAAAGATGATCCAGGCAAAAAATAATAATACGCTTGTGATCTTGGTGAGATTGGCATATTGATCTTCTTGCGGAGGATAAATGCTGGCAGCGTAAGCACCTAATATGAAAAAGCATAAGAATAAGACAAATACCCAAAATGTGTTGTAACGAGTATAAGTACTTGAATCTAATTGCGGATCTGCATAGAACTGATAAAGAATCATCATGCGCTTTTTGGTTTGTAGTGATTTGGTTAGTGTATTCTTACGGATTTCTGCAAGTTGAGATTTTCTTGATTTGATGGCCATGATCAAACCTGCCATAAATATGATGAAACTGGCAAAAAATAAAATAGAAATTAGTCTCATGATGACTCCAATCTGTAAATAGCCGATATGAACGTAGTTTACCTGAAATGGTATTTTTTGCAAATAGGCCGCAATAGTGTTTGTTCGTGGATTAAAAAGAAACAGTTGAAGAAATTTAAAAACAAAAAGAGCCTTGATAAATCAAGACTCTTCCATACAAGCTGATCAGACATAGTGATGAACACAACTTGATGAAACTTTTGCTTTATTCTAAACGACGTGAAAATGCTGATTTGGCAACGCTTATAGCATTCAATACTCTAGGAAATCCAATGTAAGGAATACATTGGATGAACGTTTCGATGACTTCTTTCTGTGTCAGTCCAACATTAAGCGCACCGTTAATGTGAACGTCTAGTTGAGGTGCGGTATCGCCTTGAACCAATAAAGCAGTAATGGTGATCATCTCGCGTTGTTGCAATGTTAATGTTTGCCTCGTATAGATATCACCGAACGCAAATTCCAAGATGTATTTGCCAACATCAGGTGCAATCGTTTCAAGTGAGTTCATAACACTATCTGCCGCACTACCATCAACTTGTGCAAGTGCCTTTTTACCAATTTGTAGTCTTGTTTGTTCGGACATAAGATCAGCTCCTTTCTCGTAAGATAGTTAAATCTTAATTGCTGGAGTTAACTCCAGGTCAAGCATTTTTGTTACTATTGTTTAGATTGTTTTTCATCTCGGCGTATGTTGCCATCTTCTCGTCAAGAAAAGCGAGATAGGAATCAATTTCGGTGCGTTTTTTCTCTAAAAACTTGCGTTGTATGTTTAACAGCGCTACCCGCTCATTGATTGTTTGGTTTCCTTGGTGACGAAGCTCGGAATATTGTTTGATCGTGCGTAGAGGCATGCCGGTTTCCTTAAGTCGCTTGATAAACTCGCACCAGCGGCGATCAGCTTCAGAGTATCGCCGCCTGCCATTTATATCACGATATGGATCAAGCAGACCTTCCTTTTCGTAATACCGCAGTGTGTCAATGGTGAGGCCAATCTGTTTAGCAAATTTACCAATAAAGTAAGTCTTTTTTTCTGCCATAATCCGATTCCTTTGTTTATTTTATTGAGCTAATCGGGTACATATTGCCGATCGAGTCATTGTGCGACTTCACGTAAATAGTCGTTAGTCTACGTACACATCTGGATAATTTGATTCAGAGTGACACATTCTTCTAAAAAAGTTTGATCACATAAAATTATGGACACATGATGCAATTTTTGGAACTGGTACTGGAAGGACGATTTTGCTCTCAAAAATGTTTGAAAGTAACAAAAAACCGCAACCGATAAGGGTTGCGGGCGTTGCTATATAAACGCTTATTAAGGAGAGTACAGGATTTGAACCTGCGCGCCGGTATAGGCCGGTTCGCCGGATTTCGAGTCCGGTGCATTACCACTCTGCCAACTCTCCACAACGTTTTTATTATACCGTAATTTTTTGATAAAGCAACCTGTCTATCATGCCGGCTAGTGCACAAAACAGCTTTGGTTATGTTTTTCCAACCGCCGTTTATTAAAAAAAGCACCGAAACTGATTTGCAACCGATTCTAGTGCTTTAGTTATTGCGTAATGGTATGATTTTTTGTTTAAACCAGGTTCGTGCAGCAGCTGTTTCTAAATCAAAAAAGGGAACACGCACGATCAATGAATCTGGCACTTGAAAAAGACTCAAATGACCTTTTATCGGGATGGGTTCTATCCAATAAGAACCTGAAGGACCAAATGGCGCTAATTGCCATGCATATTGGCCTTGATCTGGTTGATGTTGAATATTGGTTAAACAGGCAACACAGATTGCATAACCAGGAATACCACCCTTCACTTTTTTGGCAGTGCCACATATCAGGAGAGGACCACGATAATGTGTTTGCCAACTGCGGTATTCGACTTTTTTCTGCCCTAACATGATCTGCATCGCATAATCGCTGCGAATCGATAAAGCTTTCATCATCAATAATAGAAGGGGTGCCAATTTCGGACATCATCTTGACGGTAAATGAGTTCTGAATGCGCATTGTCACGGTATATTTTCAAAAAGTCGTTTAAGCTTCCAGCTAATTGATGTTGCCTAAAATCGGCTTTTTTCATCCAAAAGACGTTGCCTTCTCTTGAACCACGCAATTTTCCTTTAAAATCACGAGTACGGTAAAAGAAAATGACACGGCGGAATGCTTGCTCGTCTTGTTGATCTGGATATTGGCAAACTCCAGACAAAGTCAGGTTAGAAACAGTTAAGCCTGTTTCTTCTTTGACTTCTCGGATGGCAGATTCGACGAAAGATTCGTTAGGTTCGACATGACCACCTGGAAACGTGATTCCCGGCCAATCTTGTTTGACACGATTTTCGACTAGAACCGAGTCATCTGTTTCAATCAAAACCATGTTTAAAAAAAGAGTTGGTTCAGCGGAATGCTTCATGTTACTCCTTTGAGTTCAGAAAATGATTATCTACTTTTGCTTCAGAAGATCAAGAATCTCTTTCAAGTAAATTTCTTGATTGCTTGGTTTAGCTTCTTCGACTTTTTTCTGTGGAAAAACGCGGTTAACTGTTTTGATTAGTAAAAAGACAACAAAAGCAACGATGATGAAATTAATGATTGCATTGATAAATGCGCCGTATCTGAAAGTGGCATCGCCAACTTTTAAAACTAAATTTGATAAGTCGATTTTCCCAATGAAAATACCGATCAATGGATTGATCAAATTAGTGACAAGCGATTTAACGATCGATGTGAAAGCAGCGCCAATAATGACACCAACAGCAAGGTCCATGACGTTGCCTCTGGCAATAAACTGTTTAAATTCTTTTAACATTTTGTGATTCCTCCAAACTTTTTCACTTGTCACTTTATTATAAAGAAAAATGAATGAGAATCAAATGATGATTATTGCCTTCTGAATCAGAAGAGCGTCATTGAAATGACTTAGAGAAATTTTTAAATGACGGTTGACAAAGCAATGGATTGATTATAAGCTTTAGCCATTAATCGATCAAAACATCTCGAAAAGCAGAGTAGCGACAACCTATTTTTAGCAGAGAATCCGATAAAGGTGAAAACGGATAAAACGGGTATCGTGAACATGGGCTTGGAATGGCATCAGTGAGATTTAACTGATGACGGGGTTGCATCCGTTATTCATGCAAAGTGATCTTAGCGTCACTTATTGAGGCTTGACTTTGTGAATGGTCAAGTGAATAAAAAGGTGGTAACACGAGCATTCGTCCTTTATACAGGATGAATGCTTTTTTATTGCAATCGTTTTAGATTGGGGGAACAGTAATGAGAAATAGACGAAAAAAAACGATTCTGATTTGGAGTGTTATCGGTCTCGTTCTGATCATAGCAGGATGGTTTAGTTTCGGGCCATCATCTGATGCTCATGTGAGTTCAAGAGTAGTAACTGTTGGTGTCGTTGGACAGACAAAAGCAGACGCTGCGATTTGGAAAAGCGTCAGTGAAACTGCTAAGCGTAAATATGACATCACGATTCAAATCAAGAATTTCACGGATTACAATCAACCCAACAAGGCCTTAGAAAACGGCGACATCGATTTGAACGCCTTTCAACATTTTGCTTTCATGTCTGCCTGGAATAAAGCAAATAAGGGAAATCTCGTTTCGATTGGAAAGACGATGATTGCACCGATTCGGCTCTATTCATTGAAATATCATACTTTGAATCAACTTCCTAATGATGCAACGATTGCGATTCCTAATGATGCATCTAATGAATCACGTGCGTTATATGTTTTGAAAAATGCAGGTCTTATCACGTTAAAGAAGGGGAAGAAGATCGTCACGATTGCAGATATTGTTGAAAATCCACATCATTTCCATATTGAAGAAGTTGCAACGGAACAAACGGGTCGCATCATTAAAAGCGTTGATGCCTCAGTGGTCAACAACGATTATGCGACACCAGCTAAATTAGGCAAAAAACAGACGATCTTTGTTGAACCGGTTAATAAGGATTCTGCGCAATGGATCAATTTGATTGCTTCAAGACGTCAAGACAGACATCGTCAACTTTACCTGGATGTTGTTAAAGCTTATCAGACTGCTAAAACGAAACGTCTTTATCAAAAATATTATGGCGACACTGAAATTGCAGGATGGGATATCAATTTGAACGGAAAGGAAAAAGAAAAATGACTGAAATCATTTCATTGAAAGACGTTGACGTCACGTTTCATCAAACCAAACAGAAAGTGGTCCACGCCGTTCAAAAAGTCAGCTTGTCGATAGAAAAAGGCGACATTTTTGCAATCGTCGGCTTTTCAGGCGCTGGAAAGTCGACATTAGTTCGTACGATTAATCTGCTTCAAGTGCCGACAAACGGTCAAGTCAGCGTTTCTGGAAAGTGTTTGAGTCGATCCGGCCGTGTTTTGATTGGAAAAAAGGAATTACAGCAGGAAAGACGTCAAATCGGGATGATCTTCCAAGGCTTTAATCTATTGAATGAAACGACTGTGATTGAAAATGTGGCTTTTGCGCTTCGCCATACTAAGTTGCGTGATGATGAAATTGAACAAAGATGTCTTGAGCTATTACGTCTCGTTGGACTTCAAGATAAAGCAGAAGCTTATCCATCGCAACTTTCCGGGGGACAGCAGCAACGTGTTGCAATTGCGCGTGCTTTGGCAAATAAACCAAATATCTTGATTTCTGATGAAGCAACGAGTGCATTAGATCCGCAAAATACAGAACAGATTTTGAAACTGCTGAAACGGTTGAACCGTGAATTAGGACTGACCATTGTTTTGATTACGCACGAGATGTCGGCGGTGAAGCAAATCGCCAACAAGGTAGCCGTGATGCAGGCGGGGCAGTTGATCGAACAAGGTGATCTGCATCAGATCTTCTTGCATCCTAAAAAAGAGTTGACTCGCCAATTCGTCGGCGGTTCATCAGCTGCGGTGTCAACACTTGAAACACTTCACTTGGCACAATTGACTTCAAATGAAGCAATTTTTCAACTTGTTTATAACGTTAAAAATGTGACGCAATCGATCATCGTTGAGTTATACCGAAAACTTGGAATAGAGGCTTCGATGCTTTATGGCAATGTGGAACTTTTGAACGATGAACCTGTTGGTACACTTGTGATTCTAGTCAAAGGAGATTACGTTCAACAAACAGAAGCAGTTAAATTTTTGAAAGCACAAAATGTGGATGTTTCTCGTCTTGATGAAAGGGGAAATTTGTATGATTGAATGGTTTGTTAAAACCTTTCCAAATGTCGTTGCTTTAGGATGGCTGGGCGATACTGGCTGGGGAACTGCAATCTTTCAAACGCTTTTCATGACCTTCTGGTCAGCAATTTTTGGAGGCTTTTTAGGCATTGTTTTTGGTCTGATCCTAGTTTTAACAAAACCGCATGGTATTCGTGCCAATTCATTCTGGTTCCATTTTTCAGATCAATTGGTATCGCTGTTCCGTGCTATTCCTTTTATTATCTTGCTGGCATTCGTTGCTCCTGTGACACAAGCAATCGTACGGACACAAGTGGGAATCAAAGCTGCTTTAGTCCCATTGACACTTGGCGTTTTTCCATTTTATGCCCGTCAAGTCCAAGTTGCATTGGAAAGTGTCGATCCTGGAAAGATTGAAGCGGCACAATCACTTGGCGCATCATTAAGTGACATCATCTTTACTGTTTATTTGCGAGAAGCCCGCTCAGAATTGATTCGTATTTCAACGGTAACACTGATTTCATTGGTGGGACTCACGGCAATGGCTGGTGCGGTTGGCGCTGGCGGATTGGGAAATACGGCCATTTCATATGGTTATAATCATTTTGATAATGATGTGACATTGATTGCAACCTTACTGGTTTTAGTTTTGGTCCTGTTGATACAAGTGATTGGTGATCAATTGGCTAAAAACTTGAATCATCAGAAGAAATAATTCTGGGTCGTTAGTCATCCAACACTTAATCATCATATTAGTCAGTTCATTCATAAATGAACTGACTTTTTTAACTAAATATTTAAAGACAGTTACTGATAAGATTATCTCATTGCCAGTTTTATTTTGACTGCAAATTCAACTCAGAGGTTAAATGATCAGTCATTTCGATGACATGATGACTGATTTTTTGAATTTCATGTAAAGCGGAATGAATCGTTTCTTTCTTTTTTGCCCAAGTCGCCACATAGCCCAGAGAATAATCGCCTGTATCGATGCCAAGATTTTTCATCGCAACGTAGGCGATAGCTTCTGCCTGGGCTTCTTGGTATGCTCTTGGGCGATTTTTAAATTTGGCTTTTTCGCCGTGTAACTGACTGTGAGCATATTCGTGGTATAGCGTTTTTAACTTGAATGCGCTGTCTCGTTCATGACAGTTAATCACGATTTCATTGGTTTGGGGGGTGAAATAACCACGGACAAGCGTGTTCATATCCTTTTCAAAAACGTTCAAAATCGTTTCTTGGTTAAGGTAAGATTTAAAAGCTTGGTAAAAGTTGGTAACGTCATCATGAGACTGCAATCGGTCTTTGACAAAATTTTTAGTATTGATAACAGGTTCGCCAATCGTTTGGCAAATGTCAAAAACTGAAATATAGCGATAACCGATGACAAGATAGTCGTCCGTGATGTGTAGCCGCTTCTGGTCTTCTGTGGTTAATTTATTAGTGATCGGTGCCGTGATCTTGATGGCTTTTTCGCCTTTTTTGACTGACCGATTGAATAATTTTTGCCACTGTTTGAAGCCAGCAACTTGTGTTGCTCGTGGATTTTGAAAATAAATCAAATTGATGTTGCGAAGGCTGTATTGATGAAATTTAGTCAGTGTTTCCAAATAGATTTTAAATCGGTCACTATCGGTTAATTTTAAGATTTCTTGCTCAGCATTGACCAGTAATTCTTCTTTCCAATTTAATGACATACCCGTGTCTTGATTCGATTTCATAGATTGACTCCTTTTAAAAGATTATGAGCAGTTTGTTCTTATGATCAAATACTCATTTTTAAGTGATTTTTGGGTCATTACTTTTTACTGATCGCTCATTATCTGCAAAAAAGAGCAATATAAAAAAGTGTACATATTAATTGCATGTGTACACTTTTTTAAAGCAGTTAATTGAAACTGATCAAAGGCAATAAAATATATTCAAGATTTTGCCGGTATGTTTAGACCAACTTTTTTAAAAATCGCAGTCAATTTTCAGTCAGTCTAAATTTGCTCCATGGCTTGATAAAGTCGAGCAAAAAACGTTCGTCAGATGCAATTTCGCCAATCTTATTTTTCCGCGATTCACGATGTGGCTCAAGAACGATCTGTAGTTCATTTTTATAAACGCCAAAATCATCATTTCCGACTAAAACATCGCCACGCTGAAACGGTACCTCGTTATCATGAGCAGGGTTTGATTGATCCTTGTAATAAACACGCGGCATTGTGGATCGAATCGCCATCCGGTTCAAATCACCACGACGAAAATGTTGCGGCTTGAGTGCAATCGTTTTTTCAATTTTATTGACGTCTTGGACAAAATTGATTTTGAACGACAATTGATATTTATTGACTTGACTCAAGGCTTTTAATTCTGCTTCACTTGCATAAGCATTTCCAATGATCACGTCGTCGATCATATTCGTTGCAAAAAGTTGTTTAGCTTGTACTTCAATAGGAAGGCGCCGATCCATCTCTAAAGTTGGCAAACCATCATTAACGTTCCATGGTCCCATTTTTCCGACTTGGCTGGCAACAAAGGCAGCAGAATGAATGCCAAAACGCTTGAAGCGCGTATTGCATTTCATGAAATAATCATATGGTAAAGCAGTCCCAACTTGTGGGTAAAAGTTATGGCAGCCATAAATGAAAGGCGTATTGGCTTGATAACTTATGATATTGTTCAAATAATCAACATCATTACTCATATTTAGCTCAATGATCAAGTTGTAGGGATTATAACTCATCATAGCTTCAGTGGCACCATCGAAAGCGGTATCTAAACGGATACCAGCAACGTGCAAGTCAGCAAAAAATTTTAAATCATGGTAATCGATACCAAGTTTTTTAAACAAAATAGGAGAGACATCTAAAAAAGTTTGATAGCCTAACCGATTACCAGCAGCGATGATCTTTTGATATTTCGCTTTTGTTTCTTCTGGGCTTCCTTGAACTTCAAGCATACTCATAAAGATGCGCTTAAAGCCATATTTAGCACCTAGCTCCAAATAGCGAACATTATCTTCGAAACGACTGTGATCAGGATAAATAGATAATCCTAAGGAACGCATACTCATAACAAAAACTCCTCTTAAAAATATAACACGCCGGCAGTGTTGCTGCGTGTAACCACGTGGGCTTGAATTTCAGGATATTGATTCGATAATCTTCCAAGCATTGCTTGTCGTACAACCGCATTGTGTTGCAAAACGGAGCCTGAGCAAGCAATTTTGTAAGAGGCGATGCCACCTTCTTTTTGATAACGGTTAAAAAGAGTGGTCAAAGATTTTCCTAAGGCATCGCCTTGTTTCCATAATATCTGTTTTGCTTCTTGACTGCCATGATCGGCTAAATGTGCGACAACTAACGCAAATTTAGCAATTTGGGTACGTGCTGAGCGGTAAAATATTGAAACCAATTTTGAAACGTCATCGACTTTGAAAAAAGTAAAAGCTGCCGCTAAAATATCGCTGTCCATGCCGTGATCAAAAGCGATCAAACCAGTACGGATTGCGGATTGCGCAATTTGATAAGCGCCGCCCTCATCACCCAAATAGCTTCCCCAGCCACCTGAACGCAAATAAATGCCATTTTGTCTGCCATAGCAAATCGAACCAGTTCCTGCAATGACCAAAAAGCCGTCTTGGTTAGCTAGACCATTCATCAATCCGAGCTGTGCGTCACTGACGATGCCAATATTGGAACAGTTAAAATGAGATTTGAATCGTAACTTTAATTCAGTTAAAGTTTTGGCTTGTTCAGCAGCGGCAGACATCCCGGCAAGACCGATCAAAATGGCTTGACAGCTGTTGCTTGTATTCTTGAATACGTCTAATTGATCCATAATGTCTTGCATATTTTTCATGGTTCCAGTGGGATCCGATAGGAGATTTCCGGGGCCAGAAGTGGCTGTAAGCAATGCACTTCCTGCAGAATTATATATCGTTGCTTTGATTTTAGTCCCGCCACTGTCGATTCCAATACGATAAGTTTGTTTCATGAAAGGCCTTTTTTCTTTGCTAAAACTTCAACTGGCTTTATTTTAAAAGTAATGAAATCATATTTCAAGATACCTTTTAACATTTTCATTGTTACATCTGAACTCAAAATTGGGATATACCATATTTTATTGCTATAAACATGCTTGTAAGAAATGTAAGCGTGTGTGTTTTCATTTGGTCTAGCCCATAAAAAATAAAAAAATTATTTCAAAATCGATTTTTTCGGGTTATAATAAGTTTCGTGAGCGGTTACCGCCCTAAATTTTTTAAAGTTAGAGGTATTGGTATGAAAATTTTATTATCATGCAGTGGCGGAATGAGTTCCTCATTAATTGCAGAGAGTTTGCAAGATGCAGGTAAGAAGCGTGGCTTGGATCTCAGTGTCAAAGCGACTGGAACTGAAGAGGTTGCAGATGACTTGAATGCGGATCATTATGACATCGTTTTACTGGCACCACAGGCAGTTTATCGTAAGTCAGCAGTTCAGGCAGCTTCTAATGATGCAAATGTCAAATTTATGATGATACCTCGAGATTGCTATAATCCGATTGCATCAAATAAATTGTTGAATCTTGTTGAAAAAGAATTGCAATAATACAATTTGAATAATGAAAGTGTGAGGTCTTATGGCTCATTTCAATTCTGAAAAGATTTCAGAAAAAATGGCCGGCTTGGCAGGTAACCGTTATATGACAGCCATTCGTGATGGTATGGCAGTCATTATTCCTGTTGCGATTGTTGGGTCGTTCTTTACTATTTTGACGCAATTTCCAGTTGATTCATGGAAAAAATTTATTGCACCGTTTGCAAATGCGTTGCAAGTGCCAGTAACGTTTTCGATTGGTTTGATGGCGTTGTATTCCTGTTATGCGATGGCATCAAGTTTAGCGAAGACTTACAAGATCGATCACAATTCAAGTGGTACTATCGCTGTGATGGTCTTCTTGATTCTGGCGGTACAACCTGGAATCATTGATGCAAAAGGTGCAAAGGCAACCGGATTGGCTGCTGGGACTTACTTCCCATCAACCAATTTTGGTGCTTATGGTTTGTTTACCGCTATGCTGGTATCGCTGCTGACGGTTGAAACCATTCGTTGGTTCAAAAAGAAGAATTTGGTCATCAAAATGCCCAAAGGTGTACCATCTGCGGTGTCTGATTCATTTACTTCATTGACACCAGCTGCCTTGCTCATTGTAGTGGCTTGGATCATTCGGGAACTGCTTCATTTCGACTTGAATCAAGGCTTGTTGACGATTCTGTCGCCATTGTCGCATTTCGGAAGCGACAACTTTTTATCGGCGATCATTCCACCGATATTTAACTCCGTGTTCTGGTTCTTTGGTGTCCATGGTGCCGTGACCTCAACGCCAATCTATCCATATTGGTACCAAAATTTGAATGCCAATATCGCAGCGGTTGGAAAGGGCGTGAGTGCTGCAAATGTGCCGCATTTCATGACAGAGCAGTTTTTCCAGTGGTTCGTTTATATTGGTGGTTCAGGCACGATTTTGGGATTATGTATTCTGCTTGCTTTCTTCTCAAAATCAAGTTTGGGCAAGACGATGGGACGTGTGGTTATTTTACCAAGTATTTTTAACATCAACGAACCAATCATCTTTGGTTTGCCAATCGTTTTAAATCCTTACTTTGTCGTTCCATTTATTGTGACGCCTGTTATTACAAGCATCATCACTTATTTCGCAATGGTGCTGCATTTGGTCAATCGTACGATTGCTTTGGTTCCATGGACGCTGCCGGCACCTATTGGTGCTTTCATGGCAACCGGCTTTGACTGGCGCGCAATCGTATTGGCTTGTTTGAACATCATCATTTCGATATTGATTTATTGGCCATTTTTCAAAACTTGGGATAAACAACAATTAGAAAAAGAACAAAAAGCTCAAAAGCAAGATGCCACTAAATCAGAAAA
>DICX01000006.1:1261-3373 GCA_002417825.1 Lactobacillus sp. UBA5815 | reverse complement strand
CTAATGAGTGACATGGGTGAAATAGAACAAGTCGCTTTTGATATCATCAGCAACGCAGGAGAAGCAAGGTCGTTGTTGATGCAAGTCATTCAAGAAGCACAGCAAGGCAATTTTGAACATAGCCAAATCAATCAAAACACGGCTAATGAACGCCTGAAAGATGCTGAAAAAGCACATTTCAAGGTAATCAGTTCGGAAGCTAAGCAGAATAAAATTGATTTTAGTCTGCTTCTCGTACATGCTGAAGATCAGATGATGGCGGCAGAATTGCTTCGTGATCTCGTTCCTAACATTGTCGCAACGAATCAAGAACTTTTTAAATTGAAAAATTCAGATTAACCTAAAAGGCCCTAACAAGTCGCTGAAACTTGTTGGGGCCTTTTTGGCTGTTCTATGATTAAATAGAATCAGTCGAAGAATAAGAAGGGCGAACTTTATGAATAAGAGTGCTATTTATCAATTGTTGCAAGATGCTGTCTCAAGAGAAATTGTGCCAGGCGTTTCTTATAGCTTGATCGATCATTCAATGCCAGAGCAGCACTATATTGGCTTGACGCAATCCCGTTACGGCCAGCCTTTGACGCCTGATATGAGATATGATTTGGCATCGTTGACTAAAGTAATCGTTGTGACAACACGAATCTTACAATTGATTGGCGATAAAAAACTGGCATTAACAGATGAGGTCGGCCATTATCTGTCTAATACGGTATATCCGACAGTAACGATTAAAAATTTGCTTCTTCATGACAGCGGCTTGCCGGCAGATGTTGCACAGCCATCAAGTTATGCCGATGCAGAAGCACTTAAAGAAAAAATCAAAAAAACGACGCTCATCGCGCCTATTGGTCAAAAGACATGTTATTCTGACCTTAATTTCATCATATTAGGGTGGATCATTGAAAAAATAGATCAAAAAGACTTGTCTCAAAGTGCTCAAGAAAATATTTTCGAGCCGCTGCAGATGTCTCATACAGGATATTTGCTGCCCCAAGATCGAAGTTTATTTGTTCCAACGGAGTTTGATCCAAACAGAGGGCTGATTCAAGGCGTCGTTCATGATGAAACGGCTTATAAGCTCGGCGGGATCAGTGGAAACGCAGGGTTGTTCTCAACACTGAGCGATTTGAATCGTTTCGTACAAATGATTTTGAACCATGGTCAAGTTCATGACATGCAAGTTCTTCCAGAAGAGGCATTCACGTTATGGCAGCAGATTCAAAAAAATGGTCGAACTTTGGGTTGGCAGCGATGGTCAAAAAATGACTTATTTCTGTGGCATACAGGCTTTACAGGAACTTCTTTGGCTATCGATCTTGTTCATCAAACGGCGTTTGTCTGCTTAACGAATCGTGTTTATCCAACTCGGCTCGATCGTAGTTGGTTAAAAGTGAGAAGATTGGCGATTAGCTTATTTTTTGGTCAACCGGAGGAAATTTAAATGTCGGAATTAGTAATACGAGATTTTAAAATCATGACTAAAAATGTGCCGCTAAAGCAACCTTTTATTACGGCATTGCACCGCGTTGATGCGATTCAAGCAGTGAAAGTCAAAGTGATTTTGAATAACGGCATCTTTGGAATTGGCAGTTGTACGCCAAATGAAAAGGTGACAGGTGATACATTGACTTCTTGTCGTCAAATTCTGCAAGAGGTTATTTGTCCTGCCTTGCGTGGTCAATCATTTGAAAACTGGGAAGAATTGCTGAAAAAGCTCAAAGAAACGATTCAAGGAAATACGCCAGCAAAAGCTGCAGTAGAGATTGCATTATATGATGCACGTCGCAAATGGTTTCAAGTCTCACTGTGTCAGCTTTTAGGCGGAAAGCCACGTCCAGTGATGACGGATTATACGATAAGTATTGGTCAGCCGGAAGCTATGATTGCACAAGCAAAGAAAATGGTTTCTGAAGGATTCACGGATTTAAAAATCAAATTAGGCAGGCAACCTTTGAAAGAGGAAATTTCCACGGTTGAAGCAATTTCGGATGCGGTTGGTTCTAATATTGACTTACGGCTTGACATCAATCAAGACTGGACCGTTAAAAAAACCATGATTGCAATCGATCAATGGCATCAAGCAGATTTAAACATTGCGTTTATCGAGCAGCC
>DICX01000006.1:0-1123 GCA_002417825.1 Lactobacillus sp. UBA5815 | reverse complement strand
GCTTTGTTGATTTGGATTCTATTTTTATGGCTGATCAGGATCCTGAATTGATAAATTATGTGACGTTGAAACGAAATGAAATTCATTTGAAAGCATAATCATGATAATGACGCAAAAATTGCAGGACTTGATAGTGCAAGCACAAAAAAATGGTTTAGAAAGTGCTGTCATGATCCAATCGGAAAAAACACATGACCAGTTTTATTATGGTTCACAAAGAATTTTTCGTGCAGCGAGTGTGATCAAATTGGGGATTGCCTTATATCTAAACGAGCCGATAAAAAGGCATCCAGAATTATTGACACAACGTGTAACACTAAGTTCAGACGAACTTGTTGGCGGTGCTGGTGTCATCTCTCATCTTCAGCAAAAGACGTGGACGATTGCTGATTTAGTCGATTTGATGCTCTCAGTTTCAGATAACGCTGCCGCAAATTATTTTTTAAAACGTTTTAGTTTAGAAGTGATTTCTGATTGGCTTCAGTCAAATTTTAAAGAAGTGATGCTTGGCCGTCTTTTTATGCAGAAGGGCAAGCATGAAAATATGATTTCTGCGCCTGGTTTAATGGCAATTTGGCAAAAAATAATGTCACTTGATGGCGTTTATGGTGATCTAGTCAGAAAGGGATTGAAACATCAGGCCAATCGCAGTAAGTTGGTTGCTGCGGTACCAGCATCTTTAGAGACGTTTAACAAAACAGGGGAATTGGAAAATGAACAGCATGATTGCGCAAGGCTGATTAATCCAGAGACAGGTTGCTTTGCTGATGTTTGTGTTTTGACACATTTTGACGATTCAGAACGAGTCTGTGAAGCTTTACAGCTTAATCAAGAAATCGGACGGCTAATGGCGTCACACTTATTAAGAACGGAATAATACACCTTTATGCTTGCTTTTGAATAAACTGATAAAGGCGCTGTGTCGCAATAAAACGGTTGTCCCCGCCATTGTTTGCGTGCAATACGATCGTAATATAGCGCTTAGAACCAATCGTTCCTGTACTGATGAAGCATGCGCCTGCTGCCTCAGTCGTACCGGTTTTAAGCCCATCGATGGTCACTTTAGGCATAGCGTATGGCATATTTGGCAGCATTTTGTTGAAAGTCGATAATAACTGTGTAT
>DICX01000076.1 GCA_002417825.1 Lactobacillus sp. UBA5815 | reverse complement strand
GATAATTTTGATAAAGCTGAATTGCACCCTCTTGAACGAGCTGTGTCATTCCCTTATGAAATGATTTTTGTTTCATGACATTTTTCGCAGTAACACGCATAAAAAGTTCGGGTGTAAATTGTGGCAATGGCGGATAAATGATTGCTTTCTTTCCTGCGTAAATACTATCGCCAATTTGAAAATTACCGGTATCATATAAACCAACGATATCACCTGCAACCGCCGTTGAAACTTGAACACGTTCACTTGACATGAACTCCGTGGCATCGTTAAGCCGAATCGTGTGATCCGTACGCGCCAACGTGACATCCATGCCCTTATGAAATTCTCCGCTACCGATTCGTACGAATGCGATACGATCACGATGATGCGGATTCATGTTCGCTTGAATCTTGAACACGAATCCACTGAATTCTGAATCTTCCGGTGATAATTCTTCATTCTCATTGACAAGATGTTTTTGTGGTTCCGGTGCCAGATTGACAAAGCTATCAAGAAAAGTTTCGACACCAAAATTAGTCAATGCCGAACCAAAAAAGACTGGTGTCTGCTTTCCTGCTAAAACTTTCTCAAGGTCAAATGAATTACCTGCCTCCTTGATCAATTCAACATCAGAAAGCGTCTGTTCAAAAACAGGATCTTTAGCTAATGGCTGATCTTCAGGCAATTTTCCCTGATTGTTTAATGCCACGAACCGATCTGGTCCGTTTTTACGATAATATTCCACACGGTGATTGGCTAAATCATACAGGCCTTTTAAATCATGGCCCATTCCAATCGGCCAATTCATTGCGACGCCTTCGATTCCTAAAACATCCTCCAATTCACCGATCAAATCAAGTGGTGCACGACCATCTCGATCTAATTTATTCATAAAAGTAAAAATAGGAATCCCCCGCTGACGAACGACCTTGAATAATTTAATCGTCTGCGGTTCAATTCCTTTAGCAGAATCAATCACCATGACAGCAGCATCGACTGCCATCAAAGTCCGATACGTATCTTCTGAAAAGTCTTGATGTCCAGGCGTATCCAAAATATTGATCCGTTTTTTGCCATACTCGAATTGCATGACGGAACTGGTTACTGAAATACCACGTTTTTTTTCAATTGCCATCCAGTCACTAGTCGCATACTTACCTGTTTTTCGTGCTTTAACCGTTCCTGCAGTTCGAATGACACCGCCAAACAACAGCATCTGCTCTGTTATCGTCGTTTTACCTGCATCCGGATGTGAAATGATGGCAAACGTTCGTCTCCTTTTTACTTCACTCGATAATTCTAAACTCATCAATCTGTCATCTTTTCCTTTTTATTCTCTGAAGGGATCGTCAACAAAACCGTCAAAAGTCTTGCACCCTTCATTCGTCTTGTCGTCAATTTCATGCCACGTTCAATTGAAACGCTTAATTTTTCGCCTTTGGCAGGAATCGCACCTAACTTCGTGATCATATAGCCTGCAATCGTATCGACGCCGTCTTCTTCAATTTTGGTGTCAAATTGTTCATTGAACTCATCTAAGGTCATCTTACCATAGACCACATATTGCGTCGATGAGATTTTTTTGCACAAAATCTCAGCTTGATCGACTTCATCATCGATTGCACCAACGATCTCTTCAATCAAATCTTCGATCGTCACTAACCCAACGACGCCACCGAATTCATCTGTTAAAATCGCCAATTGCTGCTGCGTCTGCTGCATCTCGACTAGCAATTCATCCAATTCAATGGTTTCACGAACGAAAAGCGGTTTAAACATAACCTGATCATAAGTTAAATGGGAAAAGCCGACTTCCCTTGCTTTCCGTAAAACCGTTCGAATATGGATCACCCCAATAATTTTGTCTTTGCTCCCTGCATAAACGGGAATACGCGAATAGGGCTGCCTTAAAATATCGTCCAAATTTTGTTGAAAATCATGTTTGGCATTTACCATAAAAGCATCTGGTCTAGGAACCATAACTTCCCGCGCCATTTTACCGTGAAAATTGATGATACCCTCGATCATCGAATATTCCATTTCACTGATTGCCTTTTTCTGGTGCAAAGACGCTGCTTCTTGCTTTAATTGTTCTTCTATGTTTTGCGGATCTTGGTTATTGAACTTTCTTTTTAGTCTTTGGATCAAACTGCCCGCGGCAGGGTCACTGCTCATCGTTCATGCCACTTTCTTTATAAAATAAAATTGGTCAATCAATTGCCGTTATTATATCATGGTCTCTCTTTACTTTTTAGAATTATGCTAAAATACATTTAGGAAAGTGAGGTAATTTATGAAAAAGAAACGGATTTGGCTCGTCTTCATCTTTCTGCTTTTGATTCCTTATTTATGTTCTTTGACGATCATTGGGATCGGTTATAATGCCTTGGTTCTCCATTCTGCAAATCTATGGCGCACTTTGGTCGGCAGTTTAGTCGGCGCAATAATTATGATGGCAATCAAAGCAACGATTCAGCGTCCTTTAGATTTACTTGCAATTAACGTTGAACAAGAACTTTTTGAACAATTTTTACGCTTCTTCAGTATTCGACGACGTCCAATATTGCAATGGCTCAATTTTACATTAGATTTCTTTTTATGTGGTATCGCAACCATTCTCGTCCGTCATTTTTTGAGTCTAAACGCAATCGTTGGCCGTTCGACCGGCTTAGTCCTGCTGGGCATGTTCATTTCAACTTGTATCGGAGCCTATGTTGAATATGACAATTTGTCGATCGACCCCATGCAGCATTGATTTTATTCTGGTATCTCAAAGAGACACCAGTTTTTTATTCTTGCCACACCGCGCTATACTTCAATATTGACGAAGGACTTCCCAGCTGATGATGTCGCCATCAATAAATTTATCGATCTGTTCGCTTTCAAAACCATGTTTAAACAAGTAGGTTTTCATTTTCTGTCGACACACGATTTCTGGATAGCGTCGAAAGCGTTTGTATGCGGTGATTCCCTGTTTCTTCAATGCTTGCTGGACATCATCCGAATCAACCTCAACGGGCAAATCGGCCATGATTTCTGTGACTAGTGCGCTATCAAAACCATGTGCCATCAAGCGCGCTTTTATCCGCTGATCGAATTCACGTTGAGAAAACCGGCCTTTTTGTGACATCAAAGCTTTTACTGCCCTTTTACCAACACTAAGCCAATCACTTTGAGGGACTTTGACCAGCATCTCTTCGATCAGATCATTCGAAATTCCTTTGTGTGTCAGCTTTTGACTGATTTGACGGGGGCCATCTTTCCCAATTTTCAAAGTATTCTTAATGAATAAACGAACATAAGCTGCATCATCCAATAACCCAAGACGAGACAATTTTTCAACCACTGGTTCACTGGTCTCATCATCAATGTCATGCATTGCCAAATAATGGACAACTTCCTGCTTAGTCCGCATCTGATAACTTAAAAAATGTTCAGCTAACTGCAGTGCACGATTGGAAGCATCGTAAGTTTCAATTTTACTGACTGCCACTGAAGACAGTTCTTTCCCTGGCAGCAAGATAAAATGTGCAATCGTTGCTTCATTAACGGCAAACGCATATCGATCGTCTAAAAAAAGATTATAACGGCCCGGCTTTTTTTGCGCACTGATCTTGGTAATAGTTGGCATACAGATTTTTCCTTTCAACAAATTCACTGTTTTCTATTTTAAGCGATTCTCGATGACTTGCAAAACTTTCTGTCGACGGGTAACTTTAATAAAAGAATCCGTTTTGACGATTAAAAAAGTTGTCGACTACTATCGTAGAAAGAAGTTATCATGAAAAAGACATATTCAGAACCACGCCCTAATGATTTGATCATCACGATCAAACGGCTCGGTATCAACGGCGAAGGCATCGGCTATTACAAAAAAAAGATCATCTTCATCCCAGGTGCTTTACCAGAAGAAGTCGTCGTTGCCAAAATCATTAAAAGCTATCCACGCTACTTGCAAGGCGAATTAGTCCGTATCAAAGTCAAAAGTCCGGACCGTGTGCCATTTCCTAAAGACGTCGATCCTCGTGTCGGCGGTTTAGAGCTGGCACATTTAAATTACGACAAACAACTTCGTTTTAAGCAAGATTTGATCACTGAATCTTTAGCAAAATATCATCCTCGCGATTATAAGAATTACAAAGTTAAAAGGACGGTTCCAGCTCCTTCTCCTTGGCATTATCGCAGCAAAGCACAATATCAGATCGCTCAAAACGAAGGAAAGATTCAATTAGGCTTATTTGCACCAAACTCACATGATTTGATCGATTTGCCGAGCATGCCGACACAATCTGAACACACACAAAAAACAGAGCGTGCAATCAAACGATTGGTGCAAGAAAAACATGTTCCCATCGCCGATTTTGCACGACGACGCCCAGGTTTGAAAACGATAGCAGTTCGAGAGGCCCAGGCCAGTCAAGAAATTCAAGTCACTTTCATCACGATTGGAAAACATATCGCTAATCTGACGTCACTGACAGAAGCTTGTTTTAACCTTGAACATGTCGTTAGTGTCTTCCAAAATGAGACACAATGGGATAATTCACAAGTTTGGGGAAACAAGACCACAAAATTAAAAGGAAAAGATCATATCACAGAAGTGATCTTAGATCATCAATTTGCACTGAGTCCGCGTGCTTTCTTTCAATTAAACCCTGTCCAAACACAAACGCTTTACACCGAAGCATTAAAGTATCTTGATTTGGCACCAGATCAAACTTTGATCGATGCTTACAGCGGCGTCGGCACGTTGGGAATACTCGCTTCCGATCGCGTTCGACGTGTTATTGGCATTGAAAGCATCCCTGATGCCGTTGCAGACGCGCAATACAATTGCCAGCTCAACCACGTCCGAAATGCTGAATTCCTGCAAGGAAGCGTCGAAAGAATCTTGCCAGAACTTCAAGAAAGCGGCGTTAACATCGATGCATTGATCGTAGATCCGCCACGCAGTGGTCTGGCAAAAAGTTTGATCAAAACGATCTTGACTGTAAAGCCAAAAACTTTTGTCTACGTTTCATGTAACCCATCGACTCTGGCTCAAGATTTGATGCTTTTAACACAACGTTATAATGTTCGTTTAATCAGCTCTGTCGATATGCTGCCACAGACACCGCGCTGTGAAGCTGTCGTTAAATTGGTTTTAAGATAAATTCATCATCCACTAAAAAAGGCTTGTCCATCAACAAACGGACAAGTCTTTTTTTGAATGAAGTGGGAGGATAGTTTCGACGAAATCAAAAGGAAGTAAGTGAGACGATCTTGGCGTAGTCGTCTCGTGATACTTGCGGTCAACAAGTTAATAACGCAAGCATCATTTAAAGATGAATCAGGTAAAGAAACCTTGTTATATGTATGACGAAAGGATCGTGATCTCAAAATGACGTGATTTCGGTATCCTGCTTTTACTACCTACCTCTCCCATAGCTTTATTCTAGTACATCATTGCAAGCGCTTGCAAGAACAATCTCTTAAATTTGCCGATATTGTCGAATCTGCTGATGACATCCCGCAAAATACCAAAATCCTGAAGCTTCATCACTTGTCAACGACATCTCCTTTGAAGACATCAAGGGCAGGTTGAAAAGTCGTTCATATTCAGGAACAGTGAGACGCTGCCGATTCATCAACTTGGCAAGATGCTTCGAAGTCAAAAGTGCATTTTGATAGTCAGGACAAACTTTTGCTGAGAAGAACTCGGCTACCGCACCTGAACCATAAGAAAAAAAGCCGATGCGATCATCGAGTTCAAAGGTCCCATTTTTGACCAAACTCAAAAATGACAACCACAACGATCCTGTATAAATATTGCCGACACGTCGTGTATATTTTGCGCTCAACGTGAAGTTAGTGCGTAAACGTTCTTGAATTGCTGCTGGCTGATGATCACAAGCAATCTCATTGGCCTTGAATCCCATCTTGGTAAATGGCAAATGATAACAAATCGCTTTAAAATCAGAAGTGTTCAAACCACAAGAATCTTTATAAGCCTGAAAAGTCTTTTTGAAAAATTTCAGGTAACTTTCTGTTGAATATTTTCCTGAAACGAGTGGAAAAAGCTGGTCATCAGGCCGCCAAAAATCATCGATATCCTCTGAATATGACGCATGACCCGGTTCAAACTGAATCAAACGAGGATGGTTGCTGATCATCAGGCTGATGCTTCCAGCACCTTGCGTCGGTTCACCAGGTGTTTTCAATCCATACCGTGCCAAGTCACTGCCAATGACGATTGCCGTCTTTTCAGGATGCGTTTGGATATAATCATGAGCGATCGCGACACCGGCAGTCAAGCCAAAACAAGCTTCTTTAACTTCAAACGTCCGAAGGTTATTAGGAAGCTTTAATGCTGATTTGACGAACAGCGAAGCCGATTTAGACTGATCCACACCACTTTCAGTTCCTAAAATCAGCAATCCGACCTTTGCGCGATCTGCATCTGATAAATAATCGAGCGTCGCATTGATCGCCATCGAAACGCAGTCTTGACTGCCATCCGAAACAGACATCTCATCTTGCCCGATTCCGACTCGAAATTTATTTGGATCAACATGACGCGCCTGCGCCAAATCTTCTAAATACAAAACTTTGTTGGGCGTATAAAAACCTATTTTTTCAATGCCGATGCCCATTTCCTTTTTCTCCTTGTCTCACTTTTTTCAAAAAGTCTTTAGCAGCCGTTGCCGTATAAACACGCTTAGCTGTCAGCAAATGATAAACCTGTTCTTTTTCAACCTCTGTCGCGGATAAAGCGGCTACTAAATTGCGCGCGTGCAATTTCATGTGTCCGGCTTGAATTCCATAGTTAACGATGGCATGAAGCGCGGCTAGATTACTAGCCAAACCCACGCTGGCAATGATTTGTGCAAGATCTCGCACGGAAAAGTCTTCGTTGCGGCTCAAAAGCTGCAAATTTTGTTTCACGTCTGGACGTGCTTCAATCGAACCGCCAACGATACCCAAAGGTAATGACAACGTCAACTGACCCTTTAAGATTCCCTTTGCGACGTGCCATTGGCTCAAACTTGTATATTGACCACGATGACAGGCCAAGACCGCATTAGAAGCTTCTACAGCACGCGTATCGTTTCCTGTCGCCATGAGGACGGCATCAACACCGTTCATGATACCCTTGTTGTTCGTCACGGCTCGATAAACATCGTGACAGCCTAAGTCGCTCAGTGCTTCGATGTCTTTTGCCACTTTAAGGCCTTCTGCCTCTTTTCCAAAAAGCGACACTGGAAGCTCAGCATTGACTTTAGTCAGCTGACTTGGATAATTCGAAACGATCGCAAAAGATTTTGATTCAGTCAAATCGCTTTGACTCAGTTCGTCGGCCATGAATTCCAAGATAGTATTCACCAAATTAGCTCCCATTGCCTCACTGGGATCGATCAGAACACGTAAATTGATTTTCTGCGCAGCGAATCGAGGAAAAAATTTCCGAACACCACCGCCATGACGAACGAGATGATCGAATTTCTGATTGGTCTTATGCTTCAACAAAACTAATTCCTTTTGAAAGCGCACATCATTGAATGACGACCCTTTTTTCAAGACGATCTGACCCCATATCCCCGATCGAAATGAAAAAGCATGACTGCCCCCTGCTTTTATCAAAAATCGGCTTCCATGATTCGCACCTGCAATGACTGAAGGTTCTTCAGTCGCCATCGGAACTTGAAAATGGCTGTCATTGACGACAAGATCGGGTATAAGGCCTACGGGAAGCGTCAGCGTTGAAAAAACATTTTCACTCAGATGATCTGCACGCTCAAGCTGTGCGGTATCGATCGGCATCAACGCGACATGCTGATTTTCAAGCCAACGACGACGTTCTTGA
>DICX01000034.1 GCA_002417825.1 Lactobacillus sp. UBA5815 | reverse complement strand
AAGTGAACTGACTGACTTCCATGCCATCCAGCCAAACTTCCCAACCAACACCGGCGCATCCCATTGACGGATTTTCCCAATTATCTTCTACGAATCTGATATCATGGGCCAATGGATCGATACCAAGCACTTGTAAACTATCTAGATAATATTGTTGAATTTCAAAAGGTGCGGGTTTGATCACCACTTGAAATTGATGATGCTGAAAAAGACGGTTGGGATTTTCACCATAGCGACCATCTGCCGGACGACGAGAAGGTTCAACATAGCATGCTGCCCAAGGTTCTGGACCAACTGCTCTTAAAAAAGTATAAGGGCTCATGGTTCCGGCTCCTTTAGCTTCATCATAAGAAGGCATGATCATACAACCTTTAGAAGCCCAAAATTTTTCCAGTTTAAAAACCATATCCTGGATATCCAATTTCTTTGTCATAATTTCCTCCATCATGCTAAGCCATAAAAAAAGCCTATGCAAAATAAAAAGATTGCATAGGGACGATTAACGTCGCGGTTCCACCCTAATTCAGTAAAAATTACTGCACTTCATTCACTTGGCTAGAGGTGCCTTTTTTCTAGGTGTCCTCTCATCAATCGACACTCGCTGGACTAGTACTTTTCTAAACCCTCATGATTGCCACGGCTTATTTTAACATATTCTAAAATAAATGACGCAAAAACTATCGCTTTAAAAAAGATGCATTTCATTCAAAAATCGTTTTGTTTTTAAATTCAGATCAATAGTCATGGCATAAATTCGATCAATTGCGCGACGTGTTGCCTTCTTTAGTTCTAAACTAACATTTACATTCCCTAAGCGATCAAACGGTACCAAGGCAAGTGTTCTAAGCAATGCAGTCTGTTCTGGGGTGAGATGGAGTCGTTGTTGCACTGTCGCAAAATGTTTTGAACAAATAATACCGCCTAAGGCAATCGAATAATCAAAATCACCCGTTTGATTACCACAAATCACGCATTTTTTAAATTGTGGTTCAACACCATAAGCTGCCAAAAGCTTCAACTGTACGATTTGTGAAATAATCTCTGGATCTTGTCCTTCATCAAGCTTTTTCAGCGCCAATATCGTTAAATCATAATAATCACCTAATGGCTGATATTCAAGAAACGCATGATCGACAAGATCAAGAATGAAGCTGGCATAAGCATTACGAACCAAATCAAGGAATAAATGATCATATTGTTGGACTGATTTGAAAGTCTGCAGATTACTGATGCCTTGACGGCGCGTTCGGACAAGATAGCAACCATGCGAAAAATTAAGTGTTGCTGCACCCAATTTTGACTTCGGACGCAATGCACCTCGCACATTTAAAGTGAAAAGTCCCAGTTCTTGACTCAAGACTTTGACTAAAACATCAGCCTCTTTAAATCTTTGACGCTTGAAAATAACGCCATGAACCTGAACTTGCATGATATCAACTCAAATCTTTGATATTGTATCCGATACTCTTAAGGAAAAATGTATCTGTACGCCAATTTTTCTGAACTTTGACCCAAAGTTTCAAATTGATTTTTTCACCGAGCAAAGTTTCGATTTGAAGACGGGACGCAATGCCGATTTGCTTCAACATCTGTCCACCTTTACCGATGATAATACCTTTCTGACCTGTTCGTTCAACATAAATCGTTGCTTCAATCTGAAGCTTGCCACCTTTAAGGTGTTGACTCATGTTTTCAACGACGACCGCAGCTGCGTGGGGTACTTCTTGATTAGTCAAGTTAAGGATCTGCTCACGGATAAGTTCTGCGACGACAAAATATTCAGGACGATCTGTGATCTGATCTTGATCATAAAATTGCGGCCCCTTAGGTAAATAAGTGGTCAATGTGGTTAATAGTTCATTCACATTGTTTCCTTGTGTCGCTGAAATCGGAACATATTCTGCAAAATGGCCTAGCTGCTTGTAGCTTTGAATTACGGGCAAAAGCGTGTCTGGATGTACTTTATCAATTTTGTTGATGATCAAGAAAACAGGAGCTTTGACTTTTGAAAGCAAATCAGTCACATAAGCTTCTCGTTTCCCTGCAGTTTTTGGTTCTACCAAAAAGAAAATCACGTCAACTTCATTCAATGTTGACAAACTAGATTTATCCATGAAATCATCAAGTTTATTTTCAGGATGATGTAATCCAGGCGTATCCACAAAAACAATCTGTTTTTGTGGATCTGTATAAATTCCCGAAATCTTATTCCGTGTCGTTTGTGGCTTAGGCGACATAATTGCTACTTTTTGACCAACTAAATAGTTTAAAAGTGTTGATTTGCCAACGTTAGGCCGACCAATTAACGCAACGAAACCAGAACGATGTTCATTTGCTTTGTCCATTCTTTAAATCCTCACTTGTAAAATAATACGGCAACAGTTGTTTTAACGTCATCCGTTTAATTTGGTCAGGATCTTTGTCCGTCAGCAAGATCTGTGCTTCAGGACCCATGAATTCAGACATTACCTGTCGACAAGCACCACAAGGAGATATCGGCTGTGGCGTGTTACCGCTAATCATCAAAAATCGAATTGGGTCTTTAATCAGCCCTTGACTGACATAATTAAACAATGCAACACGTTCTGCACAAATGCCACACGGATATGACGAATTTTCAACATTGACGCCAGTAACAACTTTCCCCGATTGCGTCACGACTGCAGCACTAACCGCAAATTTCGAATACGGTGCATAAGAAAAAGCCAGGTTTTGGCGAACAAGTTTATAGATTTTTTGCTCTTCTTGATTCATCTTTGCGCTTCCTTACTCATGATGTAATGGCAAACCATAATCTGCTAAGACTTTTCCTTGAATACCAAACATCTTTTCAGCATCTTCCGGTCTGATATGGTCATAGCCGTTTAAATGTAAAAAGCCATGGACACAAGTGTAACCAAATTCCCGATCAAACCCAGTTTCATACTCAACACTATGTCCTTTCACGACACTAGGACAAATAAAAAGGTCTCCGATATCTTCAATAAAGTCAGGACGGCTTGTGAACGCTGCCATGTCAAGATCGTCACCACCATCTTCAATGGCAAAAGAAATCACATCAGTTGCACGATCTTTATCACGATATTTCAAATTGATTTGATGAATCTCAGCCTCACTGACGAAACTGATGCTCATTTCCAGTGAGTTCTCTTTATGAATTTCTGATTTTGCTTTCAATAAAAGACGTTCAATCCAAGAAGTCCAATCACGATCAGCATCTTTCAAAAAATCTACTTTATCATTGAACGTGATATCTAATACGGACATCAAAGTCCCTCCTTTTCGTAAGCTCGGATTATTTTTGCTACGATGGGATGCCTTACGACATCTGTGTAAGTAAAATTGACCAAAGAAATTTGAGGGATGTGTTTTAAAATCTTAACTGCCTGTAACAAACCACTGGAAGTTCTGCCCGGCAAATCAATTTGAGTGGCATCGCCATTCACAACCATCTTCGAATTAAATCCCAACCTTGTTAAAAACATTTTCATTTGTGCCGGTGTTGTATTTTGTGCTTCATCCAAGATGACAAAAGCGTCGTCCAGTGTCCGACCACGCATGTAAGCAAGCGGTGCGATTTCAATAAGGCCACGTGCCATCAGACGATCTGTCGTTTCCGTCCCCAATATGGCATATAATGAATCATAGATTGGACGCAAATATGGATCAACTTTTTCTTTGAGATCTCCAGGTAAAAATCCCAATGATTCGCCTGCTTCAACTGCAGGTCTCGTCAAAATGATACGTGAAACCGTGCCTTTTTTAAAAGCGGATACTGCCATGACGACTGCCAGAAAAGTTTTTCCTGTTCCAGCCGGACCAACACCAAAGACAACATCATGTGTCTTGATTGCGTCAACATAATGTTCTTGACCAATATTCTTAACGCGAACAGGTCTGCCTTTACTATCATTCAATAAAATCTGATCATACAAATCCCCAAAGAAATTAAGCGTACCACGTTCAGCCATCTTAACCGCACTCATAACATCAGGTGCACTAATATTGACATGGCTATTGGCAACACGCTCTAATGCAGTCAGTACGGCAATAACACGCTCAATCACAG
>DICX01000022.1 GCA_002417825.1 Lactobacillus sp. UBA5815 | reverse complement strand
GTTTTAAGCCCATCGATGGTAATTTTAGGCATAGCGTATGGCATATTTGGCAGCATTTTGTTGAAAGTCGATAATAACTGTGTATGGCCTGAAACATCTGCGAATGGTGCACTTTTTTGTGCGGTTGTTTCTAACATGTCAGGATAAGTTTTCAGCAAATAAAGAACGAGTCGGCCCAGATCTTTAGCAGACATCGTGTTTTCAGCATCATTTGGCAGATTGGCATCACCAAAAATACCCATATCCTCGTTGTTCAATCCGATGCCGTTATAAATTTTGGCATCGTGAATCCCTATTATAGATAGGGATTTTTTCATTTGCCCAACAAAGGCAATGGATGTCAATCCAGTTGCTTGGATTAGTGCGATGGTGGCACCATCAGCAGATTGAATCAATGCCGCATTGACCAACTGTCGGACTGTATAACTGTCTCCTGATTTTAGGAAGACGTTGGAATAATTTCTGTTTTGTGAAAAATTTGAAAGTGCAGCATTGATTTTGACGGTATGCTGCCAGCTTAATTTTTTAGTTTTAATCAAGCGACGAATCGTTACATAGGTGACCAACTTGGTCAATGAAGCGATCGGCAATTGCTGATTAGCATTTTGCTGATAAATAATCTGTCCGTTTTTCTGTTGAATCGCTAAAGCGCTCGTTGCAGGGATGATCGTTCCTACTTTTCCTGTTCCAACCAATTGAACAGGCGGTTCCTTAACTTGATGTTGTGCCTCTTTAGCAGGACTGGTAGGGGAGGTATGGCAGCCACTGAGGATGCTGACGAGTAAAATAACCAAAAAAATATGCGGATAGCGAGATGACATTATTGTGCTTCTTTCCTTTTTATTGACTGAATTATACCCGAAAAAAAAGATTTGGTCTCGTATATTCGCTATATATAAACCTAAAATTTCTACTCTTTCAAAAAAAGACTATTTTTTTGAAAAAATTTAAATTTGATCAGATTCATTGCGGCTCTAGGCAACTGCCCAATTTTGACAGCTGTAAACGTTTTTATCATAGGCATTTTTGCTCTATAATTAAAGTCGTGGATAAAAAGAGTCGATTTTTATAATGGAGGTAGACACCTATGACGGAATATCGTGTTGAAAGTGATACTATCGGTCCCGTTAAAATTCCAAAAGAAGCATTGTGGGGACCACAAACAGAACGTAGTCGGAATAATTTCCCAACGGGTGAATTGATGCCGATCGCGATTATTCGTGCACTTCTTCAGATTAAAAAAGCAGCTGCACAATCGAACGTTGAAGTCGGAGATGAGCCTGAAGATAAGGGGGAAGCAATTATTGCAGCTGTCGATCAGCTACTGTCACTTTCTGATGTTGATTTGCGGAAAGATTTCCCGCTTCATGTCTATCAAACTGGTTCAGGAACACAGACCAACATGAATACGAATGAAGTCGTTGCTGATTTAGCGATGAAACTTTACCCTGAATTGACTATTTTGCCTAATGACGATGTGAACCGTGGGCAGTCTTCAAATGATACGTTTCCAACTGCAATGAATTTAGTAGCAGTTCAAGCTTTAGACAAAGTGACTCCTGCTATTTCACATTTGATTGCTGAACTGAAGCAAAAGCAGGAAAAATATTGGCACACGGTCAAAGTTGGACGTACACATTTGCAAGATGCTGTTCCTTTGACTTTTGGTCAAGAGCTTTCAGGTTATGTCTCTGCTTTGGAACATGATTTAGATTACTTGCAGACTTTAGAGCCAACGCTCTATGAACTCGCAATCGGCGGTACTGCTGTTGGTACTGGATTAAATGCCGCAAAAGGCATGCCTGAACGTATCGTGTCTAAGTTAGCTAAAGTTTATGGGCATGAATTTACGGCTAAATCAAATAAATTCTTTGGTTTGGCACATCATTCTGGAATCAATACAGTTCATGGCGTTTTAAAGAGCTTGGCTGCTGATTTGTTTAAGATAGCCCAAGATATTCGTTTCTTGGCTTCCGGTCCAAGAGCTGGGTACAACGAACTAAATATTCCTGCAAATGAACCTGGCTCTTCAATCATGCCGGGAAAGGTTAACCCAACACAAGCTGAAGCAGTTACGATGGCAGCTGCAAGAGTCTTTGGTAATGACACGACGATCACGTTTGCTTGTTCGCAAGGGAACTTTGAAATGAACGTTTATAAACCGGTTATGATTGCGGCCTTTTTGGAATCAGCTCATTTGCTTGCTGGAACAATGACAGGGTTTGCTGATAAAATGATTCATGGTCTGACAGTCAATGCAGATCGTATGGATGATTTGCTTGAAAATTCGTTGATGACCGTGACAGCCTTGTCACCACATATTGGCTATCATGAAGCTGCAAAAATAGCGCAACAGGCAGATAAGGAAAAGACGACGCTTCGTGAAGCTGCTTTAAAGAGTGGTAAAGTGACCGCTGAACAATATGATGAGTGGATGAATTTATTAGCAATGACTAACGTGGATCAATGTGATCCAAGAGATTGATCAAAAAGAGGAGATAAAATGTCGAAATTTGTTTTTACCCCAACAGATAGCCATGAATTGAGTGATTCATATGATGCAATCATCGTCGGTTCAGGTGGTACTGGCTTGTCTGCGGCTATTCAAGCAAAAGAGCTTGGATTAAACGTTGCAATTTTGGAAAAAGAAGAAAAACTTGGTGGCAATACGAACCGCGCTTCATCTGGTATGAATGCGGCTGAAACCAATGTACAATTGATGCACGGCATCGTTGACGACAAGGAAGATTTCTTTAAAGAAACTTTAAAGGGCGGCGGTCTTTTAAACGATCGTGAAATGTTGCGCTATTTTGTCGATCATGCTCCTTTGGCAATCGATTGGCTAAAAGATCACGATATTGAATTAACTGATGTAACGATTACAGGTGGAATGAGCAAAAAAAGAACCCATCGACCAGCAAGCATGGCACCAATTGGCGGCTTCTTAGTTCAAAATCTACTTAAAGTTGCTCGAAAAGAACAGATTCCGATTTTTAACAAAGTTAAAGTCATTGCAGTGTTGCAAGATGATGATAAAAAAGTCGATGGCGTTAAAGTCGTCATTGATGGTACGCCAAAAGAAATTCATGCAAAAGCTGTGTTATTAGCTAGTGGTGGTTTTGGTGCTTCTAAAGATTTGATTTCACGTTACCGTCCTGATTTAGCCGATTATAAGACGACTAACCAAGATGGTGCGACCGGCGATGGCATCAAATTGGCAGAACAAGTTGGTGCACAACTGGTACAAATGGATTTGATTCAAGTTCATCCAACGGTTCAGCAAGACCATCCACACGTCTTTTTGATTGGTGAAGCAGTTCGTGGCGAAGGCGCTATTCTGGTTAATCAAGAAGGCAAACGTTTTGTTAATGAATTGTCAACGCGTAAAATCGTTTCAAATGCGATTACAGCACTTCCTGAACATTCTGCCTACTTGATTTTTGACCAAGGAGTTCGTGATCATGCTAAGGCAATCGAATTTTATGATTCTGTTGGCCTAGTTGAACACGGGGAAGACTTGGCAAGCTTAGCAGATAAGATAAAAGTTCCTGCTGATGCACTTGAAAAGACCGTCAAAACATGGAATAAAGCTGTTGAAACACATCAGGACTCACAATATGCACGTACGACAGGTATGGATCGTGGCGTAACATCAGCACCATATTTTGCAATTCATATTGCACCAGCCATTCACTACACGATGGGTGGCATTCATATCAATTCTAAGACACAAGTTATCGATGAAAACGGTAATGCAATCGTTGGCCTTTATGCTGCTGGTGAAGTCAGTGGCGGTTTACATGGCAATAACCGAATTGGTGGTAATTCAATTGCTGAAACGGTCATTTATGGTCGTCGTGCTGGTCAGCAATTAACACTATTTGTACGTCAGCATTAATGTCAACTTATAATGAAAAGGGGAAGTCGTTTATAGCGCTTCTCTTTTTTTGTGCGAAATTTCTTTTTCTAATGATGCTTTTTTGATGACATAGTCGTGCGTCTTTGCTAAAAAAAGACAAATGCTTAATCACTTAAAGGATGGCTTTGAGGATTTCTGTAATAAAACAAGATATAAAATAGCTATTTGTGTATGTATTCACTACTGAGAAGCCTCCGTATAAGCGCTTTCTTTTTTTAATTTTTGAAAAAAGAAGCAATATTTTAAAAATATTAGAATTTTTTTGCAAATTGCGGTATAATTGCTTG
>DICX01000048.1 GCA_002417825.1 Lactobacillus sp. UBA5815 | reverse complement strand
CGCAATTGCAAAAACGTGATTTTACCACTTGATCGCTTATCAGTCAGCCAAACATGCATTTGAACTGTTTCGTTAACATGTTGCGCTGATTCTTTAATTGAAATTAATTTTGTCATAACAACCACCTTTTCGTGCATAAACTAAATTTAATTATACAAGAATTTCTTAAAATTCGTGTATAAATTTTGATGCACTCACAAATTGTCAATATATGAAATTTCCTCACCCGTTTTGTAATCATACAAAGCATAGCCATACCGACCATTTGGCTTACGATATGAAATTTCCCAAACAGGTTTATTGTGGTACCAACCAAGATTCAATTGCTCATTGGCATAGCTTTGATGATCACTTGAAAAAAGCTTTTTAACTTGATTTTCAGAATATCCCTTTTTTGCAGGATATAAGTAGGCTTTTTTCTTGGATGGGATAAAGATAAAATAATATTTTTTATGTGATCGACTCACTCCTAAGACTGCATTGCTAACCACCTTACCACGACTGAGATGATAATAAGCTTTAATTTGAGTAATCGGTGTTTTTTGAAATGCCAACTGTTGAATCTGTTTTTGATTTGAACGTTTAGGACTTCCAGCACGATAAAAGATAAAACCTGTCAGTATCATGATCAAAATGACGATTCCTAAAAGCCATGTTAGCCATTTCCATAAATTGATCTTGATTTTAGTCATTTGACGCCTCTTTGAGTTTTAACAACAGATTTTCCGCCGTCAATTTTACTGCTGGAATTGGCAAACTGTCTAAAAATGCCATACCATATTCATTTTTCCAAATACGCTGATCCAAAATGACATAAGCACCATGATCTTTTTCATTACGGATTAAACGACCACAGCCTTGGCGAAATCTCAAAATAGCACGCGGCAACGTGTCTACTTTAAAAACATCTTTTCCTTGATTCTTTAAACGGGCTTGACGTAATTGTACTTCCGGCTCTTGTGGTGATTCAAACGGTAACTGCGTTACGATGACAAGATCAACACCAATTTTTTGAAAATCGATTCCCTCCCAAAATGCATTCGCACCTAATAATAAACTTTTTTTGGCAATTATGAAGCGCTTGGCCATTCTCTCATTCGATCCCGTCAAGCCTTGAGCTAAAATTTCAAAGCTTTTCAGCTCAGGACGATTGGCAATTTGATTATAGACTTGTCTAATTTTGTCTAAATTACTGAATAAAATCAAGCAATGTGCTTGTACTTTCGTCGCTTGAATCAAGAACTGTGCCAATTGTGTCAAAAATTGAGGATGATCTGGTGCAAGAAGGATTTTTTCATCTGATAGTGCATAAATCTTTAGGTGTTTACTAAGATTAAAGGTGTTTCTTCCTTGATAAGTTTGATAAGTTTTTGGCTTCAAAGCAAGTTGCCTAGCTGCAAAGTCAAAATTGCCACGATCAGTCAGCGTCGCACTGATAAATAACTTTTTGCTGAAATGACGATAAATCTGTGTCAACTCTGTCGTTGGATCGAGTAAAAGCCACATCAAGTTCGTCGAAAGCGGATCATCAGGATGAGAAAAAGCCAAAACAAATCCCATGTGGCTCAGACCATCAGAATCACTCAATTGATCGCTTAGTAAATAAGCTTGTTCTGAATATTCATCTAAACGATCCATTTGATGACTCAATTCGGTTAAAAAGTCACGATCACTTGTTAACATCCCGAGTTGTTGTTCTAACTGATAAAGAATCTGACTCGTCAATTGCCGAACATGTTCAATTTTGGCCTGCATGTAGCCAAGCTTTTGTAAAAAGGCATCACGCTGGGAAGCATCGAATAGCGTCTTCCCCGTAAAACTTGATTCGACCATTCCATTTGGCCGTATCGTTGTTTCTACGGACCTGCCCTTTTGTGCATAAAGTTGGCGTTGTAAGTCATTGATGGCATGAATCAAGTCAATTATTTTCTTTTCAAGTTGCTGAAGTAAAAAGACAAGATCTGCGTCATCGCTATATTTTGATGAAAAGTCATCGTCATTGAAATATAAAAGATGGCGTAGATGACTTAGCATCCCCCAAAAAGATTCCATGAAAAAATGTTCGTGGCGTGAATTCGTCACGTTATCAACGAATCGATGTGCTTCATCAATCACCAAAAAAGGAGACTGTCCCCAGATCGAATCCAAATAATGATTTGCAAGGTAAGCATGATTCGTAACAAGAATATCTGCCTGCTCAGCACGGTATCTGGCAAGATTCCAGAAATCATAATCACTAAATGAACTTCCAAATCGCGCATCTCCAGGATGTTGTATTTGGGCAAAAAGTGGTGCTTGAAAATTAGTCAATTGCAATTCATCCAAATCACCAGTTGTGGTTTGTGTCAACCAAACTAAGATTCCCATTTGTAAAATCAAGGTTGGCTTGTTCACATTAGCTTGATAGAGCGTTTGAACGAAACCATCTAAGTCCAAATAATGACTGCTGGCTTTGACGACATGTGCTACTAAAGGTAATCGTGTCACGCGTAGCAATTGCGGAATTTCCTGTCTGAGAATTTGCTCTTGAAGAACCTTTGTAGGTGTCGCGATGACGAGTTTATGCTGATCGTTGAGTTCATAAGCATAAGCTAACAAGTAGCTGAGCGTTTTTCCAGTGCCATTAGGAGCTTCAACTAAAAGAGATTGTTGATTTTGCAGATCCAAACGGTTACTCAAATAATCATGAAGACGATTCATCAAGTTGACTTGAGCGCGGCGAAAATTGATATTTCCTTGTTTGAATTG
>DICX01000041.1 GCA_002417825.1 Lactobacillus sp. UBA5815 | reverse complement strand
TCGTCAATCAAATCCATTTAACAGAAAGTCAGGAACGTGTTTTAACGAAGCTTTATCAGCCGCTTATAGGGACTGGTGCTTTAGGCGTTTATCAAACCCTCCTTCATGAATTTTGGCGCATTCCGATTGCGAGTGAATACCACACGCTTTATCAATTACAAAGTGAAGTAGATTGCGATCTGCGGACACTTTTTGAAGATTTGCACAAATTAGAGGCAGTTGGACTGCTCAAGAGCTTCATTGGTCAAAATCCGATTTTAGGTGAAAGTTTGATGCTCGAATTGGTTTCGGTCCCATCTCCTGCTCATTTCTTCAACACGTTTTTGCTTTCAACGCTTTTGCTTGAAAAAGTGGGAGAAGTCACTTTTTCAAAACTGCAAAACCAATTTATTTCTGAACGTTATCCCGGTCTTAAAGAAGCCAAAGAAGTCAGTGCTGGTTTTTTTGAAGTTTTTCATGTTTTACCAGATGACGCCATTACACCACCCAAGTCAGTCGTGCAGGCTGCACAACGTTCAAAAGATCAGCCTGAAACCATTCTAACTGCTGGCCGGACACAGAAAGTCGACTGGGAATTTTTGATGACGCTGCTTAAAACTTATCATATCGGATCTGATGAAGTGGCTCATCATCGGGCACAGATCAGTGAAATTATGACATTTTATCATCTGACTGAACAAGAATTCGTTGATGCCGTGATATTGACGTTGACAGCAGGACAAGAAAAGCTTGATATGAAAGCAATTGCCAATGTCGTCAATGAACAAGCTGGTCAAGGAAAGACGAAAGCAAAAATAAAACGTGTTCTGTCAAAATCGCCACAAGTCCCAAAACCAGAGACTTCTCAGATGTCGTCCAAAGAAGCTGCCTTCTTAGCAGAGGTTCAGCGTTCAGACCCACTTTCATATTTCGTTCGTTTAAAAGAGGGGAAAAAAGGTGGTTTTGTGACGGCTTCAGAGCGTAAGACGTTATTTCGTCTGCAAAACCGTTATGGTCTGACACCAGCGCTCATCAACGTTTTGACGACGACTTGTTTGAGTTATGACAGTGTTTTGACGAGTACTCTGGCTGAACGTATCGCAAATGATTGGCTTCAAAATGGTGTTACGACACCAATACAAGCAATCCGCTACGTTCAAGATTTCAGACAAAAACGCCATGTCAAATCACCTAACTTCAAACGGATGAACAAGACGGTCGAACAGGGAACAGACTGGAGCAAACGGCAAGCTAGTCATAAGAGTACGCTTTCACTGAATCAATTGAAATCACTTTTGGACGATCAATCTAAAAACCACTGATGAAAAGAGGAAAAATCATGCAACCGATTTCTAAAGTGTTAACTAAAGTGATGCAAAAACGCCATATTGCTTCTGATAAAAAGCAGCTTGAAAAGGTCGTTTTATCCGATCCTGAGATCGCTGCCTTTTTGAAACGGAATGTGCAACTTTCTCAAGCTCAGATTCAATCTAGTATGGCGACGCTTTTTGCATTTCATCAGCAAAAGGAAGATTTGAAAGCGGGCAAACCTTTTATTGAAGGTTATGTGCCTGAATTGTTTCTTAATGGAACTGTGATCGACATGTCGTACAAAAAGACTGCTGAACAAAAAGCGGTTGATCAAAAGCGGCAAGTTGCGCGTCGGCTGCAACTGATCGATCTACCAGAAAGTTTGCGACAAGCAGATTTTAAAAAAATAGACGTTAACGATCATGACGGCCGCTATGATGCCATTTCTGCAGCTGCATCTTATGCTGGAGGTTTGTCTAAGAGCAATCGTGGTTTTTATTTATCAGGTGACTTTGGCGTTGGCAAGACTTATCTTTTGGCGGCAATGGCGAATCGACTGGCACAAAAGGGGGTCAATGTCATTTTCTTTCATGTACCAACTTTCATTGCGAGCCTTTCTGACAAGATTCAAAAGGGTACTGTTCAAGATGAAATCATGCGTTTAAGTCATGTTTCTGTTTTGATCTTGGATGATATCGGTGCTGAAACATTGAGCCCATGGTCGCGAGACGATGTTTTAGGCGTTATTTTGCAGCAGCGGATGGATAATCGGCTGGCAACTTTTTTTAGTTCCAACATGGATATGAAACGCTTGGAACAGCATTTTCAGGAAACACGGTCAGCTACTGATCCAGTTAAAGCCAAGCGACTAATGGAACGAGTCAATTTTTTGTCTCGTGAGATCGTTGTTTCTGGGCCCAATAGAAGACGGTGAAAGAATCAGATTTGCGCTTGAAAAGCCAGATTAATTTAGTATAATAGAGACAAATGAAAGACATGATGTTTCTTAGCTCAGAGAAAAAGGTCTTAGTCTGGAAGCCTTTTATTTAAGAAACACCCCAATTTCATTTTCTCATATTGTTTTTTGGGTTCGGCAACCGTTATCAGTCGTAATGAGAAATCGATGATCATCGATTTAAATATTGGGTGGAACCGCGTTTATAACGTCCCAGTGCAGTGATGCACTGGGACTTTTTATTTGGAGGATAAAATGAGTTTCAATTTGACTTTGCCAGATGGGACAAAAAAAACATTCGATCAACCATTGTCTATCAGTGATTTTGCACATGGCATCTCAACGTCACTTGGGAAGGCTGCTGTTGCTGCTAAAGTCAACGGCGAACTGGTCCCGCTTGATTTTTCTTTGCAAAAAGATGCCAGTGTCACGATTTTGACGTCAAAAGATGAAGAAGGACTGCAAGTTTTAAGGAGTACTGCTGCCTTCGTCTTATCAGCTGTTGCCAAAAAGGCCTATCCTGAGCTGCATCTAGGTGAACATTTGGCTGACACTGACGGCTTTTATGTTGATACCGACAAAGCAGATCAAATCAAGGTAACTGAATTGCCTAATCTTGAAAAGGCAATGGCCAAAGCCGCAAAGAATGGTGAAAGTCTTACGCACAAAATCATGAGCAAAAATGACCTGTTAGCGCTTTTTAAGGATGATCCATTCAAGCTTGAACAGTTAAAGGCAGAGAAAGATCAGATTCTTGTTTATCAATTAGGTGATTTCGTTGATTTTGGCTATGCAGCGTTATTACCGAATACAGGGAAATTAAAGCACTTCAAATTGTTAAGCGTGGCCGGTGCTTATTGGCAAGGAAAGTCGTCTAATCCAATGTTGCAACGGCTATTTGGAACTGCCTTTTTCAAAGAAAGCGACTTGGAAGCCGATTTGAAGCGCCGCGAAGAAATCAAAGAAAGGGATCATAGAACCATAGGCCGCGATTTGGATCTTTTCTTTGTTGATCCTAAAGTAGGCGCAGGGTTGCCTTATTGGATGCCAAAGGGTGCTACGATCCGACGTGTGATCGAACGCTATATCATCGATAAAGAACTTGCAGATGGCTATGAACACGTTTATACCCCTGTATTGATGAACTTAGACGCTTATAAGACTTCTGGCCATTGGGCACATTACCGTGACGATATGTTCCCGCCAATGGATATGGGAGATGGCGAGATGCTTGAATTACGGCCTATGAATTGCCCAAGCCATATTCAAATTTACAAGCACCATATCCGTTCTTACCGTGAATTGCCGATTCGAATCGCAGAATTAGGGATGATGCACCGTTATGAAAAATCTGGTGCGCTGTCTGGCTTGCAACGTGTTCGTGAAATGACACTGAATGATGGTCATACTTTTGTTGCATTGGATCAGATTCAAGAAGAATTTGCGAAGATTTTAAAACTGATCATGGATGTTTACAAAGATTTTGATATTACCGATTATTCTTTCCGGTTAAGTTATCGAGATCCTAAAAATACGCAGAAGTACTTTGCTAACGATGAAATGTGGGAAAGAGCCCAAAAGATGCTCAAAGCAGCTATGGACGAACTTCACCTTGATTACTATGAAGCAGAAGGTGAAGCCGCATTTTACGGTCCTAAACTGGACATTCAAACAAAGACAGCTTTGGGGAATGATGAGACGATGTCGACAATTCAACTTGACTTCATGCTTCCTGAAAAATTCAATTTGAGCTATGTCGGAAAAGATGGTCAAGAGCATCGTCCAGTTATGATTCATCGTGGT
>DICX01000085.1 GCA_002417825.1 Lactobacillus sp. UBA5815 | reverse complement strand
TAGCCAAGTGGTAAGGCAGAGGTCTGCAAAACCTTAATCATCGGTTCAAATCCGATTACCGCCTTTGCTTGAATTTATTGTTATTGAATTTCATTGATCATGGCGGTGTGGCGGAATTGGCAGACGCGTCAGACTCAAAATCTGGTGTCCCTTGGGACGTATCGGTTCGACCCCGATCACCGCTATCAGGTTTAATACAGTAGATTCAAGCTATTATCCAAAAGGAAGACGACTCGTGCAGGGTCGTCTTTTTTGATCTGTTTAAGTTTCTCTCGATAAAATTGCAAGGGGCTTCTTGAATCTCTATAATATGGGCTATACGGAGGAATCTCATGAATATTGGCATTTTTACAGATACCTATTTTCCGCAGATCAGCGGTGTCGCGACTTCGATTCAAACGCTTAAAAATGGGCTAGAATCCCAAGGAAACAACGTTTTCATCTTCACGACGACAGATCCACATTTAGAAAAAGGGACCGTGCAACCTAACGTTTTTCGTTTTGGCAGTATCCCGTTCATTTCATTTACCGATCGACGTATTGCGATGAGGGGACTTTTTGAAGCGGCCAAAGTGGCTAAAGAGGTCAAACTTGACGTGGTTCATACGCAAACCGAATTTTCGATGGGGATGATCGGCAAATATGTAGCTAGTCAGCTCAAAATCCCTGCAGTGCATACATATCACACGATGTATGAAGATTATCTTCATTATGTATTGAATGGGCATTTGCTCAAACCGGTACATGTTAAGCAATTTACGAAAGTTTACTTACACAGTATGGATGGTGTTATCGCACCTTCAGAACGGGTTGAAGCACTTCTGACTCGCTATGGCGTCAAAATTCCGATGCGCGTTATTCCGACTGGTGTTGATTTGGCAGGAATCACACAGACCCCTGCTCGTGATGTTCGTCAAGAACTTGGAATCGATGCAGATACCCCTGTTTTGCTGACATTGAGCCGGATCGCTTCAGAAAAAAAGATCGACCATATTTTGCGGTTGATGCCGTTTATCCTCAACGAATTTCCCAAAACCAAATTCGTGATCGCTGGAGACGGCCCTGATTTACAAGATTTAAAAGATCAAGTGGCACGGTTGACTTTGGAAGATTCGGTTCTTTTCGTGGGTAATATTGCCCATGAAGATGTTGCAAATTATTATCGGATGGCAGATCTTTTTGTTTCAGCGAGCGATACGGAAACACAAGGATTGACGTACATTGAAGCTTTATCTCAAGGAACGAAATGTGTCGTTTTTGAGACGAGTTACACACGGTCGATTTTTGACGACGAAGCTTATGGACACGTCTTTCAAACACAGGATCAAATGCTTCAAGCAATCTTAGCTGAGTTGCGGCAGGGAACCCCTAGAATTCCAGATGAAAAACTCAAAACTAAGATGGCACAGATTAGTCCTGAAGCTTTTGCACAGGACGTTCAATCATTTTACCAGGCAGTCATTGAAAACTACAAAGAAACTGAGGTTTCAAATGATTAAAATTAACATGTTTTCGCAGGCCGATTCTGTGAAAGGACAGGGTGTTGGCTCGGCTTATCAAGAACTGCTCAAATTATTGCGCCGGGATCTTGTCGATGATTTCTATGTCACCGTCAATCAATACGGTCAAAGCGATTTGACGCATTATCACACGATCAATCCAACCTATTATTTGAATAGTTTTTCTCCTGCTCGCGGCCGGAAAATCGGGTATGTTCATTTTCTGCCTGAAACATTAGCGGGTTCGATCAAATTGCCGTCGATGTTTCAAGACGTTTTCAATCATTACGTGATTGATTTTTATAAACGGATGGATCAAATCGTCGTTGTGAATCCGATTTTTATCGATGCACTCGTCAAATATGGGATCAAGCGGGATCGTGTGCAATATATCCCAAATTTCGTCGCTAAAAAAGAATTCTACGTTCAGCCGCAAGTGACGAAGAATGCCTTTCGGAATCGCTTAGGGATCCCTTTGGATAAATTCGTGGTTTTGGGTGATGGTCAAGTTCAAGAACGTAAGGGAATCGATGATTTTGCCAAATTGGCCAAAGCCAATCCTCAAGTTCAATTCATCTGGGCTGGCGGCTTTTCTTTTGGAAAGATGACAGATGGTTATGATCATTATCAGAAATTGATCACAGATCCACCTAAGAACTTGAAATTCACAGGTATCGTACCTAGGGAACAGTTGGTCAATTATTTGAACATTGCAGATCTTTTCCTGCTTCCATCGTTTGATGAACTGTTTCCGATGTCGGTTTTGGAAGCTTTCAGTTGTGCCACGCCAGTATTGCTGCGGGATCTTGATCTGTATCGTGCGATTATTGACGGTTATTATCTCAGTGGAAAAGATTTCGATGCACTGAACCAGCAATTACGTGCCGTCGTGTCACAACCTGAATTATTGAAGAAATATCAGCTGCTTGCCAATCAAGCAAGTGAGAAATATTCTGAAACGCATTTGGCTCAGATCTGGCATGACTTTTATATGACGCAATATGAACTTGGACGTCGTTTAGGACAAATTCGCGGATGAATAAAAAACACTTTTGGGGTATGCTGCTCGTTTTATTAATCACTGGTTTCGTCTTTTACCAAGAGTTGAAAACGACATCTTTTTCCGCGATGGTGAAAGCTTTTAAAGATCTCAACATTGGCTTTTTAGTCCTTGTTTTGATGGTGATGTTGCTATCGTACGTTTGCGAAGCAGCAATCTTAGCTATTTTAGCCAAGCGGCCACATGAGCCGCATCATGGGATGTGGGCTTTCTTTCGTGTCCCGCTGATTCAGGCACTTTTCAATGCGATCACACCGATATCGACTGGCGGTCAGCCATCACAATTGGCGGCTTTGGTTCAGATGGGGATCGAAGGCGGTCGCGCAACGTCGCTTTTGTTGATGAAATTCATCATTTATCAAATCGTCGTCTTTTTTGCCTATGTATGGACGATTTTGTTTGGCTTTCACATCGTTGCTGCCAAGTTTTCAGCCTTAGCGATATTTATTGCGATTGGCTTCATTATTCATGTCGTCTCGATCCTCTTCTTGATTTCGATCTTATTTGCGTATCGGACGACTAAGCGTGTCACGTTGTGGTTATTGAAACAATTGACACATTTCTTTAGTGAAGAGAAAGTTTCAAAATGGCGCAAAGCCTTGCTTGAAAAAATTGAGACTTTCTATGCAGAAGGCCAAAAACTGAAAAAAGAAAAGGGCAAACTCATCTGGTCTGTGGTTTTAACCGTTGCACAACTTCTTTGCTTTTATTCGATTCCGTATTTGGTTTTGCTCGCCTTGAATTTGACACCGTCTTGGCTTGATGTGACACAGATGAATATCATGATCATCATGTTCATGGCAATCATTCCGATCCCCGGAGCTTCAGGTGGTGCAGAGTACAGCTTTCAAACGCTGTTTTCGACTTTTATCAAAAGCAGCACTGATTTGGTTTTAGGGATGTTCATTTGGCGGTTTGCGACATACTTCCTAGGAATCTTGCTTGGCTTGTTTGGTTGGTTTTTCAAACCAACTAAAAAATGCCGCTCTTAATTTTTAGTAAAAAAGACGGTTGTTCCAAATCCTATTGCAGTAAGTTGTAGTAATATAGGGACTCAGGATTTGGATTAGAGGGGAAAAACATGGCGCGTGTCAAATCTTTTATCAATTGGCTTTTGACGACTAAGCTCGGCTTTTTTACGGTGGTCACCTTCTTATTTTGGATCAAGACCTACATGATCTACGTGACGAAATTCAA
>DICX01000015.1:6355-36088 GCA_002417825.1 Lactobacillus sp. UBA5815 | reverse complement strand
TGCAGATCCATCACCTTGATCAAGCAGACGTTGAAGCGACAGCCAAACGTTTGAAAGCGGCTGATTTTTTATCCAAGCGTGTAAGCAGCTATTCGTTGGGAATGAAGCAGCGGCTGCTGCTCGTCATGGCCTTGATCGTCAAACCGACGTTATTGCTTTTGGATGAACCATTGAATGGTTTGGATCCGACGACTCTGCGGATCGTGCGCGAAGTCATCTTAGATCTTGAAGCCAAGCAGCAAGTGACCGTTTTGATTTCATCGCACAACTTGGACGAATTGATGAAAGTAACGCACCATTATTTCTTTATCACAGGACAGCGAATCGATGAGGAAGTCCTTGGCGCGCATGATTCACCGGAAGCACGTTATCGTACGCTGTTTGAAGAAGACGTATGAAAGCTTTACTGGCTTTTGAGTGGCAGCGCCTGAAGTCAAGCTTTGTCCTGAGCTTGTTACTGGGCGTCGTCATCGTCGGTGTCGGTGCGCTTTTTTGGATGGCGAACGTCCGTCAAACGCAAACGTTGCAAGGGATGCGGAAACAAGTCGCCGCAAAACAGGAGCGGTTGCGAGATGCGAGTGGGGCATGGCAGTATGTCGTGAGTCATCCGGATGAAAGCACTGCAGCCGAAATCGCGGAGGCGAAACGCAAACTTGCGTTGGCTGGCCAGCTGTTGGAAACGTATCAGCATCAAAGTCAAGCTTTGCGGCAGCGGAACAGCCCACGTTATTTTAAAACAAGCTTGAAAACGTTCAAACAAGAAAAGAAACTGAACCAGATGAGTCCTGTGGATTTTACAGTTGATTTCGGAGAAAATCGGGTGCAAACCGTCACGTTTAAAAAACTGCTGTCTGCACGGCAGGGTTATGAAGTGAATGGCAGCAGCACGATGACCGCTGTCTTTATGACGGATTTAAGCCGATTGCTCAGTAATTGGTCTGGTAGTGATGATCTCGTCGACGACGTGGGCACTGTCTTGGTTCAATCACCAGCACCAATGGGTGCGCTTGAACATTGCACATGAAGGCACTTGGCTAGGTGCGAATCTGATCGTTGTGATGATCGTCTGGTTAGGGATGCTGCTTTTGGCTTTGGCACTTGGGTGGCTGCTCAGCCGAGTTTGGGGGCAGCCACTGCTTTCAGGCAGCCATGGCTGGCAAAATACCGCGACAGATTCGCCCCAATCACTGATTCACTTGTTCAGCACCAGCCTGCAAGAAGCAGTTTGGCGGTTCGGCCTCGTTTATTTGATCTGGCAGCTGATCAGTCGGTCAGCACCAAAATTTCGGAGGCGATTCGATGTTTAAAACGTATCTTAGATTTGAATTGACGAAACGTCATGCACGCTGGCCGGTGTGGCTCTTAATCGTCATTCTTACCGGGCTGGGGATCGCAGGCAATTTTCAACAGAAAGCAGCGCAAACTGCCTTTTTGACCAAGTACCGGCAGGCACTGGTCAAAAATGGTGCGACAAAGAGCAAGAATCCCAAAACATTAGGAGAAAAAATTTTCAATCCAGAACTACAAGCTTTATCAACACCCAAGGCTTATGCCGATTGGTTCAAGGTAGAACTGCAAATCGCTGCTGGTACAAGAGGTTCTTCCCAAAAGAATTTTGGTGCTAATTACAGATTTTCAATTTTGAATGGAGATCAAGTCCCATATAGCGGTGTTGCGAAACGTACGTTGACGCAATATCGGCTCCTTGATAAGAAAAAGCTCACCGGATATTATCCACAGCCGATTTTATTCACGAAAGACGAATTGGCCGACATGTCCGCAAAGAATCAACGCGACATCAAAACGTGGTTTCCAACTTTTTATATCCGCGGTTTTGATTATTTGCAGTATCTCTTTCAAGAGAACGTGCCATTTTATTTATTGCTGATCGCGATCATCATTTCTGGCAGCTTTTTTGCTAAAGAGCTTGCCGATAAACGTGCGCACGCGAATTGGCTGATTTTGCAAGGCGAAAGTCTGATTGAACAAGTATGGACGCAATTTTTGATGATCGTTGGAACGATGGCCGAGATCATTGCGCTTCCGCTTGTGTTGACGACCATCGTTGTTGGTCTGTTTCGCGGTTTCGGCAGTTTGCAATTCCCTGTGCTGCAAGAAACACCCAATGGGATTTTTGGATTCACCGATAGTTTCACGACCAATGGCAAATTGCTGCTGACATCGGGACTTTTGCTGCTTGCGTTGATTGCTTTCACAGCCGCGTTGAATGTGTTGGCCGCTTATTTGATCAGAAATTCTTGGCTGACGACGGCAGTGGTCTTGTTGATCACCGCGAGTGCGGCCATCGTGCCACTGACAGATTGGCTTCCGCTCAGTTTCTTTAACGTATGGCACATTGCTGATGGCAGTCTAGCCCAATCTGTCGAAATGCCTGAATTGCAACTATGGTCAGTGATCAGGACCGTGATTTTTTGGACGATCGGAATATTGTTCGTCGTTCATCTGTTGATCTTAGTAAATCAGAAGCAGCTTTCCAAGTTTTGGAACAGAACCACTCATCGGTCCGCAGCCGAATCTGGTTCTTGAGTTTGAGATTTTGGCTTGACGAAAATGATTAATTGATTAGTTGACAAAACTAAAATAGGTGATAAACTGAAATCAATAAGGATTGTAACCGCATTCATTCTTGACGAAATGTGGGCAAAACCAAAATGTTGTCAATTTCTTTGACGTCATTTTGGTTTTTTTTATGCCGTCAAAGATGTCATCAGTGTTAGGAGGTATTAGAAGAATGGCAATTGTTGGTGCAAGAATTGATAATCGTTTGCTTCATGGTATTGTAGCGACTACTTGGTTACCACAGTCAAATGCAACGAGAGTTATGGTGATTGATGATGCGACTGCAAACGATCAGATGTTGAAAGAAAGTATGAAATTAGCCCGCCCGGCAGGTATTGCAATATCCGTTATTACTGAAAATACTGCATTAGCTAATTTCGCTAAGAAAAAATATGATCGTCAGCGCGTTTTTGTGCTCGCCAAAACACCGAATGTCTTTTTGAATTTAATCAATTCAAAAATTAAGATCAACAAGCTGATTTTGGGTGGCACACTTACGTACGATAATGCCATCAAAGTAACTAATCGTGCTTATATTAAGAAAACTGAAATCCCAGTTTACAAAGAGATTTTGGATAAGGGGACTCAAGTGGTTTCAATGTATACCACTAATGATGATCCGACAGCCATTGAACCATTTTTAAAGAAAGGGGTCTAACTTATGGGATTAACAGGGATGCAAGTGGTTTTGATCACGTTACTTGCTTACGTTTATAACTTGGATAGGTATTCTACGCAAATAGCAGGAAAAGTAACCATTCTTTGGGGTGCACTAACAGGTTTTGTTTTGGGTGATTTTAAACAAGGTCTTGAAATAGGTGCCACTTTGCAGTTGATGTCACTTGGTGTATCTAATCTTGGCGGTGCTTCAATGCCGGATTATGGGGTTGCTGCAATTATTTCTACGGCTATTGCCAGCACCACTGGAAAAGGTATGGCTGCGGGGCTTGCGATAGGAATCCCGGTTGGCATGCTTGTCATGAATTTAGATGTTGTTGTTAAAATATTCAATTCTTATATTGCTCGACGTGCACAAACTTATGCTGATCGTAAAGAATTTGGAAAAATGAGGAAGATTATTCCAGTCGCAACAGTTATTTATCCATTGGAAGCAGCACTTCCCGTTTTTCTAGCAGTGGTGTTTGGAAAACCGGTTGTAGAAGCCGTTCTTAATTTTATGCCTAAATGGTTTACAGTTGGCCTCAATGTTGCCGGTGGTATGTTACCGGCTGTAGGTTTTGCTATGCTGTTGCTTTACATGCCATTAAGTAAATATGGCTATTGGTTGATCGTAGGCTTTGTGTTGACTGCATTTTTAAAAGTGCCAATTATGGGAATCGCATTATTAGGCGTTGCAGCTGCTGTTCGTCAATATAAAGCTTTAACTGAGAAAAATAACAGTATTGATAATTCGAAAAATTCTTCGTTAGAACCTAATGCTTCTGGATTGACAAAGGAGGACATGGAAGATGAGTGACACGAAAAATATTATTACCAAGCATGATTTGCTTCGGGCGTCTTTAAGACATTATTTAGGCGTCAGTACATTTAATTATGATACTGGCATTGCGTCGGCAATCGTGTGGGAACTTTATCCTGCCTTGCGTAAAATTTATAAAAATGACGATGAATTAGTGGCTTCGCTAGATAATCATTTTAAATATTATAATTGCAATCCATGGCTTTCGCCTATCATTACTGGCGCGACGCTTGCAATGGAAGAGAAAAGTGGAAATAAAGTTTTAAATGCAGTCCAAAACATTAAAACTGGTTTAATGGGGCCACTTTCAGGAATCGGAGATTCTATTATTTGGGTCATGATGCCCACTATTCTAGGAGCGATTGCGGGATCGATGGGAAAAGTTGGAAATCCAATCGGTATGTGGATTTTCTTGGGAATTTACGTACTTTGTTTTCTTTTACGTCCCTATATGTATCTTCTTGGCTATCGATCGGGAACTGCGCTCGTTTCTAGTTTGGGAAGTAAACTCAATGCGTTTACTGATGCGGTATCAATTTTAGGAATTACAGTGATTGGTGCAATCGTTGCTTCAACTGTCACTATAAAAGTTGGCTGGAAATTTGCCAATTCTGGTGTCACGATATCTGCTCAAAATATTTTAGATCAAATTTGTCCAGCAGTTTTACCAGCGATTGTGACTTATGTTTTATATAAACTATTGAAAAAGAAAGTTAAAATGTCATGGCTTATCGTTGGAATTATTATATTTTCAATGTTAGGGGCAGCCATTGGACTATTTAAAGCATAGAGGGAGAACTTTTAATGCGGAAGATTTTATTAATAACCCATAGAACATTAGCCACTGGCCTAAGAGATGCTTTAGTTTTTTTTACAAATTTGCCTGACCAAATTATTGCAATCCCTTGTTACATTAATGAAAATAATGAATTTCCAAGAAAAGAAGTTGAAAAAGAACTTTCCACGACTAGTTCTGAAGATGACATCATCATTATGACAGATCTATTAAGTGGAAGCGTTAATCAAAACGTATCGAAATATATGGGATCTCATAGATTTGTTATCACAGGCATTAATCTGGCTTTAGCAATGAGTATTTTGCTTGATCCAGCCGATCACTTGACTTCTGAACACATTGAGGCACTTATTGATAAGGCACGACAACAGATGGTGCTGATGAACACTTATTCGAATAACGATGCTATTTGTGTGAATGACGAATAATGAAATTTGAGATTTGAACAGAGGGGATAACAGTGAAAATTATTCGAATATTTAACAATAATATTATCCTCGTAGTTGACAAAGATGGAAGTGAAAAAATCGTCTGGGCAAAGGGGATAGGTTTCGGACATCATCATGGAGATATCATCGAGTCTCTTGTTCCTGGAACAGTGTTTACTAAGGAAGCAGATTCTGAATGGGCACGTTCTTTTCTTGCCATAAGTGATGAAATCCCTTTAAGTTTTTTTGAAACGACAAGGGAAATTGTCTCTTCGGCTGAAAGAAATTTAAATGTTCGCTTTAATCCTAATATTTTGATTACATTATCTGATCATATTTATTTTGCGGTTAAACGTGCGAAAGCAGAGCAGCATTTTAATGGGCCAACGCTTGCTGATATTAAACAATCTTATGCGGCTGAATACGAACAAGCTGAAAAAAGTATTCGAGCCATTGATAAGGAATATCATACTTGTCTTTCACCAAGTGAAGCGGGATTTATTGCGATTCATTTTGTAGAGAACGAAATTTATGTTTCAAAAACAAAAGCTACGGATAATGCGATAAACGAAAGTTCGATAATCCATGAATTGTTTAGTTTGATTACAGATGAAACTGATTTAGATTTAATTTCTCCTTCCGTAAGAACAGATAGGTTAGCTACACATTTGCGATTTTTGCTCAGACGTATAAAAAGCAAAAAAGATTTTCAAGATGCAGCAAATGATCAGTTATTATATTTTAATTTATGTAATAGTTTTCCCGATTTGCTCAAATATTTAAAAGTTACCACTGAATTTTTTGAAAAACATTTTGATTACCAACTCTCTTATTCTGAAAGAATTTATTTATTATTGCATTTTCAACAGGTATTAAAAGTTATTGATGCGAAAGGATTAGAATAACGATGCAAATCAGTGAAGTGATTGATAGAATTAAAAATTATCATGATGGAAAAGAAATAGATCCTGATGGAAACGAAATCACTGAATCGACGACTCGAGATAAAGTGTTGTTTGGTGACGTACACCAAGAATGTACTGGCATAGTAACGAGTGCCTGGGCATCTGTAGATGTGATTAAGCAAGCAATAAAATTAGGTGCCAATCTTATTATTTCTCATGAAGCTATTTTCTGGAATCATGGCGATCATCAGGATTGGCTACAATCAGAAAAAAACCAAACATATGAAGCTAAAATTGAACTACTAGCGTCACATCATATCGTTGTTTGGCGTGATCATGACCATATTCACTATGGTGGCATTCCTGTAGGTGGAAAACTTGTGGACGGAATCTTTTATGGTGTTGCACAAATAATGGGATGGACGGATTATCAGATCAATGGTAACGGAGAACGTTTTAGAGACTCGCGATATCGCCAATTTGAAATTCCAACGACAACTGTGCGAACGATTGCTGATAAATTAATCCAATCAGGCAATCTTAATGGCGCTAAGGTATATGGCTCTTTGGATACGAAAGTAACAAAAGTCATCATTCCTGGGCATAATCTTGGTGCTGCCAACGACCTCATAAGCAAAATTGACAAAGAAGATATTAATCTTGTTTTAGGTATGGAAGTAATTGATTTTACGTTAGCCGAATATATTCGAGATAGTAGTATGTTGGGAATAGATCGTGCAATGGTGACTGTTGGACATTTCAATCTTGAAGAATTTGGAATGAAGTATATGTTAAATTATTTGCCGAAAGTAATTGATGCAGGTGTTGATTGGCATTTTGTTCAATCAGGGGATATGTACAATTACGTCGTTTGATTTGACTTGAAAAAAAGCGTCTCATTGAGACGCTTTTTTGATAATTGTAAACTTATTAATAGATAAAGGTATGACGAAAATAGACAATGTACAACATAAAAACGGCTACTCTTATCATCATTTTATCTTGAAATTTTAAAATATTTGTTAATTGATTCAAATTATAGTAGTAAACTAAATACTACACTGACATTAATTGCTTTTTGGCTTGCCATCATCATTAAAGGTGGCGGAATCATGATCGATTCAAGCCAAGATTAATAATTTAAAGCTTGCAAGTCGAAAGCAGATTTGCAAATGGGCGTATTAAATGAAATTGTCGAAATAAAGCTTCTATGTGCAGTGATCAAAGTGTGGACACTGATTTTATTTTTTTGAACAGACTGTTTCGCATGAGTTCCAGCGACAAAAAAGCAAACAGGCTAAAGCAGTTGAATGATAGATACGACGGTTGGGAGGTCTTGGCGATCATGAAAATCAAAACGTTTTTGGATCAAAAGTTAAAAGCAGATTTGTCGCCGATCACCCATGAATCGCTGAATTTTACTTTTGTTGGCTATAGTTCGCTTTATGAACAATCTGTTTTTGTAAAAGTTTTTGCTGAAAAGCGGAAGCTTGATACGGAAAAGGCAGTCAATCTTGAGTGTAACCATCGTGTCTTGCAGGCGTTTCAAGTGCCTGGATCACCTACTAGGTTCGCACTCGTCATGAAAGACATCACGCCTGAAGATTTGCCAGCCGAATTGTCAGTACCGCTGGCTTTCAACATGGGGAAGGTGTTGGCTGATTTTCATACGCACGTTCAGCCATTTGAAAACATCAAAACGATGCAGGATTCTTTTGGCAAGATCGGTGAAGACGTCGATGGCTTGAAAGATCGTCGCAAGAAAGAAAAGTTGGATAGATTGCTGACGAATTTTTCACGCTACCAGCTTATTATTCAAAAAGATCTGCTTGCGCATGCTAACGTCGTGCTTCATGGTGATGTTGGCGTTCGAAATTATAAGATGGTTGCCGGAAAGCTTGCGCTGATCGACTATGAAAAAGCAAGATTAGGTCCTGTTTATCTAGATTTCATCAAACTTTTTTATCAAGATTTCAAATTGGATTCGAATTTGATCCAAGCTTTTCTGAAGGGTTATCGTTTTGATGGCGCGACTTTCAAGATCAATCCGCTGACGCAGACTTTCTTGATTTACACGACGTCTGTCGGCATCGCCAAGTATACCGATAAGATCAGGGATGATGATTTTAAAGCCGTTGGCGATCAGATGATTTCGACAGTGGCTGCCTTTTTCTCAAAAGAACATGATCTTGTTTCAGTTATCTACGAGATGGCTTCGGGCACTGCCATTACCTCTGAAAAGTGGTTGGACGACGCACGAGTTTGGAGCCAGCTTTATGACCAAAACAAGCAACAATTTGATCAGATTTTGACCACCTATTTAACGCGTTTAAAGCATGATCATTGCAATGTCATCGCATTGTTGCCGTGAGGCAGATGATCCATGAATAAAATAAAAACAACCTTAGCGGCTTGAAGAAGCTGCAACAGGTTGTTTTTTGTTTTGGCGTTAAAATGATGGCATTGTTTTTAGTGGTTATCGTTATTTCTTGATCATCTGAAAGTTTGAGCTGTTTAGTTTTTGCCTAAAAATAATTAATTTAGTACTAAATTAATTAATGTGTGGGACAGAATTGAAAAAGAGTTCATACAACAAATATCTAATTAACCAAAAATTTATTTACCAAGAAAATCATATCAAGTACTACTATTAGCTAGAAAATAATTCCTAAACATATAGTAGAAGACTCGATTTAGGAAAATGTTTGCAACTTTCGTTTAAATCGATATGATTGCTGCATGTCAATAGACAGTATAAGTATATAAAATTTCTTTTAGCCAGTTCATTAATTTAAACTGACTTTTTGTTTGCTTTTAATTATGTTGCTACAGACTATCACTGAAAATATAAGGCATCAAGGTCTATTAACTAAAACAATACTAAAATAAAGTTATTTCAGTAAAAAGCTGTTAGCGCTTACATTTATGCGGTATGATTATTTATGAAATAAGTTCGATCCAATTTTGAAAGGAGAAGACAGTGTCAAATAAAATTGTTGTCGTTGGCAGTATTAATGTCGATAGAACTTTACATATTCAGCAAATTCCCAAGCCTGGAGAAACAGTAAGAGTAAGAGACATTACACAAGCACCTGGAGGCAAAGGGGCCAATCAAGCTGTAAGTGCCAAAAGAAGTGGATCTGAGGTTACCTTTATTGGAGCTATAGGTAAAGATGAAAACGGCAAGTTTATGTTAGCTACTTTATCTAAAGAAGGTATAAATATCGATCATATCACTTCATTTGCTGATGAAAAGACTGGTAATGCCACTATTATGCTGAGCGATGCAGGTCAAAATAGCATTTTGATGTATCCAGGCGCTAATAATAAAATTAGTCATTCTCAAATCAATAGTGCAGCTGCTGTTCTGAAAAGTTCAAATTTTATAGTTGCTAATTTTGAAACAACCCAAGAAGCAATAATTGATAGTTTCAAGTTGGCAAAGGGAAAAAATGTCAAAACAATTTTAAATCCTGCCCCTGCAAGTAAAATTAATGAAAAACTATATGGAATAACTGATGTGATTGCGCCTAATGAAACTGAAAGTGAAGTTATCACAGGTATTCATATTTCAGACAAAGATAGTTTAGAAAAAACGGGAAAATATTTTAGAAATAAAGGTATTCCGGTAACGCTTATTACTCTTGGCTCAAAGGGCGTTTTTCTATCAACACCAAATATTACTAAATTAATTCCTGCTTATAAAGTAAAGGCAAAAGATACTACAGCTGCAGGAGATACATTTATTGGAGCATTAGCGGCAGAACTTAAAACAGATTTTTCAAATATTGAAGATGCCATTAAGTACGCACAACAAGCATCTTCAATTACAGTTCAAAGATATGGGGCTATTCCTTCAATACCTACAAGGCAAGAAATAAAGAATAATTATTAATTTGGAGGTGATGAGCCATGAAAAAAGTGGGGATTTTAAATTCAAAAATTTCTAGAGTTGTAGCTGATATGGGACATATGGATTGGCTAGGTATTGGAGATGCTGGTACACCTGTTCCGGAGGGCACAGAAAAAATTGATTTGGCCGTTCGTGCAGGGCTACCAGCGTTTATTGATGTGGTAACAGAAGTTTTGAAAGAACTTAAAGTTCAAAAAATTTATCTTGCTGCAGAAATTAAAAAAAAGAATCCTGAGCAACTAAAAAAAATCACAGAATTATTACCAAATGTAGAAGTTGAGTTTATTCCACATTCTGAATTAAAGAAAGGGCTAGAAAATTCTAAAGCCTTTATTCGAACGGGTGAGGAAACACCATATTCTAATGTAATTCTAGAGAGTGGCGTAATCTTTTAGGAGGCGTTTTCCATGAAAATAGAAATGAAAGGCATTGAAAAAGCGTTTGGTACAAATAAAGTTTTGAAGGGCGTTGATTTTGATGTTCATTCAGGTGAAGTACATGCACTAATGGGCGAAAATGGTGCCGGTAAGTCAACATTAATGAACATTTTAACTGGTTTATTAAAAAAAGATGCTGGCTCGGTAAAAGTTGATGGAAAAGAAACCATCTATACAAATGCATTAGATGCTGAACATCATGGAATAAATTTTATTCATCAAGAATTGAACAATTTTTCAGAAATGACAGTCGCCCAAAATATGTTTCTAAATAAAGAGATTAAAAACAAATTTGGACTAGTAGATCAAAAGAAAATGAATCAGGAGTCTAAAGAATATTTACAGAAGTTAGGCTCAAATATTGATCCTCAATCTACAGTTGCCAACCTAACAGTGGGACAACAGCAAATGGTTGAAATTGCTAAATCGTTAATGACTGATGCTAAATTTATCATCATGGATGAGCCAACGGCAGCTCTTACTGAAAATGAAACAGATATTTTATTTAAGACAATTAGAGATCTAAAAAAGACAGGTGTAGGTTTTGTCTATATTTCTCACCGAATGGAAGAGCTTTGGGAAATCTGTGATCGAGTAACAGTTATGAGAGATGGTGTTTCTGTCAATACGTATTTCACTAAAGATGTTGATGAAAAACAAATAGTTCACGATATGGTCGGTCGTGATATTGGTGACTATTATCCTGCACGTAATCCACATTTGGGTCCAGTAGCTTTAAAGGCAGAAAATTTATCTGGTGGTAAATTTCATAATGTGAATTTTGAAGTTCATGAAGGTGAAATCCTTGGCTTTTCAGGATTAATGGGAGCTGGAAGAACTGAAACGATGAGAGCTCTCTTCGGAATTGATAAATTGACTTCAGGAAAAATCTATTTAGAAGGAAAAGAAGTTAAGCTTAAAAATCCAAGTGAATCTATTAAAAATGGTATTGGATTTTTGACCGAAGACAGAAAAGATGAAGGTTTGATCGTGGACCAATCATTAGAAGATAATATTGCATTACCGAGTATTGATGGCTTTAAAAAAGGTTGGTTAATCGATAAAAAGGCTGAAGATAAGTTTGCAGATATGTTAATCAAAAGATTAACGGTTAAAGCTACGAGTAATCAAGTAACTGCTAGAAGCTTATCTGGTGGTAATCAGCAAAAAGTTGTTTTAGCAAAATGGGTTGGCAGTGGTTCTAAAGTTTTAATTCTGGATGAACCAACGAGAGGTGTTGATGTGGGTGCAAAAAAGGAAATTTATGAATTAATGAATCAGTTAACAGATCGTCATGTAGCTATCATCATGGTTTCTAGTGATTTACCTGAAGTCCTGAGTATGAGCGACAAAATTGTAGTTTTGTATGAAGGTAAACAAATGGGCGTTGTCGATGCAAAAGAGGCAACCCAGGAACAGGTAATGGAATTAGCTACTGGAGGTAAGTAGGATGAGTAAAACAAAGAAAAAATTTGATTTTTCAAAATATATGGCATTAATTGCCTTAATTATATTAGTTATCGGAATTACGGTTCTTAATCCACAATTTATATCCCCTAGCAATTTACTTAATTTGTTAAGGCAGGCTTCAGTTAATGCGTTAATTGCGTTTGGTATGACGTTTGTTATCCTGACAGCTGGTATTGACTTATCTGTAGGCTCAATTTTAGCCTTTACTGGCGCGATTGTCGCAACAATGATTTTAGGTGGTACACCAGCCTGGCTAGCAGGGTTGATTGGATTAGCGTTAGGTGCATTACTAGGCGCCGTCAATGGCTTATTTATAACTTGGGGTAAAGTTACACCATTTATTGCGACCTTAGCTACGATGACTATTTGGAGAGGTGCAACTTATGTATTTACCGGTGGTAACCCTGTTACTGGCGGTAAGATGAACACTAGCTTTTTCTTCCAATTTATTGGTCAAGGTTATTTATTTGGAATTCCATTCCCAGTTATCATTACATTGATTGCATTTATAGTATGCTACATATTACTTCATAAAACTGCTTTTGGTCGTAAAACTTTTGCTCTTGGTGGTAATGAAAAAGCTGCCTTTGTAGCTGGTGTTAAAACTAAGAAGTTGTTGATTATTGTTTATACGATTTCAGGTCTTTTAGCTGCTCTAGCTGGATTTATTTTAACTTCTAGATTAGGTTCAGCACAACCAGATGCTGGTACGTCCTATGAAATGGATGCTATCGCTTCCACTGTTATTGGTGGTGCTAGCTTGATGGGTGGTAAAGGCAGAATGTCAGGTACCTTAGTTGGTGCTCTACTTATTGCTTCTTTAAGCAACGGTATGAACTTATTAGGAATCAATAGTTTCTACCAACAAATTGTTAAAGGTGTTGTAATTTTGATTGCTGTAATGATTGATTCTCAAACGCAAAAAAATCGTGAATAGTTTTATTGATGAGGAGAAGGAAAATGGACTTTAAAAAATTCCCTAAAAAATTTATCAAAATAGCTACTGTAGCATCTGTATTAATTCTTGCAGGTGGTGTACTTGGAGGATGTGGTTCTACGGGTTTAAGTAATGGATCAAATTCTTCAACTAAAGTTGAAAAAAAAGCTCCAAAGGATTTAAAGATTGGTGTATCTGTTTCTACCTTAACTAACCCTGCGTTTGTAAATCTAAAGAATGTTATCAGTAATTACGCAAAGAAACATGGTTCTAAAGTAATTGTTGATGATGCTAATAATGATACTTCAAAGCAAAATGATGATGTTGAAGATTTAATTACTCAAAAGGTAGATGCACTAATTATTAATCCATGTGATTCATCAGCTATTTCAGCAGTTGTAAAGAAAGCTAATGAAGCAAATATTCCTGTAGTTTGTGTAGACCGTAGTGCTGATTCAGGAAAAGTTGTTTCTACTGTAGCTTCCGACAACATTGCTGGTGGTAAAATGGCAGCAAATTGGATGGTTCAACAATTAGGTGAAAATGCCAAAGTTGCCGAAATTCAAGGTATTCCGGGTGCCTCTGCTACTCGTGAACGTGGTAAGGGCTTTGATAGTATTGGTGATAAGAAATTAAACATTGTGACTAAGCAGACTGCACAATTTGACCGTGCTAAAGCTTTAACTGTTACTGAGAATATTTTACAAGCCCATAAAGATATCAAAGGTATTTTTGCACAAAATGATGAAGAGGCAGTTGGTGCTGCTCGTGCGGTTAAAGCTGCTAATAAAAATGTCAAGATCATTGGTTTTGATGGTGCTCTTGCATGCTTAAACTTGATTCAAAAGGGTCAAGTAACTGCTACTGTTGGTCAACAATGGAATAAGATCGGACAAGAGTCTGTTCAAATGGTATACGATCACTATCAAAATAAAAAAGTTCCAAAGAAAGATAAAGTTGCTGTAAAGATTGTAACTAAAAAGAATGTAGCGGCATTCAAAAAAGAAGTTTACAACAAGTAGATGTTATGCTATTGATATAATTTCATATTAATGTACAAAAAGCCTACTTAAGTAGGCTTTTTGTAATTATATAGAGAATGAGAGGGATGTCAGTTACACCTTTAGCTTTAAAGAGAAATAATTTAGCTTTGAAAAAATATTAACGAATTAGTTCAAAATTTACTTGGTAGATTACTTATGCCCATGAGATAAAAATTGGTCTTGTATTAAGTTTTGCCACTAATAGTGCAGTTATTAAAAGATTTGTTCATAAACTTGATCAAGTCCCTATAATGACGATATATTTGAGATTCGGCGGACGCAAGTTTCACAATTCACTGCTAGGATAAATCACTAAGGCGACTTTTAAATGGTTTAAACTTTAACATCTTCTTATTGAAGTTGTTGGAAGTATTAATGACCAGACTATAATGAAAGTAAGAAACACCGGTGCAAATAATTTAAAGATTTTATTTTTGACAGTGTAAATTCAAATTGAGTACTTGGTTCAAATTATTCGAAAGCTCATTTTAGATCCGTTTGATAGCATGTTAATAATCGGGAAAATAACAAAATATCTATTGGAAATCTAAAATGACTTTTTAAAATCCATCATAAATCCTTTGTCAAAGATAATTACGTACTCTGTATATGTTGTCCAAAAAGTTATCATAACCATGGTATAAAGGTCAAGTGCGGGTAATATTATTACCCGCACTTGACCTTTAAGGACTAATTGAGTAGTTATGGATAGTTCTTTACAAGGTGAGCAGCAGTTTGCCCCAAATCATACGATTATGATCTACTAGAAAAAATTATAAAGTACTAAATGAAATATCGAAAAGAATGGATTAAAAGCTATCGATATCACAATAATATCAGTGTCCAGTTTATGGGAAATTAATATCTTAGAAATAAAAAGTACTGACTCAATATAATAGTGCTTAATTTATATTTTCTTTTTTTGAATCGGAAAATATGATAAGGAAAATCGGGACCATAAGTCTATACATGATAGATATTTTATTAAACCTGACTTTAAAATTATGCTTAAAAAATTAAATTGAGAATATTTAGTAAATCAATTTCAAATAAGGTTTGCTAGTTTAACTTTATCGGTTTTTATGTGAGTGATACGGGAGCTTTGATTTCATTACAAATAAAGTGATATCGAAAGACTTAATTGTCGAATTATTAGAATATTTAAAAATGGTTTAGTCATTTTTTGACTAAACCATTTTTGATAGGAACTTGTTAAATTGAGTTTTGAACCTTTTTGATTTGAGGGAAAAGCTTTTTAAGCGAGTTTTTTGATCCATTTATGCCAGTTGTTGATTGAAAGTCGGGCAGTTTTAGCACTCATTCTTGGTTTATAATTTTTAGTTGACGTACTGATGCCTTGTTCAGCCATTGCGTTGAGAGCGCTACCCATTGCACTTAGTTCTGAAATATCAGCAATATCTACTTGTCTTTGGGTGATATTACTTAAATATTGCATTAGATATTTATTGTGAATCATGCCGCCATCAGTGTGGATTTCTTGATTAATATGAGAAGAAAGTTTTAAAAATTCACTGATGATGTCATTTATTTGATAGACTAATGAGTTCAGAGTAGCACGAACTAGTTCTTTTTTACCAGTAGTGGCATTCATGCCGACAAAGGCTGCCTGCATTTCGCTTAACCAATAGGGAGCACCTAAACCTGCAAAAGCAGGAATTAAGACGGTGTGGTCTTCAGGATTTGCAGTTAGAGCTAATTCTTCAGTTTCGGCAGGATCTTTAATTAAATGCAAGTTGTCTTTTAACCAAGTCACACAAGCCCCAGCATAGTTAATATTTCCTTCAAGTACATAGTCAACCTTGCCATTGATTTGCCAGGCTATAGAGGTGTTCAAGTTATTGTTAATATTTTTGGGTAGTTCTTCACCAATATTGAGCATAACTGAAGATCCAGTACCGAAAGTAACTTTAAAATCACCTGGTTTAAAACATCCATGGGCAAAGAGAGCGGCTTGTGAATCACCTAAAATACTTTTAATAGGAATTTTATGATCCAAAACACCAAATAAATCAGTTTTACCAAAATCAGAATTAGAGTCAACGATTTCTGGCAATGAATTTTTATCAATACCAAAGATTTCACATAATTCTTTATCCCACTGAACAGTTTTAATATTCATCAATTGGGTGCGGCAAGCATTAGAAGGTTCCGTCTTAAAATTTTGATTATCAGTTAATTGATAAATTAACCAAGCATCCATCGTTCCCAAGGCAAGGTCATTATTATGAAAAGCTTGAATAACCTTAGCTTCATTTAATAGCATCCAACCCCATTTAGCACCGGTAAAGTAAGGGGAAAGAGCTAAACCAGTTTTATTTTTGACTAAATTTTTAATTTCAGGAATTGAAATCTTTTTGATTAAGTCTTTTGCTCTGTTATCTTGCCAAACAATTGTGTGACAGAGCGGTTCGCCTGTCTTGCGAGACCATGCGGCTGCACTTTCACGCTGATTGGTGATAGCTAGAGAAGTTATTTGAGTTGGATCAACTTGTTTAATAGCCTCATGAAATAACTTATTTAAGTTGGTTTTGATTTCGTCTAGGTCATGACTAACCCAACCTTGATCATTAATGATCTGTTTATGGGGTAAAGCTGTTTTCCAAAATATTTTTCCTTGCTTAGTAATTAGCAAGACCTTAGTTCCTTGGGTACTCTGATCAATGGCTAAAATATATTCATCTGCCATTATCTTCACCATACCTTTACTTGTTGATAAAAGTCTTTACGGATTTAGCAATGCCACCGCTATCTAAACCATAGTAAGCAAATACGTCGTCTTGTGTACCTTGAATAGCAGGTTTATCAGGAAAGCCTAAAATATCTAATTTAGCATGACCATATTTAGCAACTTCGCTTGCTACAGCAGCACCAATGCCGTTTATAACGTCGTGTTCTTCGACAGTGACGATGTAGTCAAATTTTTGAGCTAATTTACCAAGCATTTCTGTATCTAATGGCTTGATTGAAGCTAAATCAACAACTGCTGTACTGGTACCTTCATTTTCCAATTTCTCGGCAGCTTGAAGAGCAAAATAAAGCATTTCGCCAGTTGAAACCAAGCAAACGTTTTTACCGTCTTTGATCATTTTAGCCTTGCCTGGGACAAAGTTAAAATCTTCATGATAAACATTATCAAGCTTACGCTTACCAATTCTGACATAGGCAGGTTTGTCGGATTTAACTAAATACTTAAACAGGGCCTTAACTTGATACTTGTCACATGGTTGGTATACTTCAAGATCTGGAATAGCGCGGGTAATGGCGACATCATTTAATGAATGGTGGGTATTACCAAGCCAAGTGTAGGAATTACCACCAGAAATACCGATTAATTTAACGTTGTTCTTATTGAAAGCAACATCAACCTTAACTTGTTCAATTGAACGCATTGCTAAAAATGAAGCAGGGGAGAAGACAAAGGGATGCTTGCCCTCATGAGCTAAGCCTGAAGCAACAGTCACAGTATTTTGTTCAGCAATCCCCATTTCTACCGTACGATCAGGATGAGCATTAGTAAAAGGAACTAAACCGGCTGAACCACGTGAATCACAGGTAACTACTAATAAATTGGGATCTGTCTTGGTAGCTTCATCAAGTGTTTGAGCAATCACTGCATTAGCAGTTAATTTTTCATCTGTTTTACTCATGATCAAGTGCCTCCATCTGTGCGTCTAATTCACAAATTCCTTCTTCATATTCTGCTTGAGTAGGAATCTTGTGGTGCCAATCGGCTCTGTTTTCAGCAACCGTAATTCCCCTACCTTTAATAGTATTAGCAACGATTAATCTAGGCTTACCGGTTTCGTTTGGTTTCTTAAGAGCATTGGACACAGAAGCAATATCATTACCGTTGACTTCGATAACATCCCAGCCAAAGCTTTCATATTTGCTATTAATAGGGTTAGATCTCATAACGGTATCAGTAGTCCCTGTAATTTGTAGGTTATTATGGTCAACAATAGCAGTTAAGTTATCCAAGCTGTAATTACCTGCTGCCATAGCAGCTTCCCAAACGGAGCCTTCTGCTTGCTCGCCATCACCCATTAATACGTAGGTATGCTTACTACGCCCATCCATCTTAGCCGCTAAGGCAACACCAACTCCTAGGCCTAAGCCGTGGCCTAGGGAACCGGTGTGAAATTCCATTCCTTTTACATCGGTAGTCGGGTGACCGATGTAAGGGCTGTTAAAAGTAGAATATCTTTTATCTAAATCCTTTTGGTCAATGTAGCCTTTATCAGCTAAAACTTCATACCAGATTTCAACAGCATGACCCTTACTTTGAATATAAGTATCAGCATCTGGAGTTTCAAAAGTGTCTGGTGTTTGCTTTAAAACATCGTAGTAAAGTGCCACTAAAATATCGGCGCAGGAAAGATCTGAACCTGTATGACCATTCTTATGATTGTAAATTAATTGCCAAGTCCGTTTTCTTAATTGGACCGCCTTTTTCTTTAAAGCTAATGTATTCATTTTTGTCACCTCAAGTAATAGTTCTGTTGACACTTTGAGAATATCATGAGTTACTGACCTATGACTAAACTAACTTTTTATTTTAGTATATGTTAGTGAAAAGATTATAATCTAAATTAATTAAAGGAGGAAAATGTATGCCCCTAAAGATGAATGATATTGCTAAGATGGCGAATGTGTCCCGTTCAGCGGTTTCTCTAGCTTTGAACGGCAAATCAGGAATTAGCAATGAAACACGTAAAAAGATTTTTAAAATAATTGATGAAAATGGCTATACACCACTTAGAAAAAGAAAAAAGGGTGGTTTGCGGCGTTTAGCGGTTCTTGACCTTATTTTAATTAGTAATAAGCAAGGCATAATGAATAGAAATTATGCCAGCTTGCCATTCTTTGATAATTTAGTAGCTAATTTAACACAAAACGTCGCTGGGTTTGGTGGGAAGATTCAGATTACTACAATTGCCATTGAAAATCTTAAAACGCAAATTAATTCCATCAAAAAATCAGTTAAGGCAGCAATTGTTTTAGCTACTGATCTAAACAGGGAACAGGTAGAATTTATTAACACTGCTCTTCAAAATGTAGTGTTTTTAGATACTTATTATGAAGAAATAGATGCAGATTTTGTCTCTATCAATAATGAGCAAGGAGCCTATTTGGCAGGTAAATATATAAGCCAAAAAGGTTATAAAAATATTGGCTATGTTGCTTCTAATAAACCAATTTCTAATTTCTTATTTAGAAGAAAAGGTTTTAGAAAAGTGCTTCATGAAGTTAATTTAAAGGTTGCTCCAGAGCATGTTTATAGTGCTGATCCAACTTTACTTGCACCAACTGGAGAATTAACCCAGCATAAATTAAAAGCCTTGCCAGAAGCTCTTTTTTGTGAAGATGACTATATGGCTTTACGCTTTATAAAGGAATTTCGTAAACATGGTATTAAAGTTCCAAAAGATATTGCGATCATGGGCTTTGATGATATTAGTGAAGATACAATGATTATGCCAGAGTTAACGACAATTCATGTCCCAATTACACAAATGGTTAATCAGGCAGTAACACAAATCTTAGGTCAGGCCGCGAACAAAGATTGGCAAGCGCAAAAAACTTTAATTTCTACTAGATTAGTAAAGCGTCAGTCACTTTAATTGCTTGTTTTAGTTTAATTTAGTAAATCAGCTATTGATTGTTAGTCAAAAATTAAGTAGGTTTAATTTGTAAGCGCATACAAGCAAACTATAGGAGGTTTACTGATGACCAATAAAGAAAGCTTAAAACAAATTAAAATAGGTTTTGCACCAACAAGAAGAAATATTTTCTCAGCTGATGCTGCGATTGAATTTGCAGATAAAACTAGAAAGAAATTAAACGAATTAGGTGTTAATTACGTTGATATTAAAGATGTAAATGATGATGGACTTCTTTATGATGATGAGGGTCTTGAAAAGATCACTAAGAAGTTCAGAGAAGCACAAATTGACGGTTTGTTTATTGCTAATGAAAACTTCGGAACTGAATATGAGGTAGCACGTCTAGCTGCTAAGTTCAATGTGCCAGTTCTGCTCTGGGGACCAAGGGATGAAGCACCGGCTCCAGATGGTTCAAGACGACGTGATACCCAATGCGGATTATTTGCCATCGGCAAGGTTTTGCGTCATTTCAATGTTCCATTTACTTATATTAGAAATAGTGATATTGATGATCCATCATTTAGTCGTGGTGTTATTGATTTCATCAAAGTATGTAATGTCGTTAAAACTTTTAGAAATACTAGAATTTTACAAATTGGACCTCGTCCATTCGATTTTTGGTCAGTTATCGTCAATGAGGGTGAATTGCTAGAAAAGTTTGGTATTCAACTTTCACCAATCCCATTAGGTGAGTTGACTTCATATATGAATGATTTGATTAAGAAAAATGATCCAAGAATTGATGAAACTAAAGAGGTATATCGTAAGTGGGCTGACATTAAGATCAAGGACGAAGATTTCACGAAGGTTGCTGCATTGAAGTTGGCTATGCAAGATAAGATGAAGCAATATGGTTGTAATTCCGGTACTATTCAATGTTGGACTGAATTGCAAAAAGAGATTGGTATCTTGCCATATGCTTCTGAAGCACTTCTTCAAACTGAAGGGATGCCAGTAACTTGTGAGACTGATATTAATGGTGCTATCTCTGAAGTCTTAGCAGAAGCTGCAACTTTAGGTGATGAACGTGCATTGTTTGCGGATGTTAACTGTCGTCACCCAGAAAATGAAAACGGTGAATTGTTGCAACATTTAGGTACTTTTGCCTTCCAAACTGCTAAGAATCGTCCAGTTTTGTTACCATCTCACTTTGTCTTTGATTATCCTGGCTCAGCTGCTTTCCAAGTTAAGGATGGCACTTATACTTTAGTCAGATTTGACGGAGATCACGGCAAATATTCGATGTTAATCGGTAATGCCAAAACTTGTGAAGGTCCATATGAGCAAGGTACATATGCTTGGTTCCAATTTAAAGATTTGAATAGATTTGAAGCCAAGTATGTTTATGGTCCGTATATTCACCATATGGCAGGGGTTCGTGCCGATGTCGTGCCAATTTTAGCAGAAGCAGGCAAGTATATTAACGTAAAGCCAGACTACTTTGACTCAATCAAGGATAAGGTTGCCGCCTATTGGTATGGCGATTTAGACACCATCTTAGATGATGATCAAAAGTAGACAGACATTTAATGTAATTGTTGAGATCTGTGTGATAAAAGAGAAAATTGATAATTTTTGCTTTAAATCAAAGAATAAAATTTCACTGAAGTGCTAGTTCAAATATATAAAAGTTTGAATTATACATGAAGATGGGATTTTTAGTAATTTAAAGAATCTTATTCGTATTATTGTACGAATAAGATTCTTTTTTTATGCAATGAAAAAGCATTATGATCTATTTGAAATCGATTTAGACCATGGGTTTCAAAAAGAACTGAAAAAAATCGACCTATGAGAAGGCAAAATTAAACTTTGTTTATCAAAATTTTAAGTCAATTCGTATTTGATTCTAGCTTTCTTGAAAGGCTATCGTTTGGAGATTACCTTGGAAGTTCATGGCCTTCCAACTTTCCCCAATCTAGTTCGTGGTCACGTTGCCCATCATCTTGCCAATCTTTAAACAATTCATGAATATTTGTAGGCTCTTTTTTGACCAACGTTAAACTGATGGCATCATTTTTAGTGGTTATCGTTATTTCTTGATCATCTGAAAGTTTGAGTTGCTTGATGATTTTTTCTGGAATTCTAACTGCTTTAGAATTTCCCCATTTAGCTAAATGCGTTTGTTCCTTGATAGATTTGGTCATTTTTTCTCCTTGAATTTATCTGGTCTGTCGATGTTTTAGCCGATATTGATATGGTGTCATACCAGTCGTGCGATGAAATAAGTGATAAAAATTGCCACTATCGGTGTAACCGATGATATGCCCGATCTCGGAAATCGATTTATTGGTGAGACTCAACAGGTTTTCGGCAATACCAAGCCGAATCGTTTGCCGCAAAGTCAAAAAATTTTTATTGAATAATTTTTTGCAGAGACGAGAGAAATATTTGGGATCATAGCCGAAATGCTGTGCCGTTTTGACCAAGGTGGCATGAGCAACGTTTTCGTTTAAGTAATTCAAGATCACACCGGCACGCGTATAAGCATTGGCATAGTGGATTTCCGTGCTTGGAAAATAAGAGGAGATCAAAGAGACACGGCGTTGATAATGTCGTGATAACTCATCAAAAAGCAGGGCAACAGTCGATGACAATTCAAAATCGACATACGAACTCTTGGTCTCAGAACCGAGGCCGATGATGGCCCGCAAATAAGCATCACAAACTTTGTTTTCTAGATGTTTATAGTGAACGAATTTTTTCTGTGGATCCTTTTGAGCGAAAAGATCATGGATTAAGCCATTGTTTGCAATCGTTGCTTCAGTGATGACCTGTAAATCGTCAAAGTCTAAGACGAAATGTATGATCAAAATCTGGGATGCGATCGCTTTGAATTCAAATGCTGGCAAATTGCGGCCGATCAAGAGATCATAGGGCGCTAAGATAACAGGATTGTCATGATAGGTGATCTGACAAGCCGATAGGATTTCAACGATCTCCAGATGATAGGGCAATCGTGCTCGATCATGTTGATCGAAAGATGGGAGCGTTAGCTGATCGGATGCGTGTAATTTTTGAATCGATTGCTGAGAAGCCATAAATGTCACTTTTTTCCAAATTAAAAGATAACTTTTTCACTTAAATATACCATTTTTTACTAGTAAAATGAAAGCGAATTCAATTAATCGGGAGGCTAAAAGCATATGACGAAATATCAAAATGGTGTTTATCAAACGAGTGCCCAAGGGCTGCATGGACCAGTCGAAGTAGAAACCACCTTAAGCGATGATCGTATCACGAAAATCGAAGTTTTGCGGGATCCAGGAGAATATCAGGAAAAAGCAAATCCAGTCGTGACTGCAGCAATCATCGCAAAACAAGATCCAAAAGTAGATGCCGTGTCAGGTGCAACAGTATCATCGAACGCAATCATGGAGGCTGTTCAAAAAGCATTGGATGCTGCAAGTGGCGAAAAGTCATCGTCTGACTTGGAAGATAAAACGATCCAAGCAGATCTGACAGTCATCGCGGCAGGACCTGCAGGGTTGGCAGCTGCGATTTCTGCTAGCGAAAAGGGGCTCAAAGTCGTCGTTTTTGAAAAACAGGCGATCACAGGCGGTACCGCGAACATGGGTATGGGACCTTTGGGTATCGACACACCAGAACAAAGACAAAACTTCAATGGCATCTCTGTTCAAGATGCTTTAGCTAATCAACTGACGTACACACATTATCGCGTCGATTCCAGATTGGTCGCAAGATACTTTCGAAAATCAGCGGATACGATTGCTTGGCTTAAGGATATGGGAATCCAATTCGTTGGTGCCTTTCGTTACTTTAAAGAATCAGAAGCAACTTGGCATATCGTGAAAAACGAAAGCGGCAAGATCGGTCCGGGATGTGCTTCAGCGATGATGAAAAAGATGACGGAACATGCTAAAGAATTGGGTGTTGAATTTTACTTGGAAACACCTGTCAAAAAGATCTTGATGAAAGATGGCAAAGTCAGCGGCGTCATCGCAGAATCAGCATCTGTACGCTACACCGTGACTTCACCTGCGGTCGTCGTCGCGACGGGTGGTTATGGGTCTAATGAAAAGATGCTCGAATCAAGACAAGGGTACCATTTGAATCATGACTTTTTCACTTTCAACGTACCAGGCATCAAAGGTGATGGACTAAAGATGATGTGGCAGTCAGGTGCTAAAGAATACGGCGATACGGTTGAGATGATCTACCTGCTGCCGCATAACCTGACTTATATGACAGCGGACGGTGTCCTGCGGCAACCTAATTTGTTGATCAATCAGAATGGCGATCGCTTCATGAATGAAGAAATGATGGGGAACACGACGTTCACGGGTAATGCGATCAATTTGCAACCTGGACATTATGCCTATTGCATCATGGATCGCAAGATTTTAAAACAGTATCAAGACGCTGGTCCAGATATCGTCGACCTAGTTCATTCAGCGGAAGGGTTCAAACATCTGGATCCAGACATCGCCAAGGCAGAAGAAAATCACTATGAGGGGATCGTGACTGCAGAAACGTTGCCCGAATTGAGTGAAAAATTGAAAATCTCGCTGCCTAAATTGCAAAGCGTCATCACACGTTACAATTCCTATTGTGCAAAGGGGTATGATGAGGAATTTTATAAATCACATCAAGACCTGCATCCAATCACTGGAGAAGGTGGTTACTTGGTCGGCAAGTTTTATAGTGGTGCATATGGCACGGTTGGTGGTGTGAAGATCAATGAAAATTGTGAAGTACAAAATGATGACGGCCAAACGATCCCAGGTCTTTATAGTGCAGGATCTGATGCCAATACGATCTATGCCGACAGTTATAATTTCACGCTGCCGGGAAACACGATGGGATTTGCTGTGAATTCTGGGCGGATTGCTGGAAGCGAAGCTGCTCGCAAACTCTTAAGAGATAACGGATAGACTATTAAAACAGCGGTAGCAACACAGCTGCTATTGACGTTTTGCTGAATTTAAATGACTGAAAGCGCTTGACTATTTTCCAATAGTTATTTAAGATGATGGTGAATTGAATAATGCTCTTCGAGGCAGGGTGAAATTCCCGACCGGCGGTCAAGTCCGCAACCCACGCTATTGCGTGGTGGAATTCTCAGTAATGAGTACCGATAGTTAAAGTCTAGATGGAAGAAGAAGCGATCGTTTTGTGTACTTTTGGTGTATAAAGCGATTAAACTTTGATGTTGATTCAAGCCTCGAGAGAAATCTCGAGGCTTTTTTATGTTCATAAGGAGGCGAAATCAATGGTATCAGATGAAGCGTATATGGCTTTGGCGATCAAGATGGCGGAAAAGGGCCGTCACGACACTTGGAAGAATCCGCGTGTAGGTGCAGTCATCGTCAAAGATGATCAAATATTAGCAACTGGCTATCATCATCATTTCGGTGATCAGCATGCCGAAAGGGATGCCATTTCGAAACTAACCTCGGAGCAATTATTCAATTCCACGCTCTATGTCACTTTAGAACCTTGTAATCATTTTGGAAAGCAGCCGCCTTGTTCACGATTGATCGTGGCTCGTCATGTTCGTCGTGTCGTGATCGCTTGTGTCGATCCACATAAATTGGTGACCGGCAAAGGGATCGAAACGCTAAAAAAAGCAGGTATTCAAGTTACTGTAGGTGTTCTGGCAGATCAAGCTGCAAAACTCAATCCTTATTACAACTTTTTTTATCAAAACGATCGGCCATGGGTGACCATCAAACAAGCTGTCACGCTTGACCATAAAGTGGGGATAGCCGATCAGCGGATCCGGGTAACCAATCAGAGTGTCTATGAGCGCGTACATCAAGAACGTGCAGACTATCAGGCGATCATGATCGGTAGCGATACGGCCATCATCGATGATCCAACGCTTTTGACCAGCGTTGCGAGCGATTATCCGCCAATCAGAGTCGTCGTCGATCGGCGAGGACGTCTGTGCGATCATTTGCAGCTCAAATTGTTGCAAGCAGGCAGTGTTGAAACGTGGCTCCTCACACAAAGTCAGGAATTGTTAGCGCATCGTTTTCCAGAAAACGTCAAAGCTTTTGAACTGTCAGGAGAAAAAGTTTCAGACGTACTTGAAGTATTGGCGAAACAAGCACTTCAATCGGTTTACGTCGAAGGCGGACCAACGATTCAGCGTGCTTTTCTCGATGAAAAATTGGCGGTCGACATGATCACATATGTGTCACCTCATTTTTTGGGAAAACAAGGAATCGATGGTGTCACACCTGAAGATGAAATCAGTCTTGATGATACTGCGATTGAACGATTAGGTGATGATATCAGAGTTTATGGGAGGATCAGTTATGTTTAGTGGTTTAGTGAGCAATGATGCTCATATCGTCAAAATCGATAAAAACGACAAAGTGATCACGATGACAGTCAAAACGCATCCAGAAGGATTGACTGATGTTAAAGTTGGGGATTCCATTGCGGTCAATGGCTGCTGTCTTACAGTTGAAGCGTTCACCAGTGATAGCTTTACGGTCACGATGATGCCCCAAACATGGGATAAGACGACGTTCAAAAAGGCTCAAGTTGGCGATCAAGTCAATATCGAACGCTCGATTGCACTTGGAAAACGTTTTGAAGGTCATATCGTTTTAGGCCATGTCGATGAAACGGTTAAAGTGATCGATCGTAAACAAAACGAGAATGCCATCGAGCTTTGGTTTGAACGTCCGGAACGACTTAAAAATCAGTTGGTTTCGCAAGGTTCTGTTGCGCTCAATGGAACTAGTTTGACGATCATGAGAACGGAAGCGGCTGCCTTTTCAGTTGGGCTGATCCCGCACACGCAAGAGGAAAGCAATCTGGGAAAGCTGAAGATCGGCGATGACGTGAATCTTGAGACAGACGTCATCGCAAAATACGTTGAAGCAAACATGAAACGATTGAATGGAGTCGATTAAAATGGATATCAAAAAGATTCAAAATGCCCTTGAATGGTTGAAAAATGGTGGGTTAGTCCTTGTCGCAGATGATGAAGATCGTGAAGCAGAGGGGGATATGATCGGTTTAGGAGCTAAAGTCACTCCTGAGAACATCAATTTCATGACTAAATATGCTCGTGGATTGCTTTGCACGAGTATCGGCAGTCAAGTCGCCAAAAGACTCAAGCTGCCACAAATGTGGCAAGACAATACGGATCCATATGGCACTGCCTTTACTGTAAGCGTTGATTACAAGACCACGACGACTGGGATTTCTGCCTATGATCGTGCTGCAACGATCAAAGCGATTGCAGATCCAACGTCTAAGCCGGAAGATTTTTTTAAGCCGGGGCATTGTTTTCCACTTGTTGCCAAAGATGGCGGCGTTCTTGAAAGAAATGGTCATACTGAAGCTTCTGTCACTTTGGCGCGACTTGCCGGTGAACCTGAAGTCGCTTATATCTGTGAAGTTTTAAAAGCTGACGGTCATATGGCACGACGCCCAGAACTCAAACAGATCGCCAAAGAACATCATATGCCGTATTTCACGATTGCAGATCTTCAAGAATATTGTAAAAGTCAGGCGAGTAGTTGCTCAGAATTCGTAAATTTACCAACTGATTATGGTTCTTTTCAGATCAAGTCGTATGGCAACGGCAACATCGTCATCAAAAAAGGTGAGATCGATATTTCTCAACCCGTGTTGACACGGATCCATTCAAGATGCCTCACAGGTGATGTTTTTGGATCGATGCGTTGCGATTGTGGCCATCAACTGCATACGTCGATGAAAATGATCGAAGAAAACGGTTCTGGCGTGATTCTTTATCTCAATCAAGAAGGCCGCGGAATCGGTTTGACGAACAAGTTGCGTGCGTATGCGCTGCAAGATGAAGGACATGACACTTATGATGCCAATTTGATGTTGGGCTTCCGTCCAGATGAGCGAAAATATGACGTTGCGGCAGAGATACTTAAAGATTTGGGGATTCAAAAGATTCGGCTTCTGACGAATAATCCAGATAAGATCGATCAATTGAAAACTTATGGGATCCACGTCGTTGCACGTGTGCCACTTGAAATCGCAGCTAATGAGATCGATCAAAAATATCTTGAAACGAAACGTGATCGATTCAATCACGCTTTTAGTAATTTATAAATCAAACAAAGGAGAATTTCATGGCAATCATTCAAGGTGATTTTACAAACGTTCATGGTAAAGTGGCGATCGTTGTTTCAAGATTCAATGAGATCGTGACGCAGCATCTCGTCGATGGTGCCGTTACGACGTTGATGCAATTTGGAATTCAAAAAGAAGATATCGATGTTTATTGGGTGCCTGGTGCTTTTGAACTCGGCTATACGGCTAAAAAAATTCTTGATTCCAATCATTATGATGGCATCATGTCGTTAGGGGCAGTGATCAAAGGTGAGACGGATCATTATGCGATGATCATCAATCAAGTCACGAGCGCGATCATGCAGCTTGATCTGACAGGTAAGATACCTGTGACGTTTGGTGTTTTAACGACCGAGGATATCGATCAAGCGCTGCAGCGTTCAGGACTCAAATCGGGGAATGAAGGTTCCTCGACAGCGCAGTCTTTGTTAGAGATGATGAGTTTGAGTGAAAAACTATGATGCAAAATGATTTTTTGATGATCACAGATAAAAAATTTTGATGCAGAAATAATTGTACAAAAAAACGATCAGTCTATATTAGGCTGATCGTTTTTGGATTTGGGCTGTTTTATGGTTTGGCAAAATATTCTGGAAAAGTCGTGACTAATATTTTTTCTTCCTGAAGCATCAAATGCAAATGCTGCTTCGTCTTTTCTTGTACAGCAGGGATGTCATCGACTTTCAAAGAATCGATGATTTCCTGATGTTGTGCGGTGATCGTTTTCCAATCAAGCGTTTGAATCGAAAGTCGTAAGTAGCGAAAACGTTCAAGCTGTGTGTTGATTGTTTGGCCGATATCAAAGCGCTGCTTCAAGCGTACCAAGGGATGACTAGCGAAAGATTAGCAGAAAATTTGCGATATTTTTTGAAGAAAATCATTCCAGTCTGTGAAGAATTTGGGATCAAAATGGCCATTCATCCCGATGATCCGGCACAAAACATCTTTGGATTGCCAAGGATTTGTAAAAGTGAAGCAGATTTGGAACGAATCATCGAAATGGTGGATAGTCCGATGAATAGTTTGACGATATGCACTGGAAGTTTAGCTTCTGGCCCAGATAATGATGTTCCAAAAATTCTTGAACGATTCGTCAAAATGAACCGAGTCGCATTTGTCCATGCGAGGAACATAAAATATACTGGCCAATATGATTTTCATGAAACCTCTCATTTGTCGTGTGATGGGAAACTAGATATGTATGCCTTGATGAAAATCTTGGTGGATAATGAGTTTAAAGGATATGTCAGACCAGATCATGGCCGAAATATCTGGAACGAGGTCAGCATGCCAGGTTATGGTTTGTATGACCGTGCATTAGCAGAGGAATATCTGTATGGCTTGATTGAAGCCATCACACGTCATAAAAAGGAAGCATAATGGTTGTCGTAGGATTAGACGTTGGAACGAGTAACATCAAAGCAGTCGCTTTTGATCATGAGGGTAAGCAGATTGCCATTTCAAAAACGTGCTGTGAGTTGATCACGAATGAGATGGGACAGGCAGAATCGGATCCAAATGAAATTTGGCAGATCGTCAAGCAGACGCTATCTGATCTTCAGCAGCAGCTCGACGAAAAGATCGAGGCAATCGGTTTATCGACTGCGATGCATAGTTTGGCACTCACTGATGATGAAGGGCGATTTTTAACTAAGTTCATCACTTGGGCGGATACGAGAGCAGGCGCTATTTTATCGCCTGAAGTATCACAAAGATTGGCAAGTCTTAGCCAAGAAAGTGGTGTACCCCTCCATCCCATGACGCCGTTAGTCAAATTGACTTGGCTGCAGCACGTGAAACCGGATTTGTTCACCGCACCTTATCGAATTTGGGGATTGAAATCTTTCCTATTATCTCGATTGACCGGTGAATATGTGGTGGATAACGCGATTGCAAATGCAAGTGGCCTTTTCAACACGAAAACCATGACATGGGATCGTGAAACGTTAAGATATTTGAAAATAAAATC
>DICX01000015.1:0-6136 GCA_002417825.1 Lactobacillus sp. UBA5815 | reverse complement strand
ATCAAGCCGGCGAAAACTTATGCGATCAGTGTTGGCACTTCTGCGGCAGTTCGCGTGATGACGCGAGACTGCCGACTTGCTAGACCGGCGAAGACGTTCACTTATTATGCTATGCCTGATCATTGGGTGACTGGTGCGCCATCGAACAATGCTGGCAACGTGATGCAATGGGTCAAACGAACTTGGTTTTCAAATTGTCCTGAAAAGTCGCGCCACTTAACGATCGAAAAGGTGCCAGTCGGATCTAATGGGGTGATTTTTATTCCATATTTATATGGTGAAAGAGCACCAATCTGGCGTGGGGATGCGAAAGGCAGCCTGCTTTTTTTGAATGCCAGCACACGGCAAAATGATATCTTGAGAGCTTGTTTGGAAGGCATCGCTTTCAATCTCACAGAGATGACGGCGTTGATCGATCAAAAAAAAGACAGCATCGGATTGATCAGCGGCGGAATGAGTGCAGATGCGGTTTTTGATCAGCTTATTACGGATGTCACGGGGAATACGATTTATCTGCCGGAAAGTGTTGAAAGTGCAGCACTTGGTGCTGCGATCCTATGTTTGAAACGATTAGGCGTCATTGAGAAATCAGACGAGATCACTAAGAAGATCACGATCAAAGAAAAGTTTTATCCGGATGCACGACGTCATGCCGAATATCAGCAGATTTTTGACCGTTGGAAACGGATTCGAGACCTGTTAGAAATGGCTTGAAGAAAGCAGTTGCAACTAGCAAGAACTAATAATTAAATCATGATAGGCACTTCATAACTGATGATCACGTTATGAAGTGTCTTTTTTTGCTTTCAAGATTACTGAAAAAACTGGGATTTACGACCACTAATAATTTTTACATTGTTATTGATCAACTTAAAGTATAAGTTTTTCTAAAGATTATCGTGTTATTTAATACTGTACTTGAATCGAAATAAAACACGTATTAAGATACGATAAAGCACTTATAAACGGTATATTTAAATACCAATTATTTTATGACAAAATCGTACCTAATATATACTGCTAAGGCATTTTGTCGTGCTATATGACTTCTAAAGCTTGTCGCTTTATTTTTAGAGGAGTAGCTATCATGAAAAAACCACATCAATTTTTAAAAATCATGTATCTCTTACAAATTATTGCTGTTTTGTGCAGTACAGTGATGTCATCTTTGAACACAGTAAAAGCTGACACTAAGGTTGGTACTGACTATGGTAAGCAATTCATCACGCATGCAGAACTTGAAGATCAAGACGGTAAACCTAAAACTGAATTTTCAGTTTATGATACCATGCAGGCGGAGTGGGATTTCAAGATTCCTGCTGGTAAAGCCAAAGCGGGAGATACGATGACCGTCTCGGTTCCATCTGTGTTTACGCTGGCGACCGATACGAGTTTCGACATCAAAGACCCAGCGGGCGTCGTGATTGGTCATGCAATGGCTAATGCTCAAACTCATCTGCTCACTGTAACGCTAACAGATGCTGTCCAAAATGACCATAATGCCATTACGGGACGATTCAAGTTATGGGTGAAATGGGATGAATCCAAGATTGAAAAGGATAACACTGTCGACGTCGACTTTGGTGTTGGCGGATCAACCCACGTTACTGTTGATCCAAGGTGGTGATCCCGATCCGAACGAATTACTCAGCAAATGGGGCTGGTACGATACCACGGATCCGACCCTGATTCACTGGCAAGTTCGCATTAATTATGCAGCAGGAGAAATCGATCATGCACGATACACAGATGATATTGGTGCCAATCAAGTGTTGGTACCAAAATCTGAAAAAGCGCATATCATCTATTACGACAAAAATGATCATAGCTCGACAGATGGACCTTACTATCCGGAAAGTATATTTACGGAAAATGGCACGAAAAGTTTCGTTGCCAATTTTGGTGACATCACGGACACCATTATCATCGACTATGATACCCATGTGACGGATAATGGCGCCTCTACTGAATATGAAAATTATGGTGATTTGACTGGGGATAATATTGAAAAACAAGAAGTAGATGTTTAATCACCTAAAAATGGTGGCGGCGGAAACGCAGATACTCCCATTGACGTAAAGGGTCAGAAGACTTGGGAAGACAATAATAATCAAGATGGCCTTCGTCCAGAACGAATCACGGTTAACTTACTGGCTAATGGACAAAAAGTTGCAAGTCAAGTCGTCACTGCTCAAAATGGTTGGGCCTACGATTTTACTGATCTAAAAAAATATGATGATGACGGCAAATTGATCACTTATACGATCACAGAAGATGCGGTGCCAGGTTACACGTCGAAGACAGATGGCTATAATCTGATCAACACGCATGAATCTGAAACTATTCAAATTTCTGGGCATAAAAAGTGGGTCGATCATGATAATCAAGATGGCCTTCGTCCAGACAAGATCACCGTCCACTTGCTAGCCAATGGCAAGACGGTTCAAAGTAAGACAGTGACGGCACAAGATGATTGGGCTTACAACTTCTCGAATCTGCCAAAATATGATAGCGATGGTAAATTAATCGGTTATGCTATTAGTGAAGATACTGTTCCGGGTTATACCTCAAAGACAGATGGCTACGATTTGATCAATACCCATGATCCAGAAGTCATTCAAGTCTCTGGCCATAAGAAATGGGAAGATGATAACAATCAAGATGGCCTTCGTCCAGACAAAATCAAGGTCAATTTATTGGCGAATGGCAAACTTATCAAGAGTCAAATCGTCACTGCCGCAAGCAATTGGACCTACAGCTTCACTAATTTGCCAAAATATGAATCCGGTAAATTGATCACTTATACTGTCAGTGAAGATGCTGTTCCAGGTTACACGTCAAAGACAGATGGCTATGATCTGATTAACACAGTAAATCCCACGCCAGTAAACCCAACTCCGGTAAATCCTACGCCAGTGAACCCGTCGCCTAAGAAGCCCGAAAAGCAACACGATCGACTCCCTCAAACAGGTGAAAGTCAAAATGAGACGTTGCTTGTCATTGGCGGCATGCTAGTTCTTATGGGATTCATCATGTTAGGCGTCGAATTGAACAAGAAATTCAAAAAAGATAAATGAGCCATCTGATGATGCAGATCAGTATTTGCATCATGAGTCTATAAATTAAAAAAGGGCCATACCTTCTCACATTGAAAAACTTCAATACGAGAGTGTGGTCCTTTTTTATATGTGTTGAGTCCCATTAAATCTGTTTCAGACTGCCATTGTCTAATTGGTAAATATTGTCCGCAATATCTCGGATGACTTGTTGGTCATGACTGGCGATTAAAATGGTTTTTCCCGCTTCACGCAATTGAAGCATCTTTTTTTCGAAGATTTGGACGGCTTTAGTATCTAGACCATTGGTTGGTTCATCTAAAACCAATAAATCTTGATTTTCCATGAAAGCTTGGATGATCGCTAATTTTTGCCGCATACCCAATGAGAATTTCTTGACTCTTGTATCTTTCAATTTATCTAAATCAAAAACTTTCATTGTTTCGATGATTTGGGATTCTGTGACTAAGTTTTTGATTGCGGCCAAATATTTTAAGTTGTTCAGTGCAGTGTAAGCGTTGATGAACCCCGGTGTTTCGATAATCGTTCCAATGTTAACTGGTATTTCAGAATTTAAGCCGACGGGATTTTCCGCAATCGTGATCGTCCCATGATTGATTTTGATAAAACCTAAAATAGCGCGAAACAGCATGGTTTTACCAGAACCGTTTTCACCAACGAAACCACTGATCGTTCCTTTGGCGATTTCCAAGCTGATATTTTTCAAAACCGGTTCGTGTTTGATTTCTTTTGAGACCGCCTCAAGTTTGAGATAACTCATTAGAATGCCTCCAGATATTATTTGATTTCAATTTTTTGATTCAGAACATATACCAGAATGAAGAGGCAGACACTCCAAATCAGATTTGACCAAGTAGCCGTTGACCAATCAGTCGTTGTGACCATCGTTAACATGTTGGTTTTTAACCCTAGAGAGAATAGACTAATCAAGATTGCAAAGATTCGTGTGATGGCAACCCCGCCAATGATACTGATCAGCAGCAAGAACAGCGTGAATGTAAAAAAGCTCAACCATAATGTCATGAATAATTGAAGCAGAAAAAGTAAATCGATGTGCCCAGCTTTAAGTCCGAAAAGCAAACCAGTAAAAAACAGGTTATATAATGCAGAAAATAAAGCCGATGTCGTGATTATCGTACGAAAGATCATCGTTCGTTTGGGATTTCTGATGACCATTAAAGGATTCGTGGCTAATAATTTGTTTTGAAGGGTTCCCAATAGATAAAATTCACCGCAGAAATAATAAGCAATCCAATCAAGATTCATGAAGATAAAATTCAAATCAGTGGCTGCGTATGTGTTAAAAATGTTTTGGCCGTACTTGATTGGGAAACTCATACAATATTCGATCAGAAGAAATATTTGGAAAAAGAGGATGATTAATTTTTCTTGCCATCTAGAAAGAAATATGGATCTGAAACAATCTTTGATTTTCATAAATTCTCTTTTCGATTCAGTATGATGCTACAGCAGTTCCATAAAAGAAGGACTAGTCCCCAAGTGATCAAGCTGTGGAAAAGTTGAATATTCGTTTGACCTAAACTAGTCGTTCCGATGAGCTGTCTGATAGGCACGCCTAAAACAAAAGTTAAAGAAGAGAGCAAAAGCAGCAAGCAGAATAAACAGTTAATGAAAAAATAGCTGATTTTAGGCATTAACAGATAAAGTAATAGTGTGACCGTTTGAAAAAGGACCAGATCTTGAAACGTTAAGAAAGTTATCTGAAGATAAGAAGACCAATAAACGATCGAAGAATCGTCTGTCGCCAAGAGGACACATTGCAGAACAGTGGTTGAGACGATAGCGGTTAACAAGCTCATACCAAGCAGCCAAACAATCGTTAGAATCAGCCAATCACTTTTTCTTTTGACTCTGATCGATTCCATGGTTCGCGGGATGGGAGAAACGATGGTGACTAAAAAGATGTTCGAGAAAGTGATAAGCGACAAAAAGATCGTAGGGATGATATTTTGATAAATGGCTGATTTTCCCTTTAAATCAGGATCTAGTCCAGAAACGGCATAATAAATCAGCAACAAGATGACGAATAACGATTCAATGAGAATCAGTTTGAGACGATGTATGCGGATCAGTTCTTTAATCGAAGACATCTTTTTTTGATTTTCTCCAAGTCAATAAAGCAACAGTACCGATGCCAAGCAAGAAATAACCGATCAGGGCATAAAAACTATAAGGATAATCATTGCTAAAAGTTGGTGTGATAAGATATGTAATCGAAATTTCACTGATGTTCAACAAATTGGATAGCAGCAGTGAAATGAATACGATGCCAAAGGGGATGACGATTTCAATTCCCTTGCGGAGCTCATAATAAGAGGCGCAAAGACTAATCAAGCTGAACAGCCCACTAAAAATAAAGATGATGATGATCGTGATGAGCCAAAAAAGCAGTGGGTGCGTTGAAAAAATAGGATATCCCCAACCTCCTTTTGCAATCGGCATCAATTCAAAATGCTCGGGCAGACGCTTCACTGAATAGTGTAAGAAAAAGTGGCAACCCTCAATGATCAAGGGGAGGCAGCCAATAATGCCGCCAACTAGAAAAGAGCTGGTTAATGTTGTCACGAGGTATTTATAAGTTGGACGTCTGGCTAAAATCGCTTTTAAAAAATGAGTTTGTTTGTCTTCTTGGAAAGTGCTTCCAGCTGCAAGCGCACAGGTAAGCGGTAAGATAAAATAATAAAATCTGCTGCCCAAGCCGGTGCCATCAAATCCAGTGAGATGAAGAAAAGCATTGTTAGTAAAATTGGCATTTGCGGGATTTATCGTGATTGCTTGAGTTATGATGATCAAAAATTCTATTAATAAAGCTACCCAAGTCTGCCAGCGGAAAAATAAGCGATGGCATTCTTTTTTTAATAACATTAGTGAAAACCTCGTATCAGATAAAAATGGCGATTTGCGCTTGTCTCTTGTGTGCTCGATGATCAATCTAAAAAATAAATTATTTTTTTATTATATGAAAACAATAATCTTATAAATAGGGACTGTCAATATGATCCAATATACAGAATTAAGACTTGCTCTTATACAAATTT
>DICX01000055.1:16917-17051 GCA_002417825.1 Lactobacillus sp. UBA5815 | reverse complement strand
TCTAAATTGTATTCTTAAATTGTATTTAAATAAATAAAAAATGTGGTTTTTAATGTTACCAATGATTTTTTAATTAAGCAATCGATTAAAAAAATAACTGCCTTATTTCTAACAACCTAGCAGCTATTCCATCC
>DICX01000055.1:12017-16796 GCA_002417825.1 Lactobacillus sp. UBA5815 | reverse complement strand
ATCAAAGTACAGGGAAATAAACCCAAGAAAGAAAAAATAACAGGTACCGCAAAAAGCATCTGTAATAGAAAAGCCAATAACAGCGTGATCACAAGCAATAGAGAAAGATTGACCAGATGATAAAAAACACTTGTCCGGTGATGGTAAGCTGCGTCATATTCACATAATGTTATGATAATTGGAGCAATCATATAAATTCTCACATAGCGATCGTCCACATGGCATAACAAGGAACTGACTAAAATAAGGCCACTATAAATCAATAAAAGATACGGCCATGCGCGGCCAAAACGATCATGTAAACGATTTTTAAAGTCTGGAGTTGTTTCAACTATGAACAGCGACATCAGTTCCAAAAATACTAAAGGCATCGTTGGTCTCCTCTTAAATTTATCGCATAGTTCTGCGTTGCTGCCAAAATAGACATTAGTTCAGTTGAACTAGTTATACAGTTTGATTTTGAATGCTTTCACAGGATTCCAATCACTTATACTTTACGAACTTTGGAAATGTTTATAGTTAAATTGTATTCTTAGATTGCATTTAAGTAAATAAAAAATATGATTTCTTTAATGCTGCAAATGTTTTTTTAATTAAATACCGACAAAAAATGAACGTTTTTCTTAACACTATTTCAAACTGGGAAAACGAATGAAATTTACCAGATATATCTTGAGGAAAGGAACCAGCCTATAATAAAAGATCATGCTTGAATAACAGGCATGATCTTTTTATATTACTAATTAAATTGATATGGTTGGATTCGATTATCTTATTTTCCACTTTTGAATCTTCCCAATCTGACCGAAGTATCTACTGTAATTTGTCTACGATCATGTAAAATGTCTTGTATTCCAGAAGCCGGAATGTTGATATTTTGGGCTAAGGTATATTTTAGGTGCCGGCATTTTATTGATAATATTTGCCTCTCTAGAAAATGCATCCCTAAGCTGTTTATCGTTAATCTTGTAAATTTTTCAAACATATTTTCAGCAAAATCTTCAACTGATCAACTTCATCCGTAGTCATCCCGCGAGTCATCTTTTGCTCGATCTGTGAAAAAACGATCACAAATTCTTGCCTGTGTGCCTGCATTTTTTCCCGTGTTTCAGGCGATAGTTTGATTTGTTTGTACCGTTTATCTTCTGGTGATGGCAAAACGGTCACGAAACCATTTTCACGCAGTCGTTTGATCACGCCATTGATCGTTGGCCGACTGGTGTGAAAGACCTTGTCCAAATCACGCTGATAAATGATTTCGTGCTGATGTCCCATTAAATATCCGAGGACCCTTAACTGGGTTCCCGTCAGTTTGGGTACGCCAGCCGGCATTGACAGCTGATTGTCCACATCCCGTTCGAATAATGTATTTACCGCTTTGATCAGCGGTCCTAATTGAAATTGAAAATCGTTCATTGATACGTTTCCTTTTCTATGCAGTCAGTTTGTCAAACTGGCTGTTATAAAGGTTGGCATAGAAACCATTCTTGCTCATCAACTGCTCATGATTTCCTGTTTCCAGAATCTTGCCGTGACTGAGCACGATGATCTTATCTGCGTTGATGATCGTTGACAACCTGTGTGCGATCACCAGTGACGTCCGGCCTTTAGTTAAGACGTCCATTGCTTTTTGCAGCTGTTCTTCAGTTCGGGTATCCACTGAACTCGTCGCCTCATCCAAAATCAACATCGGCCGGTTGCGAACCAGAGCTCTTGCGATCGTCATCAACTGCTTTTGACCAACCGACAAAGTGACAGAATCATCAAGGATGGTGTCATACCCCTTCGGTAAGGTTCTGATAAAGTGGTCGATGCCAACCGCTTTGGCGGCTTCAAACACTTTACCATCCGAAACTTCAGGATGATTGTACTTCAAGTTGTTCATGACCGTGTCTTCGAACAGCCAAGCATCTTGAAGCACCATATCGAATTGATTCCGAATACTTGCTTTTGTTATCTGATGAATATCTTTATTGTCAATCTTTATCCAACCGGAGTCAATTTGATAAAAACCCATCAACAAGCTGATCAGCGTCGTTTTCCCAGAACCGGTAGGGCCAACGATGGCAACTTTCTGGCCGGGTTCGATGTGGGCAGTGAAGTCTTGAATAACTGGCGTTTTCTTGTCATAACTGAATGAAACATGTTCAAAATCGATTTGACCTTTAACCTCGAACAATTCTTCAGTGGCATCGTCATCATCACCTCCCTCTGGCTCTTCAAGAAATTCAAATACGCGATATAGGGAAGCCTTTGCCGACTGCAAACTTGAGAAGGCCTGCGTGATCTGCGATAACGGTTGCGTAAAGATTCGAACGTATACCATGAACGCAACGACTAATCCGATCGAAATGGTATCGTTCAGCACCAGCAGCGCACCAACGACACTGACGGCAACGTAGCCAAGGTTCCCGGTGAATACCATCAACGGTTGCATGATTCCTGATAAAAATTGTGCTTTCCAAACGCTGGTTTCTAGTTTTTGATTCCGATTCGAAAATTCTTTCCGTACATTTTCAGTATCGTTATAAACTTTAACGACTTGGTGCCCAGAGTAGATTTCTTCAACGTATCCAGAAACCGAAGCCAAGTTGTTCTGTTGTTGATTAAAAAACTTCTGCGAATGCGTCAGCAAGACGATGGTCAACGCGGTTCCTAAAGCTGCAGAAACGATTGCGGTCAAACTTAATAGCCAGCTGTTGGCGGTCATCATCACGATGGTCCCAATAATCAAAACGATTGAGGAAATCAAGGTGCCAAGGCTTTGGTTCAATGCTTGTCCGAACGTATCCAAATCATTGGTCACCCGGCTTAACGTATCCCCTTCATTATGCTTGTCATAATATGAGATCGGCAGACGGTTGATTTTTTCACTGATCCGCCGCCGCAAATCACGGGTAAAATTCTGAGACACGTTTGCCATGATGAACCCTTGACCATATGACATGATGGCACCGATGCCATAGATGATAGCCAAGATCAAAACGATCCTAAACACATGACGCACATCTATCTTTGTGCGCAGTCCTTCTGAAATCAAATTGGTGATCTTGCTTAACTGATCAGGCCCAACGATCGTTGCGACACTGCCAAAAATCGCTAAAATCGCCGCAAAAACGATTTGGTGAAGATAACGGTGTCCATATTTACGGATGCCTAACATCAGATTTGTTTTATTTTTCATCATGCCAACTCCTCTTTTGAAAGCTGAGAATAAGCAATTTCTTGGTAAATTTTGTTGTCCTTCAAAAGCTCCCTGTGAGTACCTTTTCCTTCAACTTTTCCATTATCGAGCACAACGATCTGATCGGCATCCATGATAGTACCGATTCGTTGTGCAACGATCAGTTTGGTCGTCGTACGGCAGTTCTTTCTCAACGCATCCCGCAGTTTTCGATCTGTTGCATAGTCCAAAGCCGAAAATGAATCATCGAACATGAGGATCTCAGGCTCACGTGCAATGGCTCTGGCAATCGCAAGCCGCTGTTTTTGACCACCTGAAAAATTGTCTCCATGTTGCGCAACGGGGGCATTTAGTCCTCGCTCGTCTTCAGCAACAAAATCCGCTTGGGCAGTTTCTAATGCAGTCTTAATGGTGTCATCGCTCATTTTCCCGGCATGATTACCGTTTTCACCAAAATCAATGTTGGAACGGATCGTGCCAGAGAACAAAACTGCTTTTTGAGGGATATAGCCTAATTTATCATTCAGATCGGTTTCTGTGTAAGCATTGAGGTTGATGCCGTCGATCAAAATCTCACCCGATGTCACCTCATACTGTCGGGACAGCAGATTCAAAATCGTACTTTTGCCGCTACCGGTTGACCCAATGAAGGCAATGGTTTGCCCGCGTTCTGCCTTGAAGCTTAAATGTTCGATTGCGTCGGCATCCGCACCTGCAAACTTAAAGGAGACATCTTTGAATTCAACGGTGCCCTTTTCTTCAGATCGGCCTTCAGTTTTCGTCACATATTTGATACTTGGCTGAATATCCAACACACTGTTGATACGACCAGCTGAAACGGTTACCCGAGGAAGGATCACAAAGATAATGGATAGCAATAAAAACGACATGATGACCTGCATCGCGTATGATGAAAACACGATCATGTTGCTGAACAGTGTCAGACGGCCAGCTCCCAAGGCAGCATTGTTGATCAATACTGCGCCAATCGCATACACCGCCAATGTTAAACCGTTTGAAACTAGTGTCATCACGGGATTCATCAGCGCTAAAACCCGATTGGCAAACAAGTTGGTCGACGTCAAATGGTCGTTGGCTGTTTCAAATTTGTCATTCTGAAATTTCTCTGCGTTGAATGCATGGACCACTCTTAACCCGCTCAAATTTTCTCGCGTCGTTTGATTCAATTTATCCGTCAACTTTTGAACGATCTTAAATCTCGGCTGAACCAGCGTCAGAATGATCGTCAAAACGATCGCCAAGAAAACGACGGCACAGGCAGTTGCAACAGTCCACTGCCAACCACGGTCGGCAATCTTGGTGATCGCCCAAACGGCAGTGATCGGTGCCTTGATCATGACCTGCATCCCCATTGCGACGAACACCTGAATCTGGGTAATGTCGTTGGTCGAACGGGTCAACAGACTTGGAATCGAAAAGTGATTGATGTCTTCAGTCGTGTAAGCCATGACCTGATTAAAAACTTTGCCGCGAATACGGGCACTGAAACCAGCTGCCAATCTCGCTGCAAAATAGCCAACGATAATCGCTGACGCCATACTGATGATCGACAGTGCCAGCATGATACCGCCAGG
>DICX01000055.1:0-11936 GCA_002417825.1 Lactobacillus sp. UBA5815 | reverse complement strand
AAAAAATAATGCTGTGTTCATTATAGTTAACATGCTAATTATTAGCATGTTAACACATATTGTCAACAAATGTTTCTTCAAAATCTAAAATACTAAAAAACAGTTTCAATCACTGATCCAACTCATGCAGCAGTAAAAATTCATATTCTCATAATTATTTTATGATTAAGTCTGATTCAACGATCATTAGCAGGTGAGATCAGCTCATTTTGATGCCCGATTCAAAGACTATTTAAGCTGAAATCGATATAGGAAAAGCTATTAAATAAAAATAATAAATAGGCATTTACTTTTAACTTGAGTCCAAATATAATCAAGCCATACGAGTAAACTACAACTCTCAAATAGCCGGCAGGTCGAACGACATTAAACTTAAAGCTCACCTGCAACAAGGCGAAAACAATCATAAAGGAGGCGGTCACTATGGCAAAAAAAGAAATTTTACAAAATACAACCAGCAATCATCCCAAAAAGCCCATGGTATTGAAACTGCTTGAATTTATTGCTGACTGCATTGGGTTACTGATATTTGTCGAATTGTCTAAACCATTTTGGCCGTTTTGGAGCAGTCTCTACAATCTTGTCTTCTTTGCAATCTGTATGGTCTTGATGATCGTCATCGCACCGCTTCTGCAAAATAAGGTAGATAACCTCTATTACAAAATATCGTAAGGTGACCTAATTTGAGGTGGCTTTTGAATATTATCGTGCGATACCTCCCAAAAATAAAGAACAGATCGATTCAATTTCGATCTGTTCATCATGAAACTGTCTTTGATCCCAATAAGGTTTTCCACAAATGCCTAACATCATCTGCAATAAAACGACATAAATCACTTGTCAGCCTTTGATTTCTTTCAAATCTGCCAGCCACGTGGTAAATACTAAATTGAACAATCGGGGCTGGTCAAGATGAAGCGTATGTCCAGCTTTTGGCAATGAAATGTAAACCGCGTTAGTTAGGGCTTTGTACAAATTAAATGAATCTTCATATCCCACCATGTTGTCGTTTTTCCCAACAACGATCGTCGTTGGTTGGCAATATTTATTCAAGTATCGTTCTGGTTCTTTCGGAAGTTTAGGATTCTCACCCAAATCGTTGAGTATTGGATTTCCACCATTACTCATCAATCCCGGCAAAATATACTTTTTAAACGACTCGAAATTTTCAGCGCTTTCAATCGTTGCAGTCACTTTATAGGCAGTAATCTCATTTTGGGTTGCGTTTTGCGGTAAATCCGAAACATGATAAATATGTTTAGTAGGCAAAGTTCGACCACTATCTTCTGCAATCGTTTCAGGAGCTAGCAAGAACAATGATTTGATCTGCTGACCAAATGCTTCTGCTAACGCGGAAGCTAAGTAACCGCCAAATGAATAGCCCACTATGGCAAATGGCTGATCTCCCAACTCTTGATTAATAAATTCAACAAGGGCATCTAGAACATCTGTCGCTGATTTGATTTGAAACCCCTTTTGGCTCTGACCCAATCCTGGAAGATCGATATAAATCCGCTGCCAACCAGATTGTTGGGAAAAACAAGATTCCAAAGGAAGCAAAGACTGATGATCTAATGGAAAACCATGCAGCATCAAAATAGGAAAACCAGAACCAATTTTTTGAACGAATATTTTTTTATCTGCCATGATACGATTTCTCCTTTATACGATCTGAGCAGTTTATGAGACATGGGCATTTTGGGATTACAACGATTCAATTCTAGCAATATTATCAGTTTCTTTTGATGATACACGGTTTAAACACACTTTTAAACTTTTATCTACAATCACGATGTCCGCAACGTCACCGATAACGCAACTATGATTTAAAAGCGAAAGCTAATATTGAACTCAAAACGATTTTATAGGAGAAAAGCATGTCATTAGGTTTAGAAACTTACAAAATTCATGAAAAGATAGAAAACGAGCCAGAAACATTAGGGAGGATTTCTCTCAATGCTTCTGGAGTGTATAAAGTCATGCATCTTGATGGTACCGAAGTCAACGCGATACCTAAACAACGAGACAAAACTTTTTTAGTCGGTGATTGGGTCGTATTGAACCCCCAAATCGATTTTGATTTGATCGAATCACAGCTGCCACGTTACAGCACACTGAATCGATTAGCAGGAGAAGGCTTCCATACTGAAGAAAAAGCCGCTGCCAGCAATATCGATCGTCTTTTTATCTGCATCTCGATGAATAAAAATTTTAAAAGCTCACGGATCAAGCGCTATCTTTATGCTTTTATCAAGCCCGAATATCAGACGGCTCTCGTATTGACCAAATCAGATCTCAATCCAGACAGTCTCAAATTAGCAACGCAACTAAGCGATGACTTTAAAATACCCGTTTTTTGCACCTCATCCTATTCTGGCACAGGGATCGAATCCTTAAAAAGCAGCATTCTGCCTGGGCAAACCGTATCTTTCTATGGAAACTCCGGTGTCGGGAAATCGACTTTGATCAATGCTGTAGCACAAAAAGAAGTCATGACAACCAAAACCATCAGTGACAAAACGGACAAAGGCCGCCACACGACAACCAGCTCCCGGTTGATTCCGATTCACGACGGTGATTTCATTTTGATCGATACACCGGGCGTTAAAAGTGTTGGTGTGAGCCCCAACGATCTGTCCCTCATTTTTCCAGAAATAACCACATTGGCCCAAAAATGTCGATTCCATGATTGCACACATACTCAAGAACCGGGCTGTGCCGTAAAAGCCGCAATATCTAACGGCATGTTATCCCAAAAAGTTTATCAGCAATATCTCGAATTAAAAAAAGAGAGCCAAGCAACCAAAAATTATATGGCTGCCAAGGTTGCTAAAAAATTAACTCAAAAAGCAAAAGGCAAAAAAGAGACATTGCGTAAGAAGAACTATCAAAAACCACTATTGTAGTGAAAATTGATGACGCTTATCTTTTAAAAAAGGTCATCACGGACGAAAATTTTCACTTTAACGTTGCCTAGGAAAATGGGTTTTAACGCAACTTTGGAAAATTAATAGAGGAAAAACAATGATCACTTTACAAAAAATGACGGCAAAAGAATTTTCGGATTACAGTCAAAAAACGATACAAGCTTATGCCAAAGAAAAGCAGCAAACCGAACACATCCCACTGTCTGAGGCCATCAAAAACGCTGAAGCAGAATACCAGCATTTATTGCCATTAGGGCTCGCGACAAAAGAGAATTATCTTTATACCATTCAAGATGACGATAAGGTCAAAGGCCGTATTTGGCTAGCCACCTATCGCGGGAATCCTGAAATTGCTTTTATTTATGATATTTTGATCTATCCCACTTTTCAGAATCAAGGATTGGGGACAAAAGCCATCATTCTTGCCGAAAAAGAAATGAAAAAACACGGCTATAAATTTTTGCAGCTGCATGTCTTTGGAAACAATCCAAGAGCCATTCATGTTTATGAAAAATTAGGGCTCAAAGCAACGGATATCATCATGCAAAAAAGAATCTAGCGGCATTTTCAAATTTTGATCAGGACGATCAAGTGAAGCCCCATGATTTAGTCGATTCAAGTTTAAAATACGGCGAGTAGAAAAAATTTAATCAAATTGATTTCAATCAAAAACGAGAGACTCATCATAAGTCTCTCGTTTTTGATACTTAGTTGAAAAGATCTTAATGTGATCCAGTATCGATAAACCAAACAAATTCGCCATCGTATCTGTAAATCAACAGCCAATCAGGCTTAATGTGCAGATCTCGCTCTGGTTTGCGATTGACCAAGAGATGGTCATTATAATGCGGCTCCAATGGCTCATCACAAAGCAATTTTTTATAAACCTTCTCAAAGCCTTTTTTATGATAACGCCCACCTTTTAAGACGCTTTTATAATGCTTTTTGAACTGGCGTTCGAAGGCTGGTTTATAAACATATTCAGTCATTTAACCAAGTCAATCCGTCTTCAGGATGTTCAAATTCAATATAGTCTCGACTTTTAATGGCCTTGTCTAACTGAACAGTAGGTTGAGACATTTCAAAAGGAATCCCACCAACTTCAATGGATTTCTTAGCAAAAATTTTAAAGGCTTCCCCTGGAGTCAAACCAATGTTTTTAAGAACTGATTCAAAGTCTTTTTTTCTTTGTCATCCATTCTAAAATGCACTTGACTTGTCATAATAATCACCTCCATTGAATGGTACCATAAAATTTAAACAATAAAGAAGGGGGCCATTTTTTCTACAAAAACTTCAAAAAATAGGCTAACTTAAACACAAAAAGGAGAAATATAATGCAGCGGTCTTGTGCTTGGGCAAATTCTGGTAATGAACGCTTAAAAAAATATCATGATCAAGAATGGGGCGTTCCCTGTCATGACGATCAGAAATTATTCGAATTGTTATCGCTGGAGATCATGCAGGCTGGACTGAGTTGGCAAACCGTTTTAAACAAGCGCCAAGCTTTTAACGCTGCTTTTTGTCATTTCGATTATCAAAAAGTACGCTCTTTTCAAGATAAATTGCCAGAACTCTTGGCCAATCCAGCAATCATCCGCAATCGGCGAAAATTAAATGCTGTCATCAACAACGCACAAATCATTTCTAAGTTGGCCATAAAAGGCATCTCGTTTAATGATTACCTTTGGCGATTCGTTGACTTTAAGCCAATCGTTCACCACTATGCCACACATGACGAAATTCCCAATACAGATGACTTGGCTCAAACGATCAGCAAACAGATGAAAAAAGATGGGTTTCAATTCACCGGACCCGTCGTGGTCTATTCTTTTTTACAAGCCGCAGGTTTGATCAACGATCATGAAATCTCCTGCTTCCGCTATCCGCAATGATGAAAATCAACTTGAGTCATTTTAGTTGGAAAATCACTATTTACTTACAAAAATTTATCGTGTAAACTTAAATCAGCTTAATTACTGCGATGGTGTTCGCATAATATCGTAAGATTGATGACACCTGTCCAATATTGATTGGACAGGTGTCTTTTTTGATGTTTAGGAGGAAAAGTAGTTTGAATAAACTTAGCGCTTTATTGAGTATCATTTTTTTTGGCGCCATAGGAGGCTTGTTACGCTTCGTTATTGGCAACGATATTCCTTTTTGGGGGACTATTATTGTTAACCTATCGGGGTGCTTCTTATTGGGATTTCTGACATCTTTTTTGTACGAGGCTCATGCCGCTGAGTGGCTTTCTTTGGGGTTGAGAGTGGGGTTGATCGGCTCTTTTACAACATTTTCAAGTTTTTGCCTGGACAATATTAAATTGCTGTTGACCAAGAACTTATCAGTTGCTTTGATTTATCTGACTTTAAGCATCTTGGGTGGTTGGATATTTACATATTTAGGTATTACGCTGGAAAATCATGTGGTAAGGATATTGCAAAAAGGGGGAGAGAAAAATAGATGATATTCGTACTGATTGGATTAGGTTCTTCGCTCGGTGCTGTTTGCCGTTATATGACTACTAAAATTTTAAAAATCGAATCAACTTGGCCATGGTCAACTTTACTGATAAATTTAAGTGGCTCTTTTTTACTTGGAATTTTATTTGGTGAAAAATTAAGTACGTCACTTTACTCGATTTGGGGCATAGGATTTTTAGGTGGGTATACTACTTTTTCTACTTTGAATATTGAATTACTCGACTTCCATCTTACTCATAAATATGGTTTAGAATTTGCATACGCGATAGCTAGTTATTTACTAGGCTTGCTATTAATATTCTTAGGAATAATAGTTGGAAAAACATTAAAGTAAGTATATCCTTAACGATCAAGATAAATTCCCAATACAGATGACTTGGCTTAAACGATCATGAAATCTCCTGCTTCCGCTACCCACAATGACGAAAATCAACTTGAAAGCCAAAACTGCCTTTACGCGAATAGCAATCAGTGTCAATCTGTCTTTATAGTGATGATTGGTCAATGATCTCCAATCAATAACGATGCACCCCTCTTGAAAGAAGGAATGCCCCTTAGCACTTTGGTTGATTTTTACGATACTTTTCTTATTGATCGTGTTGATTGCGATGGGCTTTTCAACTCATCGTAGCGGCTTCCACATTCTATCTTCCTACCTTTTGCATGTTTGAACTGCCACTTTTGATCATTGTGAATCTAAGCTGCTATTTCGTGTTAAAACATGCGAAACATCATTGATTCCAAAAAAGGGTCATTCTTTTCAAGAATGACCCTTTTTTATTGCTTAATATTAATCACGGTTTTTAAAAAAGCCAAGTACATTTTTGACCTAAATCAAAAATTCTTCATGCTTCAAATAAGCTCTCTTGACCACGCTTGTCAGTAAGATGTAAACGATCAACAATCCCAAAACCATCAACAAGTAGCTGCCGTTCATCGGGCCAAAGCTCAAAGCCTTCGCTAAAGTTGCATTGTATGGCAGCAGCGTTCCGATGATTCCAGCGCCGAACGTGCTCAAAACGACAGCGGTCGTCGCACGCTGGCCAATGAACGGGACTTTCTCATCACGCAGCGCATGGATCACCATTTCTTGTGTCCAAAGCGATTCGATGAACCAGCCTGTATGGAAGATGGCGATGAAAGCTATCGTTTGTGCGGCACTCAGATGTCCCCATTGACCGCCGACCAATTGTGGACAAACGACGAAGAAAAGCAAGCCGAACGTGATGATATCGAAGATTGAAGAGGTTGGGCCAAAATACAGCATGAATTTTGGCAATTTCTTCGTGCTCCAAGTCCGTGGTACTTCCAAATATCGTGGTGACATTTTGTCAAATGGGATCGATAGACAGCTCGTGCCATAAAGCAGATCCAGGATCAGCAACTGTAATGGCAGCATCGGCAGGAACGGTAAGAACGACGAAGCTACAAGGATCGACAAGATATTGCCGAAGTTCGAGCTCAACGTGATCTTGATATATTTCATCGTGTTGCCGAAGACTTTCCGACCGATCCGCACGCCATTTTCCAAAATACGCAGATCTTTATGCAGCAAGATGATGTCTGCAGATTCTTTGGCGATATCGACGGCCGTATCTACTGAGATCGACACGTCTGCTGCTTTCATAGCAGGAGCATCGTTGATGCCGTCCCCCATATAACCGACGGTATGACCATTTTTCTTCAAGATTTCGATGATCTTCGTCTTCAATTCTGGCGAGAGCTTGACGAAGATGTTGCTTTCTTCAACCATCTTAGCCAGTTCTTGGTCGCTCTTTCCTTCCAAGTCACGTCCAGAATAAACCGTGTCGACGTTCAAACCGACTTTCAAGCCAACCGCACGCGTCACGGCTTCATTGTCACCCGTCAAGATCTTGACGGTGATGCCATCGCGCTTCAGATTGGCTAATGCTTCGCGGGCACTTTCTTTTGGCGGATCCAAGAAAGCCAAGAACCCGACGACGATCAAATCTTTTTCGTCTGCAACGGAGAATTGACCGACAGGTGCTGGATCAGTCTTGTAGGCAAGGACGATCACACGCAGTCCGTCGGAGTTCATGTCGTCGATCTGTGCCATGATCTTGTCATGGCGTTCTTTCGTCAAAGGCTGAATCTCCCCATTGATCTCAACACGATTTGAAACTGCCAACATCTCTTCAGCAGCGCCTTTCGTCACCAAGAGATGTTCACCGTGTTTTTGGTCAGCATTTTCGACGACGACGCTCATCCGGCGCCGCGTGAAATCGAACGGGATCTCATCGACTTTGCTGTAATCCAGCTGAATCTGGTTGACGTCCAGTTCATCCCCCGCAGCATCGATGACCGCTTTATCGATCAGGTCTTTCATCCCTGTCTGATAATAGCTGTTCAAATAAGCCATCTGCAAGACTTCGGGTCTTTCCGTCAGCTGCAAGTCGTAGTGACGCTCCAAGACGACTTGATCTTGCGTCAAAGTCCCCGTCTTGTCCGTACACAGGATATCCGCAGAGCCAAAATTTTGAATCGAGTTCATCTTTTTGACGATCGTGCCATGCTTGGACATCTCTAACGAACCTTTGACTAAGTTCGACGTCACGATCACCGGCAGCATTTCAGGCGTCAATCCGACCGCCGTCGCAATCGCGAATATCAAAGCATCCAGCCAGTTGCCTTTCGTCAAGCCGTTGATCAAGAAAACGAGCGGTGCGATGACCGCGGTCATCGTCAAGAGCAGTTTGGACACGTCTTTGATTCCTGCATCAAAAGCCGTTTCTTTGACTTGCGTATTGGAAATGTCTTGTGCCAGTTTGCCAAAAGCTGTCTTGTTGCCGATGGCAAAAACGACGCCGGTTCCTGAGCCGGAAACGATCGTCGTCCCTTCGTAGACGACGTTCGGATAATCCAAGTAAGAGCTGAGTTCATCTTCATCTGGTGTCGCATTCGCGATCTTTTCGGTCGGACTCGACTCGCCGTTCAGAGAACTGGAAGAACAGAACAAGTCTTTAGACGTCAAGAGACGCATATCAGCAGGTACCATGTCGCCTGCGGCGATATTGATGATGTCGCCGACGACCACTTCAGAAGTCGGCAGCTCTTGATCTTTGCCATCACGCGTGATATTCGTCGTGATAGAAACCATGTGGAGCAATGATTCGACAGCATCGTTCGTGCGGACGTTTTGAACGAAACTCGTCAATCCAGAGATCAAGACCATGACGATCATGATGAGCACAGTGCTCAAGTCTTTTTGGCCCGCAGGAACGAAGATATAGTTCGTTAAAAGCGACAACACGGCCAAAACCAATAAAACGACCGTGAAAGGCGTCATGAACGCCTCGAATAAAATGGCTCCTTTTGATTGGCGCTTATGTGCGATCTCATTAGCACCATATTTTTCACGAGAAGCTTCTGCTTGTTTCGTCGTTAATCCCTTATTGGTCGTCTTAAATCGTTGTAGTGTATTGGTTTTCGTTTCTAAAGCGATCTGACGCACCAATTCCGTGTTCGTCGGGTTTTGTTTTTTGCCTGGCGGCGTAATCTTCAACATTTGACAATCCTTTCTAAAAACACACGGCAAACAAACAAAAAGAGGCCCTGCCAAAACTGCAGGGTCTCTTTTGCGAAGACTTCCGTACTAGTCGTTCAGCTTTAACACTACGTGACGTAAGTACAATACACGACTAGCTATCTGGGTAACGCCTTAACTCGACGATTCCTGTTTGACCCGTTGGCATCTCTAGATGTTGCTGGGCGATAGCATGTATTCACGTAGGAGTCTCACCTAACAGTTTATTTGCTCTTTGATTCAATTACATTGTAACTGTAACGGCTAAAAGAAGATTCGTCAACCCTTTTGCCGCTGTTTTTTTAACCAGCCCAATAAGACCATCACTAAAACGCCGATCAGCAGTGCCATCGGCAGCGTGACGCGGCGTGGGTGTTCGATCTGCGACATCGTATCGGTGTCCAAATCGGTCTGACGATCTTTCGGATACGAATAAGCCTGATCGATCTTCGTCGCACAAGCTTTGAAAACGAATTTCAAGCCATCATTGAATGTTGTACGATCCTGACTGCGTAGTGCCGTGACTTTGGACTGGATCAGGGCATCACAGAACGTTGGCGTCAAAATCCGCTTCAAATCTGAGGAAACGAACAAGCGAACGTTGCGCTTTTTTCCTTTTTGCCCTACCGCGATGATGACCGTTTTAGCTGCCGGTTTAAACTTGGAAGCTTTCAGAGTCAGTCGATGAACTGTCTTGACGATTAAGCGTACCGGTTCATGACGTTTCTGGTAGCGTTCATTTTTCTCTTGGATCAAAAGCCGCGTTGCCGGCGTCAAAATTTGAGCCTCATCTTGAACGAAAGACGGCGTCGCACCGCTCAATAGCAGCCAAAGAGCAACCATCGCCAAACTCAATGGCCATTTTTTAATCTTGCTCATCCGATCTCAGCCTTTGATAAAGAGAATCCAGATACTTCTTTTGCAACTTTACCTGAACGACAGGGATCTTCTCATGAGACAAAAGTTCCAATGCCAATGGGTTGTCATGATAATCATAGTAATAATTGATTTTCTTGATACCTGCTTGAACGAGACACTTCGTACAGTTATAGCAAGGAAAATAGGTCACGAAGATTTCCGTTCCCTCTGTCGAGATGCCGTTTTTAGCACATTGGATCAGCGTGTTCATCTCAGCGTGGATCGTTCGGACACAGTGACCATCCACCATTTGATGCCCCACATCGTCACAATGCGGTTCACCGCTCACAGAACCATTGTAGCCGGTGCCGATCACACGCTCGTTTTTCACTAAGACGCTTCCGACCAGCGCCCGGTTACATGTCGAGCGCTGTGCGATGACGAGCGCCTGCATCATAAAATATTGTGGCCAAGGAATCCGGTCATGCATGTCGATCTCTCCTTTTTTCTGCTTTCTAGATTTGGTCTCTTAAAATTTAGCTATTTTGAAATCATGCTTTTACTTATCGAAATAATTGAACCCGATTGCGTCACGAACCTGCTTGAGGGTTTCATTGGCCACTTGATTGGCTTTTTGGGATCCTTCCTTGAGCATTTCGTAGACGTCATCTGGATGTTTGGCGAATGCTTGGCGCCGCTCGCGGATCGGGGCGAGTTCGTCTTGAAGGATCTGATTCAAGAGGCGTTTGATCTTAACATCCCCCAAGCCGCCTTTTTGATATTGGGCTTTCAGTTCTTGAACTTGTGCCTGATCGGAGCTGAAGATGTCCAAATACGTGAAGACCGTGTTGCCCTCGACCTTGCCTGGATCTTGGACGTGAACGTGATCTGGGTCGGTGTACATCGACATGACTTTCTTCTCGATCGTCTTGGTGTCATCCGACAGATAGATCGCGTTTCCTAATGACTTCGACATCTTTTCATTGCCATCAAGACCTGGAAGACGTCCTTGTCCTTTTGGCGGGAAATAGCCTTCAGGTTCGACCAGCAAGTCGCAGTGATACAAGCGATTGAACGTTCTGACGATCTCGCGCGTTTGTTCCAAAACCGGTTCTTGATCATCGCCGACTGGAACGACGCTTGCTTTGAAAGCGGTGATATCTGCAGCTTGAGAAACCGGATACGCTAAAAATCCTGCCGGAACACTGTCTTGAAACTGTTTTTGCCGAATCTCGTTTTTGACCGTTGGATTGCGTTCCAAACGGGCAACCGTTACCAGGTCCATGTAGTAACTCGTCAGTTCGAACAAAGCCGGGATCTGTGATTGAACGAAGATCGTCGATTTTTTCGGATCAAGGCCGACTGCTAGATAGTCCAAAGCGACTTCGATCAAGCTGCGGCGGATCTTTTCCGGATCACGTGCGTTATCTGTCAATGCCTGCGTGTCTGCGATCATGACGAAAGTTTCATAATCACCAGAATCCTGCATCTTTACCCGGTTTTTCAAAGAACCGATATAATGACCGATATGAAGCTTTCCCGTTGGCCGATCACCAGTCAAAACGATTTTTTTTGTCATTCGAATCGTACTCCTTTATAATTTGATCTCAATTTTCATCCGGCGGTCGAAGAATTTGGCCGCGCTTTGCAAATTTCTTATAATGTTCAGTATAACACGGATCTCAACATGACTCGTATCATGAATAAAGACCGTCACAGCATCGTTAGAAGGGAAGAAGACATGTGTCATCAATTTCAATGGCCCTCTTGGCCTCAAGTTCAAAAAACATTGACAGATCTCAAACTACCCGTTGATTTTGCAGCTTTCGATCCCTCACCATGGCAAGCAGGTCAAGATGTTTGGCCTGATCACCTCGTCCCTGTCCTGCTTTACCAAGATCACCGTTTGCAGCTGCAAGTCAAACATTGGGGGTACAAAAACCCTTTTGAGCCGCAAAAAGTCTTGGTCAATGCACGGGTAGAGCGTTTTTATGAAAAGCAGCCTTCGCTATGGGACGATAGCTTTGCACGCCAGCGTTGTCTCATCTTGGCAGACTCGTTCATCGAAATCAGTCCCAAGCGTTATCCAGGAAAAAACGGCAAAAATTATCACGAACGTGT
>DICX01000014.1 GCA_002417825.1 Lactobacillus sp. UBA5815 | reverse complement strand
AATTGGCAATATCCGTTAGATGAACTCCTAGGAAAATTAATTTCTGGTAGTTATAGCTTTCATGAAATGCAAGCTGGCAGTGCAAATCTCTTTTTGACGACACCATTGCTACTTTCAGGCTTTTTATTTTGGTTCCAGCCACAAATTCCACGCCGTGAAAAAATAGGTCATGCGATACTCGTTGTTTTCTTGATCCTATCGACGAGTTTTAACCCTTTTGTCTTATTATGGCATATGGGACAGTACCCCATCTGGTATCCAGCTCGATTTAGTTATGTTTTGATTTTTGAATGGTTGACTTTGGCAATCAGAGGATTGGCTTGCATGACGATTCCTTCTTTGCTCCAAAAGGAAATCATCGCATTGTTTGGATTGATCTTGATTACTTATGCGAGTTGGAATCCGCGGCAAATCGCGTATTTAACTGATTCAAAGCGATTGACGACTGCTGCTTTTATCTGTTTAACGATTCTTTTCCTTTGGCGGTATGTGCCAACTAAAACGATCTTTTCTGGTTTTTTCTTGCTGATCGTTTTCTTGAGTGCAACGATCAATTTAAGCAGCAGTTTGAACGCCATCACTTATCAAAAGAACAAAGACTACACAAATTTTGCACAAAATGTTAAGCAAACCACTTCTTATTTACAAAAAAGGCAAAAATCACTGCACCGAACAGAAACTGACTTTAGAAGATCAGACAATGACCCAATGACAGGTAATTATTATGGGTTGAGTCATTTTAATTCTCTAACGGAAGCTAAAGTTATCCAACTTATGGATCGGCTTGGATATGTTAACAACACGAATTCTTTCGAAAACCAATTTCCAACGCTGCTCAGCGATAGTCTGCTTGGCGTCAGCGACATGCTTATCGCACGAACACAAGGTCGTGTTTCTACAAATCAAAAACTCACGTTTAATAGTATTTTCTTTCGTTCTGATTTAGCCACCTATCCGACTTCTAAGCAATTCAAACAGCTTGCCATCGAGAAAAATCCCACAGCATTGCCACTTGTTTTTATTTCACCAACTCAGCAAGCAAGCGTTTCATGGCATTATAGCGCACCGGCACAAAATCAAGAGGCAATGCTTAATAACATATTAGGAAAGAAGCTCAAATTATTCCACAATGTCGTTTGGCCAGATGCACATCTGCAAAATACGACCGGATGGCCTGGAAGCTGGTTACAATACAATCGGAAAAAAATGACTAAACCGAGCAAAGTTAGTTTTGATTTTGTCCCTTCGACTAACGATACTTATTATCTCGATCTGCCAGGCAATATTGAACAAAAAAAAGCATCCTTATCAGTCAATAATGCGTTAATCGATACCAGTAATTTAAGCAGTGATGACAAATTAATCAACTTGGCTAATCATCAAAAAGGGCAAACGATCAAAATTACATTTGTTATTTACGAAAAAAGCTTGAATTTGAACGCTGCTTCCATCGTAAGACTCAATACCACAGCTTTAACGAAGCAGTTAAAACGCTTGAAGCAGCATCAGCCAATAACCAGGCAAGTGACCCCTTTAAAACTCATGACTTCTGATTTCAATCTCACACACGACCAAAGTATCAAAACGACGATTCCTTATGACCCGAATTGGCTGATTTTCGACAAAGGTCATCTTGTTTCAACTCAACAATGGGGCAACGTTTTTCTAATGGCCAAATTGCCAGCGGGAAAACATCGTCTGACGATGATCTACGTTCCATGGAGCTTTCTATTAGGCTGCTTGATTTCACTTTCAGTGCTTATCAGCAGACGAAAAAGCAGGTACTGATGTACCTGCTTTTTTGTTTCAACTAATCTTAATTACTCATCTTCCACTGCGACTCGGCTGATTTCAACATCAAAACTGCCGCCAGGAGTATGAATTGTCACCTTGTCACCCTTCTTTTTCCCCAAAAGTGCTTGAGCAATAGGCGAGTCATTCGAAATCTTACCGTTCAATGGATCAGATTCATCAGATCCAACGATCGTGTATGTTTCTGCATCATCAGTTCCGACTTCTTGATAAGTGACCGTTTTACCGATCGAAACTTCTTCAGGATCGACACTATCTGCATCAATAACCTGTGCATACTTGAGCTTTTGTTCAATTTGAATGATCCGCGATTCTACGGTACTTTGCTCATCTTTGGCGGAATCATACTCAGAATTTTCCGACAAATCACCAAATGAACGTGCAACTTTGATTCGTTTAATAACTTCAGGTCGTTTGACCAATTTCAAATTTTTTAATTCTGCTTCCAGCTTTTGCTTGCCTTCAGCAGTCATTGGATAAACTTTTTCAGGCATAAATCAAATTCTGCTCCCCTTCATAATAACTTGTTTTGCAAGAATAAATCTTATGGATTATCCACTAGACTGTCAATGCTTTTTATCAATTAATTTTTGATCAATTTTGCAGACTCGCATCACGATTTAAGTGCTCATCATAAGTATGTGAGTAATAAATCTTTCCCGTTTTCAAGTCAGCCACAAAATAAAGATAATTTTGCTGCCTATCAGTTGGATTCAAAACCGCACGAACAGAATCTAAACTCGGACTATTAAAAGGTCCTGGGCCATATCCTTGATGAATGTATAAATTATAAGGACTTTTGACTTTTGTATCTTTAATGGTCAGAGATTCCTTATGCTTATTCAAAGCATACATTACCGCAACATCAGATTGAAGCGGCATGTTAGCCGCAAATCGATTGAAGAAGACCCCCGCCATCTTGCGACGATCACTTGTCTTAACTCCTTCACGTTCAACCAGTGATGCCAAAGTCAGAACTTTTTGAACCGTCAAGCCTTCAGATTTGATGGTTTTATAATACGGCCGAAGAACCTGATCACTCTTTGCCACCATTTGGGTAACGAGTGTTTTCAGACTTCCATCCTTATAAACATCATAACGTGCAGGAAACAGATATCCTTCTAAATGGTACCGAACATCTTTTTTCTTCATAGAACTCGATAACAATTCAGGATAGTCATTTGCTAACTTTTTGATAAACTGTTTGTTCTTCATCAGAGCTAAAAACTCACGACGCGTGAATTTGGTTGAAGCTTGTACACTCGACGCGATCGAATCAATCGAATCACCCTCACGAACCAAAACGTGACCTGCGATTGGACGCTGTCCTGTTCCTTGAAGTGATTTAACCAACTCTGCATTTTTCATCCCAGGTGATAAATAAAATTTACCTGCTTGAAAATTAGCGGCATTTTGTGTCTTTAGCCAAAAATCAAAAATCGTTGCATTATGAATCAACTGTTTTTTCTGCAGGATCTCAGCGATCTGATGGTTCGTTGCGCCTTCCGGAATTTCGACAGCAACGATTTTTTGATCATTCTTAGCAACCGGCTGTAAAGAAAAATGAAGATAAAAGCCGAACCCTACAGCCAGAAAAACCAGGACAGTCACAAGGACGCTTGCAATCCACCGACTCATTTTCTTGGCAGCTTTAGCCTCATTTTCATGTTCTTCTTTTTTGGCTAAATTCATTTCCTGCTTCAACGCCACAAAGGATCCCTCCTAAAGTCTGCGCTTGACGAGATCCTAACGTACTTGCGCACCCAGTTGCTGCTTAAGTGACTCAATGACCTCATCCATCGCGTGATTAACAATATCATCAGTCAGAGTAGCCTTCTTATTCAAGAACGTCAACTTATAAGTCAAACTCTTCTTGCCATGTTCAATCTGAACGCCATCATAATGATCGATAACTGTTACTTGTTGTAAATATTTTCCTGCCGAAGCCTTGATAGCAGAAATGATTTGTGCATTCGAAACTTTCTTGTCTAAAATTAGTGATAAATCACGTTCAATGCTTGGAAACTTAGGCGCTGGCTGAGCTTTAACGCCTGGTTTCATCAATGGCATGATCTTTTCCAAATCCAATTCAAAGCCATACATTTCGGCATTCCGCAAAGCTTTATCTTGACTTTGATATTGTGGAAGCAGCATTCCAACAAAACCTACCGTTACATCAGAAATTTTGATGATTGCGGTGCGCGTTGGGTGCATCCCCGCAATCTGCCCAGCTTCATAACTCACGTTTTCCTTGATTCCTAATGCCGTTAGAAGTGATACGACTTGGCCTTTGACACCATAAAAATCAACTTCATGATCGATATGCTGCCAATTGGTTGGTTGTGTATGGCCAACATAAAGTGCAGCAGCATGTTCATACTCCTGATAGTGTCCTTGAGCATGATTAAAGACACGACCTTGTTCAAAGAGATGTAGTTCTGAATTTTGACGTGCCAAATTATAGCTGGCCGCATCGACTAAACCTGACAAAAGACTTTGACGAAGTGCAACTCTCGATGAATTCATTGGCCATTGTACGGTGACCAATGGATTAGGGTCTTGCGTGAACAGCTTTGCCTTTTCCGTTGAAGTCAACGAATAATTGATCGTTTCATCCAAGCCCAATTGCTGAAGCACTTCGCGAACACGGCGCTGTTTGATTTCTACTGGTGAATACCCACCATGTGTTTGTGGCAAAACTGGCTGTGTTGACTTCAAGTTATCATAACCATAGATTCGGGCAACTTCTTCGATCAGATCTGCCGGAATGAACAAATCCCAGCGTCGATTTGGAACTGTCACTTGAATCTGATCATCATCTTCACGTTTCAGTGGAAGATTCAGGCGATCAAAAATGTGTGTGATTTCTGACACCGTTAACTGCGTTCCTAAAACATGATTGATGTGTGAAACCGTCGTCTTGATGGCTTTCAATGGCTTGGGCTGGTCATTGACGCGTAAGATTCCAGCATCGATTCGACCTGAAGCCAAATTTCTAAGCATCAGTGCAGCAATATCGATTGCTTTTTCGGTATTGTCCCAATTGATTCCCTTCTCAAAGCGTGCAGATGCAGCCGTCCGATTGGCATGGCGCAAAGCGGCTTTGCGAATCAAAGCAGGATCAAAAACTGCAGATTCTAAAATCACGTCTGTCGTATGATCATTGACTTCAGAATCAAAACCACCCATAACACCAGCCAAGCCAACGATATGATCACCATTCGTGATTACGACATCATCTGGATCGACATCGATCTCGTCTTGGCTGATCAGCTTTAATTTTTCACCTTTTCGTCCATGACGCACTTCAACGGTCTGATTGGCAAAAGTCGTCGCATCATATGCATGCATCGGCTGTCCAGTCAACAGCATCACATAATTCGTGACATCAACAACATTATTGATTGGACGAATACCGGCATTCCATAGCCGTGTTTGCAACCACAATGGGCTATCTGCTAACTTAACGTTCGAAATTCGTCGCAGCAAATATTTTGGTGCTAATTTCAGATCTGCATGGCCTTGCCAAGATTGTGTCCATTCGGGACCGTCTTCTTTAACTGTGCATTCTTCGATTTTAGGCGTTTGATCGATGATTGCACCTACTTCAAAAGCGGCACCTTCCATCGACGATGTATCTGCACGATTTGGTGTGATATCAAAATCCAAGATGTAATCATCCATCCCTAACGCATGATAAACATCACTACCAGGTTCCAAAGGTTCAGGAAAAACAAAAATGCCGTTTGCCACTTTTTTGGGAACCACATGATCGCTGAAACCGATTTCTTGCAAACCACAAATCATTCCCTCAGAAACGACACCGCGGATCTTACCACGCTTGATTTTTTCATTTCCTGCGATACGTGCTCCATGAAGTGCCACGATGACATATTGTCCCTTGGCAACATTAGGCGCACCACAAACGATTTGTAATGGTTTTTCTTCGCCAACATCGACTTGAGTGATATGAAGATGATCAGAGTCAGGATGTTTTTCACAGGACAAAATGTGTCCCACGACTAATTTTTTTAACCCGGTCATCGGATGAACGGTACTAGCGATTTCAATTCCTGTTCGTGTGATTTTTTCAGCTAATGCTTTGGGATCTTCATGCAAGTCAAGAAAATCTTGCAACCAATTATATGAAACTAACATTAATTTTCCTCCTGACGAAATTGTTCCAAGAAACGTACGTCATTCGTGTAGAAGTCGCGAATATCACCAACACCGTATTTCAAGATGGCGAACCGATCAAGGCCTAGTCCAAAGGCAAAGCCACCATAAATATTAGAATCGATGCCAGCATTCTCTAAAACATTCGGATGAACCATCCCTGCACCCAGGACTTCGATCCACCCTGTGTATTTGCAGACTGCACAACCTTTTCCATCACAATTGAAGCAGGAAACATCCATTTCGACTGACGGTTCCGTAAAAGGAAAATAGCTCGGACGCAAACGTGTTTCACGGTCTTGCCCAAAAACGTGCTTGGCAACAGACTCCAAAGTCCCTTTCAAATCTCCCATCGTAATGTGCCGATCGACAACCAAACCTTCCATTTGGGCAAATTGGTGTGAATGCGTCGCATCATCATCGTCACGACGATAAACTTTCCCTGGTGAAATCATCTTCAAAGGCCCTTTTTTGAAATCGTGCTTTTCCAAAGTCCGAGCCTGAACGGGTGACGTTTGACTCCGAAGTAAATGATCGTCATCGATATAGAACGTTGCTTGCATATCTCTTGCCGGATGATCCTTTGGCAAGTTCAACATCTCAAAGTTATAATGTTCAGATTCGATTTCAGGTCCTTGAACGACTTGGTAGCCCATGCCGATAAAGAAGCGTTCTAAGTCATCTTGCAAAATTCGAACGACATGCTTTGTTCCTAGCGAAACCGGACGTCCAGGCAAAGTCACATCAAGGCGTTCATTTTCCAGACGCTGCTCAACCATTTTTTTGACCAATGCTTTTTTGCTGACATCAAGGCGTTCAGTGAATTGATCTCGAAGTTGATTCACTTCTTGTCCAATTTCGCGTCGATGCTGAGGGTCGATTTCTTTCATCGCATGCAATATCTCAGTCAATTCGCCTTTGCGGCCCATTAGCTTGACACGCACTTCATCTAATTTCTTTTCAGTCGCTGCAGACTCAATCGCCTTAGCGCCTTCTTTTCTTAATTGCTTTACTCTTTCGAATAAATCCATTGTTTTCCCTTTCAAACAAAAAAAGCTTCATCCCAAAAGGGACGAAGCTTCGCGGTACCACCCTAGTTTGACCATAGCTGGCCACACTCGATTTTCTTTAACGGTGAAAAACCGGAATATGTTAAACCCAGCTCCCAAGATGAAATTCACTAACTCAAGCTGCCGTCTTCTCAGCATATTGACGTTCTCTGTCCAGCTCAAAATCAACTACTAGTCTTGATCTTCGCAATTACCTAATATGTTAGAACTTTTCTGATTTTTTGGCAACCTAAGATGACCATTTATCTGCCCAATCATGAACTTGATCGAAAACCGGTTTCAATTCAGCACCCTTTTCCGTCAGCGTATAACTGATGATATGTGTTTGTGGGTCGACTAAGCGATCAACAATCCCCAAATCAGCCAGTTCGCGCAGTCTTTCGACTAAAACACGGTCTGAGCATTGATGAATACAATTAGATAAATCTTTGAACCGCATGGCTTTGCGATCACACAACGAGCTGATGATCAAGCCATTCCACTTTTTACCGATCATGGCAAAAGCATGAACGAAATGGGTACACATAACATCATCAACTGATTTGGGACAATGGCAATCTGTCTTAGCTTCTATTGAGTCGACTAATGGCATGATTTTTCTCCTTCACTTTCACAATACTGGTTTTATTATAAGCAAACTCACTTACAAAAAACAAGGAAGGCCACTCATGCAAAGTGATAAATCATGATTCCTGCAGCGACTGCTGCATTTAAAGATTCTGCTTTTCCCTTAATCGGGATATAAAGCTTTTGATCTGCCTGGTCAACTAATTCTGGACGTATCCCATGTGCTTCGTTACCGATGATCAATGCTAACTCGCCGATATTCTTGAAATGATCCAATGGTTTGGCTTCTGGATCTAAGACACTTGCAAGAACTGGGACGTTTGCCAGTTTGAATGACGTGATGGCACTCGACAATTCAGTCTTGATGACGCCAAGATGGAATTGGCTTCCTTGCATGGCACGCTGTACTTTGGGATTGTACAAATCGACACTTTCTGACGACAAGATGACGCCATCAAATCCTGCAGCATCTGCGGTACGGATGATCGTTCCAACGTTCCCCGGGTCAGAGAGATTATCTAAAAGGATCCATTTACCGTAATCAAAATTAAAATGCCGCGGTTGATGCATCTTCAAAACCATGAAAATGTTTTGCGAATGCTGCGTATGACTGAGATGTTCACTGATCACATCATTGATCTTGATGATCCGAGGGTCATCAAAATTGAGTTCCGCTTGTTTTGCCAGCTGCTCGAGTGCTTCTGGTGTCCCTAACAAATAACGAAAATGGCGTTCAACTTGAAGTGCCTCCGTCACTAAATGAAAACCCTCAATCAGGTAGTTTTGACTTTCATAACGGTACTTTTTTTGATCAAGCTTGCGTATTTCTTTGATCGTCGAATTGTTGACGGAAATAATTTCTTGCATTTTCTGCTCCTTGAACTTTTAATCATCTTTTTCAGGATTGACCCCACTTGCCACTACATGCTTGCTTATTATAGCATGAAAAACAATACCACTCTGGTCGTCAGAGGATTAATCCATTTTCTCAGCAACGTATCCGCTTATTTTTGGGCTCTTGAATGATGACATGGTATCTACTTGTTTTAATCATTTTACAAGTGATTTCAGTAGAATAGTATCGTTTAAGGTACAATAGGGCTGTGTGATAAGTCGATTTACACCTGATCTGGCTGAATGACGAATCAGCGTCAGTCAAAGAGGTGCTGTAAAAATCGATTTCATTTCAAAATTTTAATCGTTAACTATCAATTAAACTTGATCAAGGAGGTTAAAACAATGCAAACAATTGAATTAATCGTCAGCGGCATCGTGCAAGGCGTCGGTTTTCGGTGGACGACAATTCCTTTAGCCAAAAAGTTAGGGATCAATGGAACGATACAAAATTTGGCAGATGGTACAGTTAGAATGATCGTTCAAGCTGATGAGACACAAATCAAGCAATTTATCGAACAACTTCCTGGCAGTATTTCCTCTGCAGCACACATCGACCATATTGACCAACGCCAACTTCAAATCGAAAATCGCTTTCACGGGTTCAACGTCATCTATTGAATGCCGCTTTGATTACTAGTAAAATTATTTTTAGTGACTTCAAGTCAAGATTAATCGTAAAAAAACATGAATAGAATCAAGTGGTGTCATTTAATGAAAAAAAACAAGAAATTCTTTCAACTGCTGCTCCTTATCGGTATGCTTGCGTTATTCGTGACAGGCTGTAGCGCGAAACAAACAGGAACACCGCCGACCAGCGGCCTTTACTATTGGATCTACCAGTTATTTGGTCATCCGATTCAAAACATCATGATCGCACTGAGTCATCAAATCAGTGGTGCGAATGGTGCTGGTTGGGCAATCGCAATCATTACTGCTATCGTTCGGCTCATTTTGATGCCATTTATGCTCAGTACGCAAAAGAAATCGATTCGTCAGCAAGAGAAGATGTCCAAGGTTCAACCACAAATGAAGCTGATCCAAAATGCCATGAAAACAAACGGCATCGATCAACAGCAGCAGCTTAAACTTAGTGCACTCCAGCAACGTGTACTTAAAGAGAACAACATGTCGATGTTTGGTGGAATGGGATGTTTGCCACTATTGATTCAATTTCCAATCATGATTGGTATCTACCAAGCGGTGGCTTACTCTAAGCCACTTGCTGAAACTTCATTTTTTGGAATTTCACTTGGGCAGCGTTCTTTAGTATTGACGATCGTTGCGACGGCTTTATACGCGGTTCAAAGTTATCTTTCGTTAATCGGCATTCCTGAAGAACAAAAAAAGACCATGCAAAGCATGCTCTTGCTAAATCCGCTGATGACATTCTTCATCTCAGTTTCAACTCCTGGTGCTTTGGCACTTTACTTCTTGATTGGTGGCGTCATCGCAATCATTCAGCAACTGATTACGACTTTCCTCGTTCAGCCGCAAGCTAAAAAAGAGATTGCACATGAACTTGACAACAATCCTATTAAAGAAGTTGTGACACCGCAAGTGATTCAAGAAATCTTAAAATCTGCACCGCGTTCAACGTCTGAATCGACACCATCCAAACAGGATGAGACGATTGAACATGAACGTCTTCGTAAGCGAAATGCAGGCAAACAAAAAAGACGAAACGATCATGACTAAATGATGAATCAAAAAAGCTAAGCGTAAAGCTTAGCTTTTTTTCGTCTCTTGAGTTGCTTTTTTCTGTGTCACCGAATCGATTTGATCAAGACGATCGATCTGATCCAATTTTTCTTGTGCAGCCTCAGTTGCTGTTTTAACGGTTTTCTTCTTGTTCTCTTTCGGTGGCACGTAAAGTGGGAAGCTTAATTTAAATTGGCTGCCAGCCCCTTCGACCGAATCAACACTGATCGTTCCATGATAGCTTTCAACCAACTTTTTGGCAATCGCCAGTCCCAACCCGTTACCACCCTTCTCACGGGTTCTTGCTTTGTCGACACGATAAAAGCGATTAAAGATTTTATCCTTTTCACTTGGCGCAATACCCTCACCAAAGTCTTGGACCATCAACTTGACTTGTTGATCTCCGACGTCAGCGGTCACAATGACTTCTTTTCGATTCGTCGAATATTTGATCGCATTGTCAATCAAAATGATCAGTAACTGCTCAAGATGATTGCGATAAATCTTGATTTTAGGGTGAGAATCCATGCCATCATGATCCAATTGAATTTGAAAATCCGTATGAATCATACGCATGTCCGCAACGACACGCGAGACGACCTCGTCAGCATCTGTCACTTCATTTGGATATTGAATATCGATTTGTTCAGCTCTCGTCAAATCAAGCATTTCTTGAATTAGATGTTTCATACGCTGGGCTTCTTGAAGTGTCTCAGTCAAGGATTCATCTAATATCTTGGGATCGTCTTTTCCCCAACGCTGAAGCATGTTAAGATGCCCTTCAATCACCGCAACCGGCGTACGCAATTCATGTGACACATCACTGACGAATTGCTTTTGCTGATCGATATATTTCTGCATCCGATCAAGCATTTGATTTAAAAATTGGGCTAATTGTCCTAACTCATCGTTGCGGTGCAGATCTGGAATACGATCATCACTTTCAGGAGATTCATTAACGCTCTCAGCAACCTGAGACATAATCCTGATTGGTTTAACAATACTTCTAACCACGAAATAAGACAAGACGACGAATAAAGCAACCGCCAATAATGACCATAAAATCATCCAATAACGAAGTCTTTTCAAAACACTGTTGTAATCAGTCATCTTATTCAAAACAACTAAATAACCCGTCAATTTACCAGTTTTATTTGAATGAATCTGCTGAGTATATTCTAAATTGAGATTATTCTTTCGACGAATTTTTTGGACGACATGATCTGATTTGAATTTTTGCAAAGCAGGAGTGGCATCTCCATTAGAAAATGCGACTTCGCCATCTGTGCTGTAGATGACGACGCTCGTTCCGCGATTAGTTAAGCTCGCCAGCACATCATCACTGAATACGTTATTATCTTGACCATCTCTAACAGGTGACTTACCTTCAAGAATCTGGCTTGTTTCAGGAGACAGGTTTGGAACAACATTGGAAATCTCAAGTTTTCCTGGAATATTCTCCATCTTGTGCTGCAACGTATCGACAACGTCTTGTGTGATCGTTTGCTCCTGATTCATGAATTGTTGTTCAACCAGGGAATAAATGACAAGCGAAAAGACAACAAAAGAGACCGTAATGGTCAAGGCAACGATCCCTACCCATTTGCTCACTAACGAAGCATGCTTGGTCCCTTTATCTTTAGCTTTAATCCGATTTTTTTTACTACTCAACGTCATCGGTCCTCATCATATAGCCAGTTCCTCGAACCGTTTTAATATAAGATGGTCGATCTGGAACATCAATCTTATTACGCAGATATCTTACATAAACTTCAACGACGTTCGTCTCGATTTTTGATTCAGGACCCCAAATCTGATCCAGCAGCTGCTCTCGGCTAACCACGTTGTTTTTATTTTCAATCAAGGTCATCAGCAAGTTATATTCTCGCTTGGTCAAATCAATCGATTTGCCCTCACGATGAACGATTCGATTCGCAGTTTCAATCGTCAAGTCATTGAATTTAACGATTTTTTGTTTCGAAACGATACCATTTTGCGATTTCTTTTCTAAATTAACACGACGTAAAACGGCACGTAATCTAGCCAATAATTCTTCTATCGCAAAAGGTTTAACGATGTAATCGTCTGCCCCATGATCAAGTCCAGACACCCGATCGATCACAGAATCACGCGCAGTCATCATAATGATTGGCGTTGTCTTGACTTGACGAACACGCCTTGCGATTTCAAGGCCATTGAGTTCTGGCAGCATCAAATCAAGCAAGATAACATCAAAATCACCATTTAACGCCTGATCTAACCCCTTTCGGCCATTATATTCAACCAAAGTTTCATAATTTTCGTGCTGAAGTTCCAATTCAACAAATCTTGCTAAATTTTTTTCATCTTCAATAATCAAAACTTTACTCATTAGTTTAATGCTACCCCTTTTTTAGCGAATTCTTATCATCGTCTATTTTACATTAAAAATTAAAGGAAACCAAAGAATACTTTTAATGATTCAATAATATATTAAAAAGTAGCCATTGACAAGAGGCGCACGACCAGCTTTATGGATTCTTTTTATCCATAAAATGTTTTAAACTCGCAAATGCCGGATTTAAGCGTTGTGTTTTTTCTTTTTCATATGAATCCTGAGAAACGACTTGCCAACCATCACCAGATGGATAGACTCCTTTATTTTTCTCATCATTTGTCAGAATCGTTGTTGGTAGATTCAATAGAAGATTATCTTCTATTGCCTTTTGCAGATCGATCAAATCGTTTTTAATGAGGATAATTGGGACATCTTCTGTATCGTCAGCTTCTGGCGGCATTTGTTCCGCATAATTTTCCGTAAAATGAAAATCAAGCGGAAAGTCAACCGGCGTCAGACTGCGTGAAGACGGCGCCGTCACATTCGCCATGACATGAAAATCACCCACGACGAAAGGAGCTTGTCGACTCAAAGTTCCTTCAACGTGAACATGTTTTGCAGAAGATAGCATTTCCTGAGCGCGCTTAAAGAAAGCATCTGTCATCGTGACTTCTTCTGAAATCGTCAAGGACGATGCCGTCATCGTTTCAATTTTTGAAAAATGATAAACTAACAATTATTTGACCTCCACGGGACGACGTCCAAAGTTCTGATCGACACCGATCAATTGCTCATACAGCCGATCAACACGGATTTGCAGACACAGCGTACCGCTTTCCGAATTTTTCTTATCCACTTTAGAAATCAATCCCAATTCAAACTTTTTTCGATTTCGTTTTAAATAATGCCTGCCCCGTTTCGTATATCCTAACAATTGTGGCGTGATCTGATCATAAGAAGCAAAAAGATCGTTGGTCGTCACGTTAAGCAGCGTATACAAACATAAACGGCGAAGTCGGGCATAGGTATATCGTTTCGATTTGATTCGTCTCAAAAAGTCTGTGAAGTCACGTGCTTGATGAATTTCGGCTTTCATTTTGTATTCAAGGCCTTCACTCATCTGATAGATTTCGCGTAACTGCTCTGGTGAACTTGATTCCAAGCGATATTTCAAAAAATCAAACAACAAATTCCAATTTGGTTTGATTTTCTGCTGATCGAGTGCTTGTATCTCAATCGGCGGCAGCCATTCAGACAATGACACGTTTTTTTGATGCCAAAGCAAATTTCGAATTGCTGTTGCACTAGCAACCGCATTTTCACGCACGACAAGATCATCATGATTAGCCCCTAAACGTGTCACAGGATACAAGTTCAATGGATTGGGCAATTGTGTGTTGGCAACCGCATAACTCACTGCAAGCGTGAGATTGGGCTGATTCACTTCATGCCCCACTTCACGTGCGACCATTTGATTGTATTGTGTCGCATAAGTTTGTGTGTAATCTTGAAAATCAAGATAACGCTGTGGGACATTCGCAATTTTCTGACCAAGATAATCGAAATTCAAATTGGCTTCTTCAACACCAAAAACAAGATCACGAACCCCCAACTGGCTCAGCAAGCGGAGTGCACCGCCACCAAAAATATCTGCTGGTTGAACAGCATAGCTAAACGGCAGCTCAAAGACAAGATCAGCGCCTTGACCTAAAGCAGCCTGAGCACGCGACCATTTATCCAAGATTGCCATTTCACCACGTTGAACATAATCACCACTCATCATGACAATGATAGGATCATCTTTTGCAATCAGCCGTGCTTGATTCAGCAAAAATTCGTGGCCGCTATGAAACGGATTGAATTCAGCGATGATTCCAACGACACTCATTGCTCTTGAGCTTCTTCAATTTCAAGGCGTTTGCCGGATTCCCACAATTTTTCTACACCATAGAACTGTCGTGCTTCTTGTGTAAACAGATCAACGACGACATCATTTAAATCTACCAAGAGCCAACTCGAATCGTGGCTTCCCTCAATTCGATAATTCGTTTCATGGTTCTCATGAAGTGTTTGTATGATCTGATTGGCAATCGCATGCAATTGCCGCTGAGAACCTGCACTCGTAACCACGTAATAATCAGTTAAAATACTGATACCACGCATATCATAAGCTTGCGTCTGTTCACCATGTCGATCAGAAATGGCCTTTAATACAAGATCCAACAGCTTTTGACTTTCCATGTTATTGTTTCCCTTCTTTTTTTACTGAGCTTGAAGACTGTGCTGCCCATACATTATATGCAGCCAAAGTTTTAGGATACACTTTAGCACGTTTCTTGATCAAAAAAGCCAGTGTGTGTGCCAGTTCATACCCTACACCTGCATTCAAGTCTGCATAGCCAATTTGGCGTGCCTGTTCCACGCCTTCAAAATCACGTCCAGGCTCGATATAATCTGCTAAAAAAACGATCTTATCTAAGGTCGTCATTTCGACATCTCCCGTCGTATGCCGCCGAATCGCCGTTAAGATTTCAGCGTCATTGATCTTTAAATCACGTTGAACAAAGAACCAGCCAACCGTGCCATGCCAGATCGAACGATTCCATTTTAAAAGCTCCGATGACATTTTTTCTTGAACGATAGCCGTTCTAAAAGCTTCTTCAGGCATCTGTTTGGCATAATCATGTACAAATCCAGCTAATGCCGCCTTATCAGGATCGAATTGATTCTGTTCAGCTAACTTTCTAGCAGTACGACTAACACGAACACAATGTTCGAAACGCACCGTATCCATATTGGCTTTTTCTTTAGCAATCAATTGCGCACTTGTTAATGAAGAATACGTTTTCGGAAAAAACAATTCCGTCATCGATATAACCCCTTTTCAATAAGATACGACCAAACAGTTTCGGGAACCAGATAGCGAATCGAGCGTCCCTGCATGATTGCTTGTCTGATTTGCGTCGATGAAATCGCCAAATCTGGAACATCCAGCCAAATAATGGGATATAAATTTTGAACCGGATAATTTGCACGTTTGACACCGACTAGTGTGGCCATTTTGACGATTTCCTCTGGTTGATGCCATTCAGAAAACGTATCTGCTTGGTCACTACCTAAAATCAAATAGTAATCATTTTGTGGATATTTTCGATGCAAAAAGCGGAGCGTATCTGCCGTGTATGAGACGCCACCACGCATGATTTCAAAAAGTTTCACTTTGAAACGTGGGTTGTCTTGAGTTGCTAGATTCAACATATGAATACGTTCATCTGTATCACTTCTGTCATCTAGCGGTTTGTGCGGTGGAATATTGTCTGGGATAAACCAGATTTCATCCAAATGAAGTTGTGTCAATACTTGATCTGCAATCATTAAATGGGCATTGTGTACAGGATCGAATGTACCTCCCAAAATGCCGACTTGACGACGTTTCGATTTCACTGCCGCTGGTTTGACTTTCGTCAGATTTTCAACCGAATATTTCATCTCAACATCCCTTAAATCAATGCGCGCCGGATACCTTGGCCAATGCCACCAGGAGTATACGTTTTAACCACGATACCAGCAGGAACGGTAACAAAAGCAATTCCACCAAACAGTAAGTCGCTCTTAACCGTTGAACGATAGGTTTGACTTCGAAATGGTGGCAATTCAGATGGTTTTTGTGGTGGTGAAAGCAAATCCCCTAAATGTGTCTCGTAAAATTGATCTGCATTCATTGTTTTGGTTCGATGGACATAAAGATCACGTGCTGCATAAACAGTAAAGCCACAAGGATCTCCCGAAACAAAATCGATTCGGCCTAACCCAGCGAGAAACAGCGTTTGCTGCGGTTCAAGTTGAAAATTGATTGGTCTAAGCGTTTTATGCGGCATCACCTTATCTAATTCTTTCGCATCCAAATGTGTCACGAGCTGTGAAGGAACCAAAATTCCCGGTGTATCGATCAAAAAGTGTCCCGTATCTAACGGAATTTTGATTTGATCCAAAGTCGTCCCAGGAAAACGAGAAGTGGTGATCAAATGATTGTCTTCACCTAGTAGTCCAATAATCTGATTCACAAGCGTCGATTTTCCGACATTCGTTGCACCAACGAAATAAATGTCTTGATGACGCGAAGCTGACTTAAGTTCATCGATGAGTGATAAAAGATGGTGCTGCTTTTGAGCACTCACAAGAAAAATCTTCTTTGGTTTCAATCCAGCTCGATTGGCTTCTTGTCGCATCCAATCTTTTATTTTAGTTTCTTTTAAGTGCGTCGAAAACAAATCTGACTTGTTTCCCACTAAAATAAAGTCATTATCACCGATAAAGCGCTTCAAAGACGGAATCAATGAATTATTGAAATCAAACAGATCCACAACATTGACGATCAATGCTTTTTTTGATGCGAGTGTATTCAGCAAAGCCAAAAAATCATGATGTGCAATATCTACGGGTTGGATTTCATTATAGTGACGTAGTCGGAAACAACGCTGACAATAAATCGATGCTTCTGGTGTCGTCACAGCACTCTTTAAAAGTCTTTCCGGCAAATAACCTGGCTGTTCTTTTTTTTCAGACTGCAACACACTGCCACATCCGATACACCTGATGATTTCATTCATTTAAGATACTCCCTGAATTTGATTTTCCGACCTGAAACCGCCCAAAACTTAAAAACAAATCGTTCAAAAAACCGATTGATCTGCGTGTTCCAGCGATCACTAGAAACCAATGGTCTGACTAAAACACTTCGTACACCTGCCAAATTTCCAGCTTGCATATCTGTGATCAATTGATCGCCCACCATCAAAACTTCTTCTCGTCTCAAGTGAAAGTGTCGCAATGCTTTTCTGATTCCAAATGGCAATGGCTTTTTTGCCCGAGCTAAAAACGAGATTTGATAAGGGGCCAAAACTTTATCGACACGTGTAAAGGTGTTATTTGAGATCACGACTAATTTAATGCCAACCTTCTGAAGCCGATGGTTCAATTCGTCCATTTCTTGAGCGGTTTGCTTAACATTCCAAGCAAGCAAGGTATTGTCTAAATCGGCAAAGATGGCTTTGATCCCCATTTTTTTCAATTGATTTTCATTCAAATGATAGATTGAATCAATCGTATACGTTGGCCTCAGTAACATTGGCTTCACTTCCTTAAATCCTATTATATATAAAAAAGCGTGTCTTCCCAATCAAAAAAGAAGAACACGCTTTTTAAGCCCACTGCTTAAGCAAGAGCTTTCTTGGCAGTTTCGGCTAATTCAGAAAAAGTTTTTTCATCATGATAAGCGATGTCTGCCAACATTTTACGATTGATGTCAACACCGGCAACTTTCAAACCATGCATCATCTTGCTGTATGAAAGATCATTTTGTCTTGCTGCAGCATTGATACGAGCAATCCAAATCTTCCGATATTCACTCTTGACTTTGCGGCGATCGCGAAAAGCATATTTATATGAAACAAACAATTGCGTGCTGGCTGCTTTAAATTGTAAGTGCTTTGCACCACGGTAGCCTTTAGCTAACTTTAAAATCTTCTTACGACGTTTACGTGTAACGGTTCCGCCTTTAACTCTTGGCATCTCGAAATCCTCCTCAATATGTTCTAGTCAAATTTAACGCATTTGGGAAAGCATCTGTTTGATGCGCTTAAAATCACTAGCTGAAACGATAGCAGATTTTCTCAAATGACGACGTTGCTTCTT
>DICX01000057.1 GCA_002417825.1 Lactobacillus sp. UBA5815 | reverse complement strand
TTGGTTGGGAAGTTTGGCTTGATGGTATGGAAGTCAGTCAGTTCACTTATTTCCAGGTCGTTGGTGAATTGGAGGTCAAACCTGTCATGAGTGAGATCACTTACGGCGTTGAGCGCCTTGCTTCTTATATTCAGAATGTAAACAGCGTCTTTGATCTGGAATGGGGAAATGGCGTTCTTTACCGTGATATCTTTAAACAACCAGAGTATGAGCATTCTAAATATGCTTTTGAAGAAAGCAATCAAGAGCAGTTGTTGAAATTCTTTGACATTTATGAAGCAACTGCCAAACGATTGTTAGGGCAAAACCTGATTCATCCCGCATATGACTATATTTTAAAATGCAGCCATACGTTTAACCTGTTAGATGCACGTGGTGCGGTTTCTGTGACTGAGCGTGCTGGTTATCTTGCCCGTATTCGAAACTTGGCTCATTTGGCAGCAGCTGGTTTCGTTGAAGAACGCGAAAAAAGTGGCTTCCCGTTATTAAAGCGCGAGGAAGCAAAAAAGGTGGCAATTAAAAATGACTAAAGACTATTTATTTGAAATCGGTACTGAAGAAATGCCAGCGCACGTTGTAACGAAAAGCGTGCAGCAATTAGCACAGAAAACAAAACAATTTTTGAAAAAAAACGGTTTGTCCTTTGGTGAAATCAGAACGTTTTCAACACCGAGACGGCTGGCTATTTTAGTTAAAAATCTTGCTGAAAAGCAAGAAGATATTGATGAAATCAAAAAGGGCCCCGCTCAGCGGATTGCCCAAGATGAAAATGGTCAGTGGACTAAAGCAGCTCAGGGCTTTGCACGTGGACAAAAAGCCAATGTTGATGACATTTACTTTAAAGAATTGAAGGGCGTGCCATATGCTTACTTGCACGTACAAAAGCCTGGAAAAAAGACAACGGAAATTTTGCTGGAAATGAGCACACTCGTTAAAGAATTGAGTTTCCCAACTAAAATGCGTTGGGGGACAAATGATTTTGAGTTCGTTCGTCCAATCCATTGGCTGGTTTCTCTTTTTGGAAGCGAAGTCGTTCCGGTTAAGCTCTTAAACTTGACGGCAGGCCGTAAAACACAAGGTCAACGTTTTTTAGGCGATAGTGTTGTTTTGGCCGAAGCAGATGACTATGAAGAAGCATTGAAACAGCAATTCGTGATTGCAGATGCCCAGCAGCGAAAAGCAACGATTGTCTCGCAGATCAATCAATTGGCTGATAAGAATCATTGGAAGATTAAAATGGACGCTTCCTTATTGGAAGAGGTCAATAACTTAGTTGAATATCCAACCGTCTTTGCTGGTACTTTCGATGAAAATTATTTACTGATTCCAGATGAAGTTTTGATTACGTCAATGAAAGACAATCAGCGTTACTTTGAAGTTTATGATGAAAATGGCAAATTGCTGAATCATTTTATCGGTGTTCGTAATGGGAATCAAAATTACTTGGATAATGTGATTCGAGGAAATGAAAAAGTTTTAGCTGCACGGTTGGATGACGCCCAATTCTTTTACGATGAAGATAAAAAATACCCATTACAACATTTTGTCGATCGGCTTGCACATGTGTCGTTTCATGACAAAATCGGCTCTATGGCAGAGAAAATGGTGCGTGTCCGTATGATTGGTGACCAACTCGCTGTCCAATTTGGATTGACCGAAGACGAACGCCGAGATTTTGATCGTGCCAGCGAGTTATACAAATTCGATTTGGTGACCGCGATGGTCGGTGAATTTGCGGAACTTCAAGGTGTGATGGGAATGCACTATGCACGGCTTGCCGGTGAAAATGAAGCTGTTTGCTTGGCGATAAAAGAACACTATATGCCAACGACATCAGAAGGCGATTTACCGACGAGCAAGGTTGGTGCATTGTTATCGCTTGCAGATAAGTTAGATACGATCATGACCTTTTTTGCTGCAGGTATGGTGCCAACATCATCTAATGATCCGTATGCACTACGTCGCTACGCTTATGGAATCGTTAGAATTTTGTTAGACCAGAACTGGTCATTGTCTTTCAAAACTGCTTTGCCAGAATTGATCACAGCTTTAGCTGGCAAAACTAAAGCTAAATTGCCAAAAACAACTCAAGATGATCAAGAAATCGCATTGTTTGTTCGTGATCGAATCAAACAGTATCTTCAAACGAATCATTTTGAATATGACGTCATTGATGCCGTATTGGCTTCTAGTCAACAAGACCCTAAGCAGATTTTGGCAGCTGCTAAAATTTTACAGTTGCATCATGATGATGAGACGTTTAAACCAACGGTTGAATCTTTGATTCGAATCAATAATATTCTGAAAAAAGCTAAATTTAAAAAAGAAGCTAAAGTTGATCAAACGCTTTTTGAAAATCCAAGTGAACGAGAACTTGCGCAAGGTGTCGCACTTTTAGCTGAGGTCTCTCCTGATGATGCTGCGACGCTTTATCAAACTTTGGTAAAATTGCAGCCGCTGATCGATCACTACTTCACGACGAACATGATAATGGCAAAAGACGATCGTGTCAGAGAAAATCGGTTGTCACAGCTTGCTCAGATCAATCATTTGACTGAACAGCTGGGTGATTTGAGTCAGCTTGTGATTAAATAACTATAAGATCGGCAAGGAATTGGTGACCATGGCAGGACGAATTCCAGAATCATTTATCGATGAAGCGCGTCAAGCAGTCAATATCGTTGATGTGATAGGACAATATGTCGCTTTAACTAAAAAAGGTAAAGATTACGTTGGGCTGTGTCCATTTCATCAAGAAAAAACGCCATCCTTTACTGTCAATGAACCAAAACAATTTTTTAAATGCTTTGGTTGTGGAAAAGGTGGTAATGTCTTCAAATTCTTGATGTATCAAGAAAACCTCACGTTTCCTGAAAGTGTCGAAAAAGTGGCTACATTGGCACACTTAACATTGCCAGATGTTTTCACTCGTAATGAAACGCCAATGGATCCGTTGCGTAAGATGTACCAAAAAGCGGCAGCTTTCTATCATCATATTTTATTGACGACAAAAATGGGAGAGCGTGCGCTTTCT
>DICX01000025.1:1858-4386 GCA_002417825.1 Lactobacillus sp. UBA5815 | reverse complement strand
CAGCCGAGTCAGCCGACGACGCCCACACAGCCGACACAGCCGAGTCAGCCGACGACACCCACACAACCGACACAGCCGACAGTGCCAACATCAGACCAACCAAGTGATGGCAACAAAGTAACGGCCGTCAAAAAAGAAGAAGCAATGCTTCCTCAGACTGGTGAGCGAGCATCGGCTGAAATATGGCTAGGTGTGATATTAGTGACAGCTGGACTGATCAGCTGGATCGTTTCAATTCATCAGAAAAAACGTATAAATTAAGTTACCACTTGATATGGCGTGAAACTGAAAGCAATCATAAATATCCGTTAAATTGAAAAAGCTGAAGATTTTAACTTCAGTTTTTTTGTTGTCGTTTAATTCTGATTTTTTTGCGACAAAAGTCCACGATTTTGAGAAGATCGATCAAAATTCAGTACGAAGAGCAACTCACTGCGATTATACCGATGATATACTGACTTTTGTAAAGATAATTTTTTAACGATCATTTTACTTCCAAAGGTAGTTCGATTTAAACGTGATTTAGAAAGTGTTCTGTCATGAAATTTTTGATCGCACCGGATTCTTTTAAAGGCTCGCTGACTGCAAAGCAAGTCGCTCAAAGTATATATCGGGGAATCGTCAAAATTTTCCCCCGCGCAGAATATGAATTGATTCCAATGGCCGATGGTGGGGAAGGAACGGTTCAATCTTTGATCGATGCGACGCATGGCAAGAAAATCGCCTGTCGCGTTCATGGACCGTTGAACACGTTTGTTGATGCAGAATATGGCATCTTGGGTGATTCACGAACTGCGGTCATTGAAATGGCTCAAGCAAGCGGCATTCAATATGTGACGTCTACGACACGTGATCCGTTGAAAGCCACGACGTATGGGACTGGTGAACTGATCCTTGATGCCTTGGATCAAGGGGTCTCAAAGATTATTTTGGGAATCGGCGGCAGTGCGACGAATGATGGCGGCGCTGGTATGGCGCAGGCTTTGGGGATTAAACTACTAAAGAAAGACAACGTGCCGATCTCATTAGGCGGTGGCGGATTGCGTGCGCTTGATCATATCGATATCACAGGACTCGATCCGCGGCTCGCTGAAACTGAAATCTTGATTGCTTCTGATGTAACGAATCCGCTGACAGGAAAAAATGGCGCTTCTGCAGTTTTTGGCCCGCAAAAAGGTGCCGACTCGGTGATGATCGCATCATTGGATTCAAATCTGCATCATTATGCCAAAATCATTGCGCGAGACCTGCATAAATCGGTTGAAACGATTCCTGGTGCTGGTGCAGCGGGTGGTTTGGGTGCAGGATTGCTTGCGTTCACCCACTCAAAAATGAAAAAAGGCATCGATTTGGTGATCGAATACAGTGGTCTTCTCAAAAAAGCTCAGGCAGTTGATTTTTGTTTGACGGGAGAAGGCAAGATCGATTTCCAAACGAAATTTGGTAAAACGCCCTTTGGCGTCGCTAAGGCAGTTAAAAGTATTTCACCTGAAGCCATCGTTATTGCGATTGCGGGAAACGTTGGTGATGATTTGGGAGAGTTGTATGGTTCGACTTACTTTGATGCGATTTTTTCAGATTTGACGGGAGTTAAAGACCTGCGGACAGCATTTGAGGATGCACCACACGATCTTGAAATTACCTCTGAAAATATTGCAAGAATGATTCAAGCAATTAAAAAGTGAACATCATGTGGGTATGAAAAAAGCGATTTTCTATTTGGAAAATCGCTTTTTGTCTGATACCAAATCAGATTAAATTCAACTATTTTTTCTTTGACCAACGTTTCTTAAAACTGATCAGCAGCAAAGAAAGTGCGGCGAGTATCATTGCAAGGCCAGTGCTAATGAAATCAGTTTTCTTTTCACCTGTTTGCGGTAATTTGCTTTGCTTGTTGCCGTTGTCATGGTTGTCGGTATTCGGCTTGATTTTATTGTTTGGATCGTCATGATCAGGTGTGATTGGTGCTTTGACGACAGTGATGATTGCAGTGGCACTGACAACATTACCAGCCGCATCCGTGTAACTGTACGTCACTTTGTAAGTTCCCGGCTTTGTGAGATCAACATTCCCAGTAATCGTCAAATCAGACAAACGAAGTGGGTTGCCATTGGCATCAGTAGCACTGATGAAGTTATCGCCAGCTTGCCACTTGGTGTTAGATCCAATGATTAGGGTCAAATCTTTTACCTTGATGTTGGCTTGAGAAGCTACAACAGTGATGGTCGCAGTGGCACTAACTGTGTTTCCCGCTTCGTCAGTATAACTATAGGTAACATAGTAAGTTCCAGGTTTAGTCGGATCGACGTTGCCGTTGATGTTTAAGTCAGATAAGTGCAAGGGGTTGCCGTTGGCATCGGTTGCATCAACAAAATTATCGCTTGCTTGCCATTTGGTATTAGGCCCAGCAATCAGTTTTGAGTCTTTCACTTTGATGTCAGCCTGAGAAGCCACGACGATGATGGTCGCAGTGGCACTAACTGTGTTTCCCGCTTCGTCAGTATAACTATAGGTGATTTTGTAAGTTC
>DICX01000025.1:0-1710 GCA_002417825.1 Lactobacillus sp. UBA5815 | reverse complement strand
AATTATCTTCAGCCTGCCATTTTGTATTCGGTCCGGCCGTAAGAGTTGAATCTTTTACGTCAATATTTGCCTGTGATGCGATAACTGTAATATTTGCCGTCGCTGTTGCTACTAGTCCAATATCATCGGAATAATTGTATGTTACTGTATAATTTCCTGGTTGTGTGGTATCAATGTTACTATTGGTTTTTAAGTCAGACAAGGGAAGTGGGTTACCATTGGCATCGGTTGCACCAACGAAATTATCTTCAGCCTGCCATTTGGTATTAGGCCCGGCAATCAATGTGATATTTTTTGTGTTGATTGCTGCTTTTGAAGCAACGACCGTAACGTGTGCCACAGTACTGACTGTAAAATTATTAGAATCTGTATAACTATAAGTGATTTCGTATACACCCGGCTTGGTTAGATCAACGGTACCAGATACGGTGACTTGGCTGAAGTCAGCAATAATATCTCCAGCTGTATTAGTAACACTGACCAAATTATCTTTTGGATCCCATTTTACATTTGGTCTTGTAATCAGTGTGCTGTCTTTGGCCTTGATGATTGGTGCAGTTGGTACGGTACCTTCGTTAGTCAAAGGGCTTGCAGTAATTTCTTCAGATGAATTTGACGAAGTATTGCTGTTTTTAGTTTGTGTCGTTGATGATTGGCGATCAGCACCAGTCGCTTTTTCAGCTGCATGAACGGGCGTTGAACTTGTTCCGACGCCGATCAGGGCAACAGCGATGTTGGCGAACAGCCAAATGAATTTTTTATTGATATGCTTTGCATAATGCTTTTTTTTCTGAAGACATATGTCGTATTCCTCCTGATTTTTAATCCTCAAATCGGATGACATCTTCGCTGAATGAATAAGGTTACTCAACGGTGAGACGGCCTGGTTTGATTGCCCTTTTTTTGATTGGTGACGTCAAGAATTAAAAATATGGTGGTTCGAACATCTCTGATCTTGAAAAACTAAAATCATCATGAAAGCAACGAATGTCGAAAGCTTTAAAGTGAGAGGCATGCTTGCACAAAGTCTCAGTCGATCGGCAAGATCGTTTTCTTGATGCGATTGTCAACAAACAAAAAATGGGCTAAATAGCTTTGAAACTACTTAGTCCATCATTCTTTTTTGTCTGCATATTATCCCTGTTGATTTTACTTATAGGGAGGCGTTATAATTGTTGCAGGCAAAAATCATGGTTCAAGCCCTCCGACCTGGCAGAAAGAAAGCTTGGACTAAATAGTTGTTACGAACTGTTTTTGCTGAGAGTAAAACGTCTTTTCCGAAAGGAAGGGCGTTTTTCTTTTTGGGTAAAATATCCCACTTTTCAAAGTAATCTTAATTTAATCGAATATATTTGGCAATTAAATTGCTTGATTGGTTCAAAACACAAGAAAGGGGGTCGATGTCTCATCGATATCGGCTCCCTTGCCAGCAAAATCAATCTTATTTCTTAGAAGCGCCACTAGTCGTATCCGGATTAGAATTGCGCCGATAAGTTGCACCGGTGACAGCATCTGGATCAACGACCAATTTTTGACCAGTCGTTTCGCAGAAATACTTGACCAATGGATACAGATCCTGAACCCATTCGTAGATTCCTTGATAATTGCCTTGATCATCTTCAACCCGCTTGTAATGATGTAAGACAAGCTTCTTGAGGTTTCCGGTTGGAACGGGCATCTCAACGGTGTCGTGTCCTTGATATTTGGTTC
>DICX01000039.1:7675-10187 GCA_002417825.1 Lactobacillus sp. UBA5815 | reverse complement strand
ATCCAAATGCTGCTCAAGCCACTTGGAAACTTCTTCAATATGAACGCCTGTTTGAGCACTAAACGTCAAAAAAGAAACTGTTTCATGGTGTAAATCAAAAGCACGTTCGACTTCTTTTTTAACATTTATCCATTTACTTTTAGGGACTTTGTCAATTTTAGTTGCAACCACTAGGATCGGTACATTGAGGTATGTTGCATAATCAAACATTGCAATGTCATCTTTCGTAGGTGCATGTCTTGCGTCGATCAAAATAAGCAATCCCACTAAATTGGCACGTGTTTCTAGATAGTCCTGAATCATCTGTCCAAAAGCCTGTCGTTGTGACTTCGACACTTTAGCGTAGCCATATCCAGGTACATCAACCAAATAAAATTTTTTATTGATATGATAAAAATTTAAAGTCTGAGTTTTACCCGGAGTGGAAGACGTACGTGCTAAATTTTTACGCTTTGTTAATGCATTGATTAAGCTTGACTTGCCAACATTAGATCGCCCAGCTAAAGCAAACTCAGAATGACTATCTTGAGGATATTGATCACTTCGAACGGCACTAACCGAATAATCTGCCTCTAAAATCCTCATTAAGATGCCTCAGCTTCTTTATGAACGACTTTAGGCATCTTTCCCTGCGTAATCACATCTTGGGTAATTTCAACCTTTTCAATCGTTTTATCACTAGGTGTCTGATACATGATGTCCATCATGGCATTTTCAATGATTGAGCGTAAACCACGTGCACCCATATCACGTTCAATGGCCTGTCCAGCGATTGCTTGAAGTGCATTAGGGGTAAATGATAGTTTTACTTGATCAAGTGATAATAGTTTCTGATATTGTTTAACAAGTGCATTTTTGGGCTGAGTTAAAATTTTGACTAAATCAGATGCTTGAAGTTTATCCAATGTCGCAATTACAGGAATTCTACCAATAAACTCCGGAATCAAACCAAATTTAACCAGATCATTCGTTGTTAAATGATGGTTCCAATCGTCATGCGTCAATGCGTTCACTTCGTTCTCCGCACCAAACCCAATCGTCTTTTTGCCTAGCCTTGACTTAACAATCGATTCAATACCGTCAAACGCGCCACCAACGATGAATAAAATATTAGTCGTGTCCATATGAATCATTTCTTGCTGAGGGTGTTTACGGCCTCCTTGAGGCGGTATGCTGGCAGTTGTACCTTCTAATATTTTAAGCAGAGATTGTTGGACACCTTCGCCAGAAACATCTCGTGTAATCGAAACGTTTTCAGCTTTTTTCGCAATTTTATCAATTTCATCGATATAAATAATGCCACGTTGTGCACGTTCAAGGTCATAGTCAGCATTTTGCAAAAGCTTAAGCAAAATATTTTCAACGTCTTCACCTACATAACCTGCTTCTGTTAAAGTCGTCGCATCCGCGATTGCAAAAGGAACATTCAAAATGCGGGCCAAAGTTTGTGCGAGATAAGTTTTTCCTGAACCTGTTGGGCCAATCAATGCAATATTCGATTTTTTCAGCTCAGTTTGATCATCAATATCCATTTGGCTGATCCGTTTGTAATGATTATAAACTGCCACAGAAAGCACTTTTTTAGCACGTTCTTGACCAATAACATAATCATCTAATTGCTTTTTGATCTCAAGTGGTGTTGGTAAATCGTGTGCTTCTTTGATTGCATCATCACGAAGCTCATCATCAACGATTTTCTTGGCTAAATCAATACATTCATTACAAATATAAACCCCATTACCTGCAACGAGCTTCTTAACTTGTGCTTGTGATTTGCCACAGAAAGAACACTTAATGGTCTCTTCCTCAATTGTTCCATCAAATCCCATTTCATTTCCCCCTCTATCAATACTGGTAGTTTATCAAACCAAACAGTATTGGTAAACGATTTAGCTTATACAAAAAAAACAGCTCACTGAGCTGCTCCTTTGCAGATAAGAACAACAAATGATTACTTTTCAGTATCTTTGCTGTCATCCTTTTCGTCAAGTTCTTGTTTAGCCACTTGTTTAACACTGCCTGTAATGAGATCCATTGCTTTGCGAACTGCAATATCATGTTCAAGCATGTCATCGGTCAATGTTTTACGAACGGTCTTAACGTCCATATTATATTCATCAGCCAAGTCTTTAATTTCATTCTTGATTTCATCTTGAGAAGCTTTTAAGCCTTCTTTGGCAACAACTGCTTCCAAAACCAAATTCGTTTTAACACGTTCAGCAGCATCTTTTGAAAGTTGCTGACGTAATTGATCAGCCGTAGTATTAGTCAACTTGAAATAAGTTTTAGGATCAATGCCCTGACGTTGCATATTGCCAAGATATTGATTCATTTGCGTGTCAACATCTTCTTGAATCATAACATCAGGAATGTCATCAATTTTGGCATTCTTGACTGCAGTTTCAATTGCAGCTTCTTGAATGGCATCATCGGCAGCTTCTTCTTTGTCTTTTTTAAGCTGATCCTTGATTTTATCTTTCAATTGATCTAAAGACTCAACTGAATCATCAAC
>DICX01000039.1:0-7647 GCA_002417825.1 Lactobacillus sp. UBA5815 | reverse complement strand
AAACCTGGAATAAACGTGTTGCTTCCCAGTTCAAGAGAATAATTTTGGGCAGAACCACCATCAAAAGTTTTCCCCGAAACGGTTCCCTTATAATCAATCGTAACTGTATCGCCTTTGGCAGCCTTGTCTTCTTTAAGGACAAGTTCTGCATTTTGTTCGCGTTTCTTTTCAAGTGCCTCAGTAACATCTTTTGCATAAACACGTGTATTTTGCTTAGGAACTTCAATTCCCTTGTAATCACCTAATTTTACTTCTGGCTGAACTGTCACAACAGCCTTCATTGTCCAAGGTTCACCTTGTTTAATTGACACTGGTGTTATTTGAGGTTGGCCAACAGCACTGACCTTAGCTTCTTTCAATGCAGCAGAATAAGCATTAGGCAAAACCGCATTCAAAGCATCTTCATACAATGCTTCTTCACCATAAAACTGATCAAAAATCGTACGAGAAACATGTCCCTTCCGAAAACCAGGAACACGAAGATTCTTTTTAATGCGCTTAAAAGCTTGATCTAAGCCAATTTTGATTTCATCTTTTGAAATTTCAAAAGTTAATTCGCCGGTTGTTTTGCCGGTTTTTTCCCATTTTGCAGACATTAATTACATACCTCCGATGTCAAATTTGGGTTTGCTAGTGCATACTTAATTATCTTACTCTAACCACAACTAAAAGACAAATCATGCATAGCACTTTCCTAGTCTGTTCTGTTTCCATAAAAAAATGCACTCATCCGAGTGCATTTTCAAACTCATTGCTTACGTCAGACTAGTCAAGAATTTCAGTAACTTGACCAGCACCAACCGTACGTCCGCCTTCACGAATGGTAAACTTAGTTCCCTTTTCAATAGCAACCGGTGCAATTAAGTCAACTGTAAATTGAATATTGTCACCTGGCATTACCATCTCAGTACCTTCAGGCAATTCAATTGCTCCTGTCACATCAGTTGTGTGGAAGTAGAATTGTGGACGGTAGTTTGAGAAGAATGGTGTATGACGGCCGCCTTCTTCTTTGCTCAAGATATAAACTTGACCTTTGAAGTTCTTATGCGTCTTGATTGAACCTGGCTTAGCCAAAACTTGACCACGTTCAACTTGATCACGGTTAATACCACGAAGCAAGACACCAACGTTATCACCAGCTTCACCCAAGTCCAAAGTCTTATGGAACATTTCCAATCCAGTAACGACTGAATGTTCGACTTGATCCTTCAAACCAACGATTTCGACTTCATCACCAATCTTAATCGTACCACGATCGATACGACCAGAAACAACAGTTCCACGACCAGTAATTGTGAAGACATCTTCGATTGGCATCAAGAATGGCTTATCAGTATCACGTTCAGGAGTTGGAATGTATTCATCAACAACATTCATCAATTCCATGATGACCTTTTCTTGTTCTGGATCGCCTTGAAGTGCCTTCAAAGCTGAGCCACGAATCACTGGAATATCATCACCAGGGTAATCATATTCGGTCAACAAATCGCGTACTTCCATTTCGACCAAGTCAATCAATTCTGGGTCGTCAACTAAATCAACTTTGTTTAAGAAGACAACGATATAGTTAACACCAACCTGACGTGCCAACAAAATATGCTCTCGAGTCTGAGGCATCGGTCCGTCTGTTGCAGCTACGACAAGAATAGCACCATCCATTTGAGCGGCACCAGTGATCATGTTCTTGATGTAGTCAGCATGGCCTGGAGCATCCATATGTGCATAGTGACGATGCTCAGTTTCATACTCAACGTGAGCCGTGTTAATCGTGATGCCACGTTCTTTTTCTTCTGGCGCTTTATCAATTTGCGCATAATCTTCTGCTTGTGCCAAACCATGTTTAGCCAAAACAGTCGTAATTGCCGCAGTTAAAGTGGTTTTACCATGGTCAACATGGCCGATGGTACCAATGTTCACATGCGGCTTTGTTCTAACGTAATGTTCTTTTTCTGCCATTAAAATGACCCTCCTGTAATTTTGCAAGAAGTCCGTTGAGAAAGTAACGGATAGTTCTCTGTTGATTATTGTACTACTTTCGTAGTAAAAAGGATAGCACCCTATTATCTGCGAAAATATCCTTTGCTAATTATACTAGAACCGCTTTAAATGTAAACCTTTTTTGTTCAATATCCAGTCGGTAAATGACGATAGATCTTTTCTAATAAGTCATGATGACTCCGACCATTACGAGTCACCAAATAATGATTGAAATCACTGGCAAACCCATCTGGTTCATCAATATATTCTGACAATTTAGGATAAAGACTCCCCAAAATCAAATTTGCCTCAGCTAAAATTTCTGGAAGCTTAGACGGTTCATGAAAATAACGATCTCCTAAGCTTGAAATGATTTCTCTATAAAGACTGTTATATGCTAGTAACTCAGTGTTCGCCGGTACAAAAGACGTCGATTCTCCCAAGACAAAAACCTTTGTTTTGGTTTTGATTCCCAGCTTGACGAGGTCTTCACATAGCGTCAATCTAAGGGCAAAGTCCTGTGATGGATCTAATAATAAACTTTGCGTAAAATGCACAAAGCTTTTTAGTGTTAATTTATATAGCTTTAAGTAATCACGCTCTTGAATAATATTTTTTTGTCGAAAGTTCTTCATGATTTGAGACTGTGCAGTCTCGCTCAACGGTTCAAATCCAAGCGGTATCGTTTTCTGACGCAAATGAGCTAATTGTTTTATTTCAATTTCAAAATGATTCGTCTGCAATATTTCAAGATAACATTTCCAAATCGAAGCATTCGAAAAAAGATCCGATTCTTCTTTGATCAAAAAATAAGCTTGATCAGATTGTCGCAATTTCAAATAATTGTCACACATCATTAAAACAATCTGTGTGTCATGTCCCATGCGCAACGCTTCTTCAAGGTACTGATTACTTTGCTGATAGTCACCCTTGTTTTTTGCTCTTTGAGCTAGAGTCATTAAGCTTTCTTGGCTTGTATTCCGCATTTGCTTTAACTTTTGACTCCTCTCGTGAATTAGATGCATTGCTGCTTTTAGAAACGGCACGATGTCGATTTTGATTGACTTCCATTACAATAGGCATCACAACAGGACGTCTGCCAGTCTTTTTGTAAAGATACTTTTCTAAATCATTTCGAACATCGATTTTCAATTCTGTCCAATCAAATTTTTTATGTTCAAAATTATTCGTAATCGCTTTTTTGATCACCGGTAATGACTCAGTTAGCAGCACTTTATTGGTCTTGATATACACGAATCCTCGTGTTGTCACTTTAGGTTCTGAAACGATCTTCTTCTTTTTGCGATCGATTGTTACAACCGCAATAAAAATACCATCGTCAGATAAAACTTCACGATCGCGTAAAACAATATTGCCAACATCTCCAACTCCTGATCCATCGATCATCGTGTCTTCACCAGGAACGGGATCAGATAAATGAAATTTGTCTTTTTCTAAACTTAACGTGTCACCATTTTTAGTAATAAAAATATGGTCTGCCGGCATTCCCGCCGCAATCGCTAAACGTTTGTGCATCACTAAAAGACGATATTCGCCTAACACGGGAATCAAATTTTTGGGCTTTAAAGTATCGATTAAAAGTTGCAAATCACGTCCGGTTGCATGTCCACTAGCATGCTTGACCAAACCTAATTGAATAACTGAACCACCTGCACGATAAACGGAATCACTAGTTTGTGCCACTAACGTTTCAACGGAGTGTGATGGTGTCGTAGCTATAAAAACGAGATCATGTGGTTTGATACGAACGACACGATGTCGATTCATTGCCATCTTTTGCAAAGACTTTAAAGGCTCACCCATGCGCCCTGTCTCCAAGATAACGAGCTTATCCTCAGGGACCTTTTTTAAATCCTTGGTCTTAATCAAAAGGTCTTTTGGCATATGCAAAGCTCCCAATGTCATCGTCGTTTTAACGATTTTGGCTACATCACGCCCAGTTAATAAGACTTTTCGATTCGTCTTCGCTGCTGCATTCAAAACTTGTTGAACACGTGTAATATTAGAGGCCTTGGCAGCAACGATAATCCGTCCCTGATGTGCAGAGAAAAGATCCAAAATATAATTCTCGATTTCACTTTCAGGTGCATTCGGATAAACTGCTTCGGCATTGGCTGAATCACTTAATAATGCTAAAACGCCCTTCTGCGCAATTTGAGCCAAACGAACGAAATCTGTTTTGTATCCTTCACGCGCAGATGGGTCAAATTTAAAATCGCCAGTATAAACGATTTCTCCTTGTTTAGTTGAAATATCAACTCCTAGTGAACCTGGTACTGAATGTGTCGTTGCAAAAAATGAAATAGTCGTGTCTTTAAAATCGATTGCTGTCTGTGCATCAACGACATGAAAAAGTTTGTTCTTATGATGCTTATTCTCTCTTTGCACAGCGATCTTGGCCAATTCAATCGAAAGCTCGGAACCGAAAACAGGGATATCATAATGTCTAAGAATATAAGGCAATGCGCCAATAGCATCTGCATGACCATGCGTCAAAAAGATACCAGCAATTTGATCTGAATATTCTTCAAAAAAATCAAGATCTGGAATAACGACATCGATACCAAGTAGCGACGCATCTGGGAACTTCAATCCTGCATCCAAGACAAAAATTTCTCGATTGACTTGAACGGCATACATATCTTTGCCATTTTCACGTACACCGCCCAAAATCATTATTTTTATTTTATCTGTCATATTTTACTTCCTTTTCTAACTGAACTATTTAGCTAAATTGATCTGAATTTCAACTTAATTTTTAGGATCAAAATGATCAAAGTGACACAGTTTATTTAATTTTAGCATATTATGAGGTGAATATCAGCCATCAAAAAAGCCAGTCCAAATGGACTGGCTTTTTTGATAGTCTTGAATTAACGACGAAGACCAAGTTCTTTAATCAATTTTCGATACCGCTCAACGTCATTGTTCCGCAAATATGTTAACAAATTACGTCTGTGGCCGATCTTTTTTAATAAGCCTACGTAAGAATGGTTATCATGCTTGTGTGACTTTAAGTGTGCATTCAAATTGTTGATATCTTCTGTCAAAACTGCAACTTGAACTTCAACAGATCCTGTATCACCATCATGAATCGCAAACTTTTTGATTAATTCGTCTTTCTTTTCTTTTGAAACTGCCATATTATATTCACCCTTCTAAAAATAATCGCCATTACAACGTCAACCGCTGGTGAAGCGCGAAGACAGCGTACATGGTTCAACTAACTCATTTATGATACGTGAAAAAGAATCAAAAAGCAAGACTAATTTACCTTGCACACACGGCTGTCTTTAAGTATAATCAGTTAAGTGCAAATCAACTAAATTGGAGGTGATTTCAATGCCACAAATCAAGCAAGCCATCAAACGTGTCAAAACACAAAAAAAGGCTAACCAACTTAATGCAACACAATTGAGTGAACTCAGAACTGCTGTTAAAAAGTTTAAACTTGCTCAAGCTGAAGGCGCCGAAAATGCCTCCGACTTACATAAAGAGGCTGTTCGTTCTTTAGATAAAGCTGCTTCAAAGGGACTCATTCATAAAAACAAAGCAAGCCGTGACAAAGCAAGATTAGCTAAACTTACCAAATAATCTTGAATCAACAAAAAGAGGTACAAGTGAAATCACTTGTACCTCTTTTTTTATTTGGTTGTACTACGAAGCAAAAAAAGTTCTAAGAAAAGCGAATCTCGATATTTTCCAGTTTTGTAACCATAATCTAAAGAAATTGCATAATTAAGTAATTTCTTCAATCTATGGACACTCACTTGATTAGCCATAGCCAATTTAACGCGATAAGGATGACTATTTAATGTCGTGGCAATTTGTTGTTCCGACTTTTGTGGTTGCAATAGTTTAACACACAGTAAAAATTCAAGCTGATTTTCAAAAATAGCAAGTAATTGAACAGGGTTTGCTCCCTCATGAATATAATCTTTCAACCGCAAAATGGCTTCTTTCATTTTCCCTCGTAAAGCAACCGTTAAAATTTCAAAAACGTTTTGAGCTAAAGTTTGATCAATATTTTTAGCGACATCATTATAAGTGATTCTATGATCAGAAACGACAAATTTTAGTTTATTGAAATTGGCCAATGTGATATCCAGAACCTGATCGCTTCGCATCATAAGCAATTTTTCGGCATCACGATCAAATTGATACCCTTCTAACTTGGCCAGCTGTCGGATAAAAGCATCAATTTGATACGTCTTTAAATCTGTTTTAACAACATGGCATTGTTCCAAAAGAATCTTGGTTATTTTTTTTCTGCGATCTAATTTATCATAGTTTGCTTCAAAAACAAAAACATCTTGGCGCTTATCTAATTGCGAAAAAATTTTTTCTAATTGCAGAAGTTGTTTACGAACTGTTTTTGAAGATTTACTCGTCAAAAAGAAGGGATTTCTAACCAAAACCAATTTTTGTTGATAAAACAATGAGCTTTCACTTGCAATGCCAACTAAATCGTTCAATCCGTTCTCTTCACAATCGATCACAACATGTTCATAAGTTTCAAATTCTTTTCGCTTTAAATATGCTTTAGCCACATAGTCATTCAACAAGGCATCTTTTCCGCTTAATAAAACGCTATTCTTTTGTTCATTACGGTTCGGAAATAAAGAGATTATCATTCACTATCACCCTTACAAAAAGTCTTTAACCACTCCATGCCAAAAATTGAATAATTCCAAGTTATCATACCATAATGTGCAGTATCGCGTTTCGGAATATTAAGTACTTTTAACGTTTGTAACGTCTCCGGATTCGGGTGGCCAAAACGATTATTGCGTCCCACTGAAATAAAAACCATCCTGGGATTTAACTGTTTTAAAAACAAGGGATCAGAAGCTGTTTTACTCCCATGATGCCCTAATTTAAAGTAGTCTGCCTTCAGAGGATAAGTCGCCATGATCTTTTTTTCACCATTGCGATCTAAATCGCCAGTAAACAGCCAACGTCTATGGTTAAGTTCAAAAGTTAAAGACAATGAATCCTCATTTTTCCCTAAAACGGCATGATCTGGAAACAAAATGTCAAACTTAATTTTGGAATCAACACGATCTCCTGCCAGCAAGGGTTGCAAACGCGTTCCATGAAGATGACCCAAAAGACGTCGTTTAATCGAATCATTTTCAGTCAAGCCTTTTGCAAAATAAAGATTTTTAACTTTTATTTGATCTAATAAAGGTGATAAGTCGCCGACATGATCTGCATCTTGATGAGACAAAAAAAGGCCATCAATCTGAGAAATACCTAAAGCATGTAAAAGTGGCAGCGTTACCTGATTAATTTGTGGTTGCGCTTTATGTTTTGAAAATTGCAATTTTCCACCAGTATCGATCAAATAAACCTGTCGTTTTAAAGGTGTTGTAATTAAAATGCTATCGCCTTGACCGACATCAATAAAAATAACCTGCCCAACCAATGGAAAATGAATCCAAGAAAAGAAAATAAAATACATCAAAACTAAACTTGTTTTGATCTTTTTATTTTTTTCTTTAATATTAAGGCCACCCTGAGCGATCCAAAAAAGGGTCACAGCAAGAAGCAGAGAGGCCTGCCATCCACTTAATTTGCCAAAAGTCACCAGGCCCAATCGATTTTCTGCAATCAAAGTCAAAATTTGTTCAGTGAATCGAAGGAAGC
>DICX01000060.1:707-5974 GCA_002417825.1 Lactobacillus sp. UBA5815 | reverse complement strand
CGGCAGCTTTATGGCAAAGTAGACACTTGGTATCAAGCCAACAAAGCGAACGACAACGTTTATTTCTTCGATAAAAACCGCTATTCCGCGTTCGTCAATACCAATCTCGAGAATTACCTGCGCAGCCGTAAAATCGATGAACTTTGGCTGACAGGCGTCTGCACTGATATTTGCGTCCTCCATACTGCGATCGATGCCTACAACAAGAATTTTGAACTCGTCGTACCAGAAGATGGCGTGGCCAGCTTCAACCCGCAAGGTCATGCCTGGGCGCTGAATCACTTCAAAACCTGCTTGGGTGCCCAACTCGTTTGACAACTTGCTTTTTTAAGCCACACAAAAATCGGCTCTTCACCAATCTCATTTGGTCTAAAGAACCGATTTTTTGATGCGGCTATTTTTGAAAACGACTCAGCTGATCTTGCCTTCGATCGTTTCGATATCGCCTTTACCATCTCGTGCAATGATCGTCGTCAACGCGGCGGTCAGCCCTTTGACGTCATCCACGAGTGATAGCGACGGCACGCCGTTCATGTTGGCAACTTGATTCGGCAAAAATGGAATGTGAATAAAGCCTGCCTTCAAATTTGGATAATACTTGTCGCGCAAATATTGCACCTGATAAAAAATGTGGTTGCAGACAAACGTTCCTGCGGTCGTCGAAACACTTGAAGGCAGACCAGCTTGACGAATCGCGCTCGCCATTGCCTTGATCGGCAGCTGCGTAAAGTAAGCCGGCTGCCCGTCAGCGTGAATCGGCGAATTCAATGGCTGATTTCCGGCATTGTCGGGGATACGTGCATCATCATAGTTGATCGCAACGAGTTCGGGCGTGATGCCAAAGCGACCGCCTGCCTGACCGACGTCCAAGACATAATCTGGATCATGCCGATCGATGGCTTTTCGAACGACATCCGCACAAACACCGAACTTCGTTGGAATCTCCAGTTTGATGATCTGGCTGCCCGAAATCATATCCGGCAATCGTTTCACGGCTTCAATCGCCGGATTGATCTTATCTTGACCAAAGGGATCGAATCCAGTCACTAAAATTTTCATTTAAATGCCTCTTTCATTAAAATGCTAAAAAGTACATCAATAAGATGTGGCAGACCAACAAGATGACTGAAACCAAGGCTTGTTGTTTGATGACGCTCCACTGATCGTCCATTTCAAGCAACGCAACCGGCAAGCTGTTGAAATTGGCAGCCATCGGTGTCAGCAACGTTCCACAATACCCCGCCGTCATCCCTAAAGCAGCGACGACAGCGGGATTTCCGCCCTGACTGACGACGAATGGGATCCCGATTGCAACGGTGATCACGGCGAACGCGGCAAAGGCGTTCCCCATGATGATGGTGAACAAAGCCATCGCAACACAATATAAAACGACGCCTAAAAAACGGTTCCCAGTCGGAAAGGCACCTGAAATCATCTTCGTCACCAAAGTGCCCACACCGGCTGCCGTAAAGACCGTTCCCAGCATCGCTAAGATTTGCGGCAGCATCCCGACGGCGCCAACAGATCTCAGTATACGGTGCGTGTCGGTGTAAACCATCTTCACTGGTGCTTTCGTTTCCACGATCGCGACGATCAACGCCAAGACAGAACCAACGCCGATCGCGACTTGACCGCCTAATGGGGTGAACGTTCCCACGATGATCGAAACGACCGCCAAAACGACACTTGGCAGAAAGATCCAGCCACCCAGTTTTTTCGCAAATTGTGCCGCTGTCGCGGAATCAACATCTTTGATATGTCCCACTTGGATCTGCTTGAAAAGCGACAACAACCCAATGATCACGACCAAACCACCAACGACGACGGCCGGCAATAGATCGCCGAAAATAAAGATCACCGCGAGGATCAGCCAAAACAGACCTGTGCCATATCGTGCAGGGTTGTCTTTGGCTTTGAATGATTCGATTCCCGCAAAAGCCATGCACACGCCAAGTAATGAATAGAAAAAGATCAAAAGTGAATTAACCATGCTCACGCCTCGTTCCTGCTACGTTTTTTGTCCATCCAAAGGTTGTCGATCGACTCAACGAGCAAGCTGATCACAGCCATGGGGATCGTATACAGTGCGATCTGACTCGGCGAAACCGCATGGCCTAAACTCTTCATCGTGGCACTGATGAGCAGCACGCCGCTAGAAGCGACGAATAAGTTTTGTGTAAAGAAGTTGGAGATGTTGTCCGCAGCTGCCGAACGCGCCTTCAGCATTTCTCTTTCATGCGGCGACAATTTTCCTTGGGCCTCCGCACTTGCTAAAACCATCGGCGAAACCAGTGGTCTGACGAACGTGACCTGACCACTGAGTGCGATGCCGAAAAGCAAGCCCAACCCACGCAGATACATGTAGACGTTGAGAATTTTGCCTGGTGTCGCTTTCTTGATCTTCGTGATCGTCTTGACGGCGACTTCACGCAAACCGTGACTCTCGATCAATCCGATCATCGGCAGTGTCAAGAAATACAAACTCACCATACGATTGTCGACAAACCCTTGCCCGATCACTGTCAACGTTTTCGTGATCGACATCCCTGAACACAACGCCGTGACGACAGCCGAAAAGATCACGACGGCAGTCGTGTCGAATTTCAAGATGAAACCGACTAAAATCAGCAAAATCCCAATCAAAGGCCAATAATTCATTGAATGATCCTCCTCACCAACACTTTCACGATTTTTAACACATCTGAAGAACTGCAGGCATCCGCTTTGGTGTCTTTCACAACAGTTCATCTGTTTATTTTAATTTGATAATCGGTTGCCTCTCATTTTTAAGCCTCCTCATCTCATTTTAATTTATTCCATTAAAACACAAGCCGCTCGCGGACACAATCGCCTGCCAAGTTGATTTTCAATCGTGATTCGGCCATTTTTTCGACGACCAAGCCGGCATTTTGATTAAAGATCACTCGTAGTTCATTCAAAATCAGCCCAATCATCACTTTGATTATTAAAAAGAATCATAAATTTCAGGAAGCTTTCAGTGATTTTGATTTAGCTGCCTATATGGTTCTATATTGGTTTGGACCAAACAAGGCTGAAAACAAATAAAGCACATTGATGAACGAACCATGCCGTGTTCATCGATGCGCTTTTCCTTTTTTAAAATTTAAAAGAGCCACTGAACCATCCTATTCCAAATCAAAAAAGTTTAAAAATCGATACAGCAGTTCAGCAAAATAATTTCGATCTTGATCAACAATAATCAAATTTTGCTTTTCCAAAAAAGTTTTTATCTTTTAAAGCAGCGATCGCTCATCTGACATCAATTTCGATTATAAATCGCTTTATCAGACATTTGGCTATTTTAAAGCGATTTATGTTGAAACAGCCTGCAGCTCAAGCAATACATGAGCCAATCCACTAGCAAGGCAACGATCGGAGAGGCAAAAAGCAGTCTGATGACCAGTGAGTCTGTCAATTCGATACCCATCATCACCATGATCTTGTAAAGCCCCAAGATCAAGACGATCGGAATGAAAAAGGCTACCAGCAAGATCAAATTGGCATTTTTTGTCCCGAATCGAAACAATAACGGGATGACCAAACCACCCAAGATCATGGCCATGGCCAATGCCGTTAACATCACCAGCAGCATTTTATCTTGGCTGATCATCGTTAGTATCGATTCATGAGACAGCAAGCCACCGATCATGCTGATCAAAAAACCGATCACGATACCAACAATCGAGAAAATAAGTAAAACGATGAATTTGCTGGCAACCAATTCTTTTCTTGAAATCGGCATCGTTAAAGCATATCGCGACCATTGCAATTTATCATCAAACAAGAAAGTCGTCATGATCAGCATGCTGCACATGCTTGCACAGCAAAATATCGCGCCCGTCAATCCCACCTCATGGCTTATGGCTGCAGATATGATGACCAGCACCACTAGAAATGTTTTCTCATTATGCGAGACATTATATAAATCTTTTAATACGAGTCCCTTCATTTTGGCTGCACCCCTTTCACATAAAGCAGCATGATGTCATCGATCGTCGTATTGTCGATGACGACGTCGCCATACTTTCTTTTGGCTTTTTCTTTATCTGCAACGAGAACGCTCCATTGATAAGCTTCTTTGCGATAAGCCAAAATGTCTTCTTGAGCGATACGATCGAAATCATTTTTTCCACATCGGATAATGCCATACTGATAACGCAACTCATCTTTTGGTTTTGAGAACAAAACTTTCCCCTGATGAATAAAGGTGATGTTGTCGGCGATGCATTCCAAGTCTGTCGTAATATGAGAAGAGAGCAAAATCGCATGATGTTCATCTTGAACGAAATCCAGAAAGATATCGAGGATGTCATCACGCGTCACAGGATCGAGGCCACTCGTCGCCTCGTCCAGAATCAATAGTTTAGGGTGATGCGAAAGCGCGACGATGATGCCCAATTTCATCCGCATTCCTTTAGAAAAATCTTTGATTTCCTTGTTGAGCGGTAATTGAAACTGCTTCAAATATGTTCGGTAAGCTGCATCATCCCACTGCTGATAAGTGGCCTTCGCGATCTTGCCGATTTTAAGTGCTGTCAGCGTCTCAAAGAAATTGATGCCATCAAAAACGACACCGATGTCTTCTTTGAGTTGTTTGTTTTCGGCTGACAATTCTTGCCCCCAAAAAGTGACTTCGCCGCCGTCTTTCATGATTAATCCCAGAATGGCATCGATCGTCGTACTTTTACCAGCACCATTTTCGCCAATCATCCCCATGATCGTGCCCTCAGGAATCGAAAACGACACATGATCCAATTTGAAATTCAAATATTGCTTCGTTAAGCCTTTGACTTGTAAAATTTCGTTCATCTTCAATCCCCGCCTTGGTAAAATAAGGTCAACAGTTCAATCAGCTTTTCCAATGGGATGCCGTTCTTGTGGCCAATGTCAGCTGCTTGCTGCAGATGCGCTTCGACACGTTTTTGTTGTTCTTCTTGGTAAAATTCTTTATTCAACGCGGAAACAAAGCTGCCGCGGCCGACGGTCGTTTCAATAAAACCGTCTCTTTGCAAGTTCTCATATGCTTTTTGTACCGTGATGACACTGACATGGATCGACCGCGCTAATGCCCGCATCGAGGGGATCGGGTCACCGGCTTTCAGATCACCTCGCATGACCATCGCTTTGATCTGAGACGTGATTTGTTCATAAATCGGTTGATTCGTATTGCTGCTTATGATGATCTCCACATGACCCCTCCTTAATGTACTTGATTGTACATATTGAATAAGTACATTATAGCAAGT
>DICX01000060.1:0-470 GCA_002417825.1 Lactobacillus sp. UBA5815 | reverse complement strand
AAAAGATTGATGCAAAAAAGGGTAAGTGAAATTGCTTTAATCTGCGAATCGATCGGCCAATCGGTCTTTAAAATAAAAACACAAATCAGGTTGGGGACTTGATACACCAAGCCATTCATCAAATCGGCAATCGTCTTGGAAAATCCTAAATTCGTGTTTTGCAGGAACCAAATCGTTTCGATAATACTCCAGAAAAAACTTGCCACCATAATGCCGATCCAAGCAAAAGCATTGTGGTTCCACATGATTAAATTGCCGATCAAAAGTACGATATACACGATAATTGCAATAGTTTGAATTTTTTTATGCGTCATTTGATATCAGCCTGATGTTCTTTCTCAATCGAAACGGACAAAATCACATCCAATTTCTTGAAACCACGATATTGCACGTCTTCTTATTACTGCTTTTAATAATTTAATCATACATTTTATTTGAAAGCAATGCTTATAATAAAAATAAATCATAGG
>DICX01000011.1 GCA_002417825.1 Lactobacillus sp. UBA5815 | reverse complement strand
CATCAAAATGATGCCTTCAGTGGCAGTCAGCCTGACCGTCTTGTCTTGAACATGCAACGTGTTCGTCAAGATGTTCAACGTGTAATCTTTGAACGTGATCGTTTCAGTCAGCTGATCATTTTGACTGCTTCGTCGTAGAATCGCTTGAATCTTTGAAACAAAAACTGCCGTCGAAAATGGTTTCGTCAAATAGTCATCTGCCCCAATGGCGATGGCACGAACGGCATTAGGATCCATTTCAGCCGCAGACACGAAGATGATCGGAACTTTAGAAAATTCTCGGATCCGCTGCGTCCAATAAAAGCCATCAAAAAACGGCAGCGTGATATCCATCACGATAAGATCTGGTGATTGCTTTTTGACTTCAGTGTCGATATTTTGAAAATTTTGAACCCAATCGGCTTCAAAACGCCATTTTTTTAGTGCACGGCTCATCTGATCACGAATCGTTGGGTCATCTTCGATGATAAAAATATGCTGCATTTTTTCTCCGCAAATTTGATTGAATGTCACTGACTGCCTTTATCATAAAACTTATGTGCAACAAGACAAAGCATTCGCTTAAAAGTCGGCTTTTTGGGTGAACAGAATCGCTCACCACAAAACTTTGATCAAGATCGGCTTGCAATCGCCAAAAGTGACTTATAATAAATAAGTTGATTTGATTCAAAGGGAGAAGATGATTTTTGAAATGAAACAAAGTTATTTAAAAAATGAAAAGGTGCAGCGCCACCGCTGGTGGATCTTGACGGCGATCGGCTTGTTCACCATCATGGCAACACTAGACGGCAGCATCGTCAACATCGCACTGCCAGTCATCAGTCAGAATCTGAAGATCCCGATGAACCAAGCTGAATGGGTCGTTTCGGTATACCTGATCGTGATCTGCTCGCTGCTGTTGTTTTTCGGAAAATTAGGCGACTCGATCGGCAAGATCAAAATTTTCCGACTTGGAACCTTCTTCTTTGTTGCCGGTTCTTTTCTAGCCGGGATCAATGGCAGTTTCGTGTTATTGTTAGCCGCTCGTGCCATTCAGGCATTTGGTGCTTCGATGACGATGTCGACCAATAATGGGATCATCACAGAGATCTTCCCGCTTTCAGAAAGAGGAAAAGCATTAGGCCTGATCGGTTCTTTCGTGTCACTAGGTTCCATCGCCGGACCTGGTGTCGGCGGATTGATTTTAGCGCACCTGTCTTGGGGGTATATTTTCTGGATCAACGTCCCGATCGGCATCTTGACGATCATCTTAGGTGCCTTCATCTTACCGAAAGATTTGGCTACTGAAAAAAAGCCATCTTTAGATTACAAGGGGGCCTCAACTTTTGCTGCCTTGATGGTCAGTCTGTTCACTGCCATCTTCCTTGGTCAGGAGATCGGGTTCACTGCGATCGGTGTGATCGTGCTGTTCGTCATCGCTGTGATTAGTTTATGGTTGTTCTTCAAAGCCGAATCAACACAAAAAGACCCGTTGATTTCATTCGCGATTTTCAAAAATCGGCAATTCTCCAGCAGCCTGCTGGCGGGATTTTTGATTTTCGTCACGAATTTTTTCTTCAACGTCATCTCGCCTTTTTATCTTGAAAACGCACGTGATTTGACGCCAAGAACCGCCGGTTATATCTTGATGATCTTTCCGCTGGTTCAGGTCATCGCGGCCCCGCTATCTGGTGCCATCTCGGACCGCATCGGAACAAAATTGCTGACGATCATAGGATTGCTTTTGATTTTAGTGAGTCAGTTCGGTTACATGCTGACTAATTTAGAAACACCGCTGTGGCTTTTCATGATCAACGTTGGGCTCGTCGGTTTGGGGAACGGGATCTTTCAAGCGCCGAACAACACGACCGTCATGAGTTCAGTTTCTGTCAAAGACTTAGGGATAGCTGGAGGCATCAATGCTTTGGCCCGAAACTTAGGCATGGTCATCGGTATCTCAGGTGCAACGACGGTTTTGTTCACCGCGATGAGTATCCATTCTGGCTTACAAGTGACCACGTATCCTGCTAAACGACCCGATCTTTTCATCTTCGGGATGCATGCCGTTTTCCTGCTTTCTTTATTGATCTGCTTGCTTGCCCTTTTGGCCGCTTGCTGGCACACGAAAAAAGCACATGCGTCACGATGAGTTTTTATCGCTTTTGAGATCGTATCGTTTAAGCAGACATGAAATGATTCAAATGCGTGGCAATCGGCTTTTAAAACGCGTTAATTCTTTTTTATAATCATTCAGAATATCGGTCAGTCTCGGCTCGTTGAGCAAAGTCAGAACTTCTATGATGTTTTCCAAATCTTTGTGCATCCGTGATGTAATATAATTTGCGTTTTGCACAAAAAAGTCTCTTTGATCTACCAAACTCTTGTATTTGATTGCAAATTCAACCGCAATGATCTTTTTTGCGATGTAATTGGCACTTTCCAGCTTGATTTGGACATCCCGCTTCATTTTTTGGAGTTTTTCATTTCTTTTTGAAATGGCTTCTCCAAATTGAAGCCAGCAGTCTCGGTCAAATTCATAGCACTTCATATTTTCAGCGAGTTGATCGTAGATTTTGGGCTTAGCCTTATTCATAATAATTTCCCTATTTTTTGCAAGATATGCAAAATTTATCAAAACAAGTCATCTCTTGTATGAAGCTTTGATAAATCAACATTCTTCAAAAATTCAAATTTTATGAAAATAATTGATTAGAAAATTAGCTTGTTGGACGTATTGTATTTAATAATTCATGCGTATGCAATATATTATATACTCTATTACGTACATTATATTCATTTCGATTTTAAAAATCAAAGCTTATTTAAGCGCTATCAAAAAGTCAGCCAGTGTTCAAAACACTGACTGACTTTTTTTGTTCGTTATGGATCCTGCCTGCTGACTTTTTCTTTGGCATACTTAAGACCTTGGGTTGAACGAAACTTTCCTGGTGTGATTCCAGCTATCTCTGTAAACGTCCTCGTAAAATTAGAAATATCTTTATAGCCCAATTCTGTACTGATCTCTTCGATACTTTTAACCGTCAGTTTTAACTGTTCCTCTGCCAAAGTGATCCGAATGTTCATCCTAAGATGAACAAAATCGATATTGAACAGTCGATGACACAATCGCGAAAAGTAATTCTTCTGATAACCAAAATACTGCGCGGTGTCTTGCAAACTGACTTGGCCGTTTCGACTTGAAATATATTGCATGATCGCCCCAGCTTGCGTATCACGACTACGGTATTTTACTGCCAACTTCGGAAAATTTGAGACTGATTTTGCAACTTTATGGTGATGATCATGAAGCAGTTCGGTGAACAACAAGCCAGTGACACGCTGAATTTGAAAGCGGTCATAATGATCCTGCTTTTTTCTTGCTAGAAGGCATTCCAAAACATTCAAATAGTTATGGCAGATTTGAGACTCAAGGTTTCTAAAAACGATAAAAGCATACTGATTCGAGACATCATTCATCAAATCATGAATTAACGGATTATCCGCAACAAAAAATTGATTGAGCGGTGATGGATAATCGATATCAATTTGAAAAAATCTGCTGATATTTGATGGCTTATTTGAAATGACGTTAACTTTTTTAAATCCAGTTGCCAAGATGATGTCATATTTTTTCAATGATATCTTTTCATATCTAGTTCGGACAGTAAAATATCCTAAACATTCAAGAAATTCCAGATGAAAACTGGTATCGCTCTTTTGAAGAAATGGCGAATCTGTCGTATTCAAGTGGAATCCGCCAACAAATTTTTCAACGTTCGTCATTAAGCAACCTCGCAAGTGTAAAAGATAACATGTCCAATTGATGATTCAAACACTTATATCATAACTCATTGCGGTTAACAAGCGCTTTCAAGCGCTTACTCCTGCTTTTTATTGCCTCAAACCAACCTTTTAAGTGATTGATATCGCCCTATTCGCAGTCATGAAGCCAAAAAAAGATAAGTTATCACCACTTAAAAGCTAACTCCTGCACTGAAAATGTGCTTTATTTCACAGTATCATTTAGAGGATTCAAATCACGAAGGGAGAAAAAAATGACAAAAGAATTAACTGTGGACGTCGTCGTTGCGGGTTGCGGCGGCGCAGGTGTTGAAGCTGCAAATATTGCAGCATCGAATGGTTTAAAGACATTAGCAATTGAGAAATTATCACAAATTGGTGGGAACACTAAAATTTCAAGCGGCTTTTTCGCGATCGATACGAAGGAGCAGCGTGAAGCTGGACTTCACTTGTCAACTGAAGAAGCGATCCGTCAACTCAATGTTTACAACCATTATCTTAACAATGGCCCGTTGACTCGCAGAATCGTTGAAAACGCTAAACCCACTTTGGAAGAAATCGAAAATCTGGGAATGGCGATCAAACTCAACCCAACTGCCAACACGACGCAATTTGCACATCGCGATAACCCATACGAAGGCGGTTCATATCATACGTATGTAAACAAGCCAGAATCATGGGCCAACGTTCAAAAAAGCGTCGAGAAAAAAGGCGTTGAGTTCATGGTCAACACGACTATGCAGGGATTATTACAAGAAGAAGACGGTACAGTCACCGGATTGACTGGGAAAACGGCCAACGGCGAAGACCTGATCGTTCATGCGAAAGCCGTCATCGTGACGACCGGCGGATTTGGCGGCGACGTTGCACGTGTCGCCAAACTCATGCATACGAATCGGATGCGGAGTTTAGGCGTTCCAAGCATGGGCGAAGGCATGACTGCTTTGGAAAAAGCAGGCGGCGTCAATATCGATTCTCATGCTTTGATCCATGCCTCGCAATTAGCCAAATCAAAGGTCGCTCAAAACAGTTCAAAAGAACATTTAGCAGGCTTTTCAGACAATCCATTGACTCGCATTTTGTTGACACCACTGATGTGGATAGATCCAACTGGCCGCAGGTTTACGGATGAAGCGACGATCTACGACACGGTTCTATGGGCCAACGCGGCTTACAACATAGGTGGCATGTACTATATTCTCGTAGACACGGATACATTGAAAGCATACACCGCGAATAAAGAACTCAGCCATTTCGAAGTTTCAAAAGCTGGTCCTGGTGCAACAGACAAAGCTGGCGACTTCATCGAATTGGCTGAAAAAGCCGTTGAAGGTCAAGTTGCTTTCAAAGGAGATACCTTAGAAGCACTTGCCAAAAAAGCAGGTTTTGAATACCCAGTCTTAAAAGAAGAAGTTGCGCGTTATAATGCCAACATCGCAGCAGGCAAAGACACTGAATATGCTAAACCAGATCAATACATGGTCTATCCGATCAAAAAGGGACCTTTCTATGCAATCAAAGCGCAAGTCGCTTATTTAGGCACTGTCGGCGGTGTACGTGTCGATGATCATCTTCGCGTTCTAAACGAAGACTTCACCCCAATAAAAGGACTTTATACTGGCGGCGCCAACGCGGGCGGTTATTATGAGGGGCAAAGCTATCCAACATATGAAGGCTTAGCTTCCGGTTTTTCATGGACTTCAGGTCATTTGGCAGGACTTGCTGCAGTTGAAGACCTCAAAACACGGTAAAACTAGGGAGAAATCATATGGATGCTTCTAACAGCACGGTTCCCAACAAGTCTTACATCACAAAGGCTCGTTTAGGTATTTTAGCCGTCAGCTCAATGGGGATGGCGTCATTGGCCATAACTCCCTCATATAACGCAATCTCGCAATATTTCAAATTAAGTGCGACCGCTGTACAGATGCTGACTTCATTGCCAAACTTATTCATGATGTTAGCAGGATTAGCAATGGGCCGGTTGGCATCTGGCAAAATCAGCATCAAGAAATTGACGATGACGATGATCTTGCTTTGTGCGTTAGGCGGTTTTCTACCTCTTACTTTTCATCGCAGTTTCTTGTTTTTACTAATGTGCTCTTGCTTAGTCGGTTTCGGTCAAGCGGCATGTACTAATTTAGGACAAGTTCTGATCGTTCGCATGTTGCCGGCCAATGAACAGCAGACGACGATGGGATTGACCACGACTTTTAACAACATCGGCGGCATCATTTTTATCATGGGTGGCGGTCAACTTGCAGCAACAAGCACTTGGGTCGCCAGTTATTGGATTTATCTCTTTGCGATTCTAGTTTTGATCATCGTTTTCGCAATGGTGCCTTTGCACCCTTTATCTTTTGATCAGCAACCTAAAGCAGGATCCAAGACAAGTGGCAAGATCAAGCTTAACAAGTACGTGTTCTATTGTGCGATCTGGGCGTTCTTCACGATGCTGCTGAATAATGTTTTGAACAACAATATTTCACTTTTCGTCGTTCACCAAAAAATGGGATCGACCTCACAGGCAGCATTGACTTCGACGATCTCTCTAGTCGGTGGGATGCTATGCGGTTTGATCGTAGGAAAAATCGGCAAGAAATTCAAATTTTCCAGCATTGCCTTGTCATTTTTCTTATATGCCTTATCCTATGTCATAATAGGATTAGCCAATAGCCTAATTGCTGCCTTCATCGGAGCGTTCATCTGTGGCGCGGCAATGAGTGTTGCAATGGGACAATTTGCCTACTTGATTTCAAGTGCAGTCAACAAAAAAAGTGCCTCGATGGCTTTAGGCGTTTACCAAGCAATCAATCCGATCGGTGGCGTCATCAGTCCCTTTGTCGTTAATAGTTTGACGAGTGTGACGGGTATGAACGTCTTCTTGATCAGCAGCATTTTAGCTGTCATCCTTGGTGTGATTGCTTTGGCAAGTCAATTCCAAAAACATCTCGTCCAATCCAGCTTGCAAGAAAATCACTAAAATCAGAACAGATATGTGCATGATTGCGATTAAATCTCGCGATCATGCACTTTTTGTTTTTAAAATCATTTCAATAAAAAAACTTTCCGTAGGGAAAAATTTAATTTCAGTGCTTAGAAATCGACAAAAAAATACCCGCCTAAACTTCGGCAGGTTATTTGTTGAAGTAATCCGATTTCTGGAATGATTTCACATTAAATCACACAATCATTGATAAACACCTACTGATGCTGACTTGGCTTTTGATCATGGACTTTTTTCTCATCATTGCCATTTTCGGTCACAGCAGATTTCAATGGTAAAACTTTATTTGCATTTTCCACTTTTTTTCGTGTTTTCTGTTGTTGACCATGTTCTTGTTTTTCTTTTTGCCGTTCAAGCTTCTTTTGTGCTCTTTCTTGTTTATGTTGTTCCTTAATTGCCTTGTTGATTGCTTTTTCGGCAAAATAAATTCGATACGGATTGTTAAGGAACACGATGAGTGCAAAAACAAACACAAAAAGAGCTGCAGCTAAAGGTGTAAAAATAATCGCCATTTTAAATCCGTCACCAACGTTTCAATCGAAATATACACAGCTTCTACACCAAAAGCACCACATATCAAATACATTATTGGCAAAAAAATAAATAAGTCTATCTTCCCAGCACCATAAAAAGGATGAGTTTTAATGGCCGCTTTAGCCCGTTTTAAAGTTGTCTCTGTATATTTGGCATGCCGATGATAGAAGAAACGATTCATGAGATAAATAAAGATTACAGAATAAACAAGCGTTAATACAGACATCCAAACATCTTCCGATTCTGTTTCTGATGTTACTTGTATGTGAACCCCACAAGCTTTCAACAGGCCGATCACGCCAAGTAGAATCACGATCACCATCCCAGCACACAAACCATTGTTTTTGCTCTTCTTCGCTGAAATCAATTTGCTTGATTCTCCAAGATAGGCTTTTTTCTCCTTAGTGTCCCAATAAACAGATTGACCAGGTTTATTGCCATCGCCAAGCCATATTTTCTGATGCCAAAACAACATAGATTTTCTCCTCATTATCCTTTACATCTCAAATCTCGTAGCTGGTACCTCTTCTTACTCATGACATTTGAAAAAGCAGCGCTCTAGCATTGTTTCTTTGTGTGCATGTCTCCCCATAAACTTGTTTAAGAAAGCATTTTACAATTACATCAGTACATCAAAATATAGATCACTATCATCACATTCTCATATATTCGTACACGATATATTATAGCAATCTTATTG
>DICX01000027.1 GCA_002417825.1 Lactobacillus sp. UBA5815 | reverse complement strand
GAACGATAAAATGGTCGTCACTAAAGTCGGCTTCCAAGAAATCCGCAGGTCTTGTGTCGATTCAACGGGAATCGGACGTTTCTTGACAGCTAAGATCAAAAACGCCAATAAGACTAAGCCAAAAAGCAAAAGATGTGCCGACCACGAAAAGAAAGTCAAAAAATCGACGTTGAAGTGATCCACGACGAACAAGTTATGCGGATTCCCCCATGGTGTGAAGGCAGCCCCGATGTTGGCGCCCATGCCGATCAGTGTGACTGGGAAAATTTGCGGCAATTTATATTTTTTAGCGATTTTCAAGTAAAGCGGCACAAGGGTTAAAACGGTGATGTCATTCGTTAAAAACATGCCAGAAACGACAGACAGGATCGTGAACATCGCAGCCAATCGTCGTGTGTTGTCAGCGTATTTTGTTAATTTGTAAGCAATGATGTCTAAGACATGCAGGTAGGCGAAGATTTGAATGATCGTCAGCATCGCGGTGATCGACCATAACGTGTGGAAATTGATGTCGACCAATCGCGGACGCGCGAAAAACAAACTTATCGTCGTGAAAACGGCCGTGATCTGCAAGACCCGGTCCTTGACAATATTTTTCAAGACGGTCATTCAAGGTCCCCCTAGCTTTTAATCGTCTTTCTCAACATTTCCATTTTGAACTTTTTCAAATCACTTCGCAACAGCTGTTATTTTCAAAAATGAGCCATGTGAGTTCGAATGTGACTTTTGACGGTTAGTATGAGCATCTTTATTGTCATTCATCTGTGGCGCTGTTATCTTAAAAATAGAGATAGAAAGCCATGATGGCGAATGAGTCAGCATGGTTCACCCAGTTTTTAAGGAGGATGACGAAAATGCTGCAACCAAATGACGCAATGATCAAGATCAAGCCAGAAGCACTGGAGATCTTGAAAAAGAAAATGAATCCTGGACAAATCGTCTTGCTGGCGCTTGATGATGGTTCGAACCGCTATTCGATGATGGGCGGCACGTGCAAGATCGGTGCCGATTTTCAACTCGTTCTGCTCGATCAGCCTGACCCAGAATATCCCATCGTTTTGGGTAACGACGCAGGTTTGAAGATGTACACCTCGTCAGATGAATTGGGCTATTTGTCGACTGGCTTGGTACTCAATGTGCGCAACTATGTTTTCAGCCTTTATGACGATACAGGAATGATCGATGGCAGTGTCGCTGTCAATCCTTTTCATCCTAAGGCACTGTCACAAGCGGAACGAGTCGCATTAGGCGCTAAGCAATGCTGATCGACACTTTGAATTTAACTTTTGACGTGTTACAATAAGGTGAGATTTTTTGGAAGGAAGACTTTAAAATGTCACAAAATTTGCATACAGGGATCAATCCACATCGTCGTCCAAAGAACAAAGCCAACGCACAAGCCCGTGTTGATCGCGCAGCTAAGGTCGTTGCTTATTTGAACAAAGCTAAATTGGACGAAGCCAAATAATCAAGTTTGCGGATGCCGATTGAATCAAAAAGCACTTGTCGTACAAGTGCTTTTTTTGTCACCAAAATTTTTTGCAAACGCTGATCATCACAAAGTGAAATATTGTCAAAAATTCAAGAACGACGAGATGCTCGCTGCTCAAACTTCAAAAAACTTTCGTAATGGGCTTTAGTGAGCTCACCACGTACCAGCGCTGCTTTTACGTTGCAATGAGGTTCAGAGACATGTCGGCAATCGCGGAACCGGCAGCCCTTAGCCAAAACAAGGATGTCCGCGAAAACTTCCGGTGTTTGTTTGACCAAATGGCTGCTGATCGTTTTGAATCCAGGCGTGTCAACGTAATAAGCACCAAGTGCCGGCAGCACGTTCAAACTGACGCCAGTCGTGGTGTGCTTACCCTTATGATCACCGTTTCGAACGGCATGAACTGCTGATAGCGTCGTATCCGTCAACGCATTGAGTAAAGAAGATTTGCCAGCACCTGAAGCGCCTAGAACTGCAATGGTTTCTTCTGGTGTGATCTGTTGCTTGAGGGCGTCGAGTTGTCGCGGGTCATGGATCGACACTTCAGTGATCACGAGCGTCGGATAAGCTTGTGCGATCTGATGCTTTAAACGTTGTGTCGCTGCTTTGTAGTCTGATTTGGACAGTAAGATTTCAGGATCTTGTCCATTGATTTGGAAAGTCTCCAGATAACGCGTCAATTTTTCAATCGTGAAACGCTGGTCGGCCGCGATCATGATCCAAACGGTATTGATATTAGCGGCAATCGGTTGTTCATTTTTTTGCTGATGGAAGCTCTTTTTGGCGTGACTTTTTGCCTTTGAGATCACGCTGCTTCTTGGATAGATTTGCAAAACACGATGTGTGGTTGGTGAATAAGAAACAAAATCTCCCACTAAGACATGATCGAACAAAGTTTGAGCCGCCCTTTTGGGGATGGCTTTCGTCTTGAAGTCCCCGTCATTTAACGTCGTGATCGTAACGATTTGACCAAAATCATGTGTACACCGTCCAACAAAGGCTCCTGTCAGATCATTGTCATTTTGAAACGTCCTGATACCGCAATCCAACTGTTTTTTAACCAATAAGCTACCTCACTAAAAAATAAATAGAAATAAAATTAATTTAACTATATTACTTTTTTAATTGAATATCCTCTTTTACTAATAATTATAAGGCTTA
>DICX01000044.1 GCA_002417825.1 Lactobacillus sp. UBA5815 | reverse complement strand
ACGAAAAGAAAAGAGGTGAGAGGTCATGTAATTGATGAAAACAAAAACACAGGCAGACAGAGAATCACATCAGCGAACACTTCCAAGGAAATGACCTCGATGCTTCGTGGTGTTTAGACAAATGTATCGGCAGTTTCGGCTAATCCGGTATGCTATCAACTTGGAGGAAAAACAGGTTCAACAGAAGGTCCTAACATTTATGGCAATGGTACGAAAGATCAGTGGATCATTGGGTATACACCGGATATCGTGGTTTCGACTTGGGTAGGGTTTGATCGCACGAATGCGACGCATTTTATGCATGGTATCTCGGAAACGGGGATCACGGCACTTTATAAGTCTGAAATGTCAGGAATCTTACCAACGACGAAGCAAACGCCGTTTGATGAAAAGAGTGCACAACAGATTCAAGAGAGTTCAGGCTCACAGGATAACTGGTTAGGCCAGATTCAGCAAAACTTGCAAAGTGGCCTTAACGATACCGGATCCAAGCTTAATCAATGGTATAATGACTTAAAAGGCCTATTTGGGCATTAATCTAGGAGGAAATATCCCATGGTGAATATTTATGATACAGCCAATCAATTAGCAGAAGATTTGAAGCAAACACCAGAATATGATGCGGTTACGGCTGCGATTGCTGCTGTTAAGCTTGATACCGAAGCATTGACGCTTTATCAAAAAATGGATGAACTGCAAAAAAAGCTGATGACGAAGCAATCTGCTGGTCAGCAACCAAGTCAGGAAGACCAAATGCAGTACCAAACATTGAGCCAGCAATTGAAGAACAATCCTAAAATGGCTGATTTGATGACAAAAGAAGAAACACTGTACAAATTGCTCAATGATGTTCAAGAAGTCTTCACGAAACCTTTGAGCGAAGCTTATGAATCGTTATCGAATTTAGGAAAGTAAGATAAATGAAGTTTTTGCATTTAGCAGATGCACACTTGGATAGTCCATTTCTTGGGCTATCTTTTTTACCAAGGGACCGATTCTCACAAATTCAAAAAGCGACGAATCAGGCTTTTGAAAATAGTGTCACGACTGCATTGAAGGAAAACGTTGATTTAGTTTTGATCGCTGGTGATACTTTCGATTCCAATTCACCCAGTCCCAAAAGTCAGTTCTTTTTTGCAAATCAAGTGAAAAGGCTTACGGACGCACATATTCAGGTGGTGATGGTTTTTGGAAACCATGATGCGATGCAACCGCAAAATCTATTGGTCACGCCAAGTCCTTATTTCAAGTTGCTAGGTGCTGATCAAACTGTGGCCTCTGTTTTGCTGAAGACACGTACTGGTTTTACTTATCAAGTCAATGGCTTTTCTTATCGTGAAAATCATATCACGCAAGATATGATTCCTGAATTTCCTAAAAAAAGCAGTATTTATACATTTGGACTCATGCATGGGGCTTTGAAGTCGAGTGCAAAATCACAAAATGTTTATGCGCCTTTTACACTTCGCGAAATTCAAGAATTGAACTATGACTACTTTGCTTTAGGACATATTCATAAACGGCAAACTTTATGCACCTCACCATGGGTCGTTTATCCAGGGAATATGCAGGGAAGACATATCAACGAGTCTGGAGCAAAAGGCTTTTTGTTGGGAGTCATTGACGAATCGTCACATCAAACCTCGATTTCATTTCATTCTGCGGCACCGATGATTTGGCAAGCTTGTCAGTTAACCTTGTCACATCCCGTAGATAAGGCAACGCTGCAACAGGAGATTCTAGAGACGATACAGCATCAGGTTAAATGTACGACGCTTTTTCGTTTAACGATTTTAGGTGCACAATTTCTTTCTTCTGAAGAAACAGAATTGTTAACAGACCCTGAATTTACACAATTACTTTCTCAAAGTTTGCCCCAATCCTCGCTTTTAGTTGATGTGCGTTTTGAATCAACACAAAAATTGATTTTAAGTGCCACAGATACACAAGCTTTCGATCAGGCTGCCCAACAAGTGTTTACTAAAGAGACACTCAACATGATTGGCAAACCGATTGCAAATAAGTCTGAATTTATTGGTACGCTTTTACAAGACGAGTCATTTTTGAAACGCATAGAAGCGCAAGCACGATATAAGGTAGCGCAGAGACTAGAGGGTTTGAAGCAATGAAATTATGTCAAATCGATGTGCAGCATTTTGGGCAGCTCGATAACGTTCACTTTGATTTGAATGCGACTGATCTGAACGTCTTTTTTGGGGCAAATGAAGCTGGCAAAAGCACGACAGTCGCTTTTATCAAACAAGTCTTGTTTGGGTTCCATTTGAAAAGCAAATCGAGTCCTTTTTTTGAAGATTACACACCATTGAGACCAGTTTCACCAATGGGCGGAAGCTTGATTTTTGAAGATGGGTCAGATCATTTTAAACTGACCAGATTATTTGCAAAAGGTGATAAAACAAAGTCTGGCTTGCTGACAGTCGTTCAGAACGGTCAAAAAGTCGATCAGGAAGTTTTCTTTTCTAGAATTCATAAAATTGATGGTGATTTTTACGCGGAAAGTTTTGTCTTCAATCAAGAATTGCTTACCAGCATCAAACAATTAACGAAAAATCAGCTCTTGGAACAGATCTATCATTTAGGAGCGGCTCAAAGCAAGCAGTTCCTTGAATGGCGTGATGAGTTTCAAAATAATGCGGCAGGACTTTTCAAACCACGCGGTAAAAAACCAGTGGTTAACCAGTTGCTCGAAAAAGAAAAAAATCAGCAACTCGAGATGAACCAGGAAAAAGACCAATTTCGGCAATATCAACAGTTGGAGACACAAAAAGTACAAGTTCAAAAACAGCTGGATCACTGGCAGTCAGATCAACAAACTGCCACAGACCAGCTTAATCATGTTGTACGTTTGCTTGGCGAATCGCAAAGCTTCTCACGCTATCAAAGTTTGAAAGCACAACGTGAGCCTATCGATTTTGACGATGATGCGTTTCAAAAAGCGCGCCTTCAAGAAAAACGGATCGAAGATTCACAAGAGCGTTTAACGACCAAAGA
>DICX01000093.1:911-3101 GCA_002417825.1 Lactobacillus sp. UBA5815 | reverse complement strand
TTTGTGTGACCACCTCATTATTAAGGAAGAAATCAAATTGAAAATTGCATTAGTCACCGATAGTACGAGTTATTTAACTCAAAAGGAAATTCAATCAGATCATATCGTTTTAATTCCTATGCCAGTCATTATTAATGACAAAACATATTTTGAAAATATCGATTTAACCACTGAACAGCTTTTTGCAACTCAAAAAAATGGTGCTGATTTTCCTAAAACATCGCAGCCAAGTCTAGGCAGTTTGATCAAACTGTTTGATCACCTTCATGACGACGGGTATGAAGCGATTATTGTCATCACACTTGCGGGAACAATTAGCGGATTTAATCAGACTTTACAAAATATTGCACGTTTGCATCCAAAATATCAATTACATGCATATGATTCCAAGATAACAGTCAGATTAATGGGATATCTTGTTTTGGCAGCAGCCAAAATGATTTCAAATGGATTGCTTCCTGAACAAATCCTTGCACGATTAGATGTTTTGAGAGCGACGATTGACGAAATCTTTATTGTTGACGATTTAAAAAATTTAAAACGAGGTGGGCGGCTTTCTAATGCTTCCGCCTTGATTGGGACAATGTTACACATCAAACCTTTGTTAACGTTTGACGATACAAGTGATCAAATCGTTGCATTTGATAAAGTACGTTCAATGAAACGGGCAATGATCAAAGCGGAAAAATTATCTCGTCAACGAATCGACCAGCTGCCTTACAAAGATGATCTAAGATTCATTATTTACCATTCGAATGATCAAGAACAGGCAACGCAACTCAAACAAATGCTTCACGAGATCTATCCGACACTTCCCATCGAAATCGATTCATTTGGGCCAGTTATCGCAACACATTTAGGAGAAAAATCACTTGGAATTACTTGGATGAAAGATATTTCAAAATTTAAGTTGGATTAAATAAGACCTTATAAAGGGTCTTATTTTTTTAATGATGAACTCAACCACGAATAAGCATGAGGAACTGCTTCTTGCCAATAAGGCCAAGTGTGTCCGCCATTAGCGTCTTTTTTGAATAACACACTGATTTGGTTTTGTTGTAAGGTATCGACGAATTTAGTGACATCTGCAATGGGAACTGTTTTATCCAAACATGATGATTCAACAAAAAATTTAAGTGATGCAGACTGCTTAGGACTAATATATTTTGTTGGAAAAAGACGTTGATAGACAGCATCTGACCAATTGGTATTCTGATTACAAAAAGCATGCATCGTTTGCCGAATTGGATTTTTTCTGTCAAGAGTAGACCAAATAGCTGGTGAAATAAGCAGTGAATTTTGAAACACGTGTGGATATTTCAAAGCAAAACGTGCTGCACCATATCCTCCCATTGAAATGCCACCAATGGCATGAAAACGACTATCTTGGGAAACAGGGTAGTGACTCATGATAAAGGGAAGCAAGTCATTAATTATCGCATTTTCCATTTGCAATCCGCCTTTTTGATTAACATAAAAAGTGTTAAATCCGTCAGCAAAGACAACAATCATTTTAGTTCCGTGAGCAGCAATCAAGTCATCCAGCATTTTTTGCGAATCAAATCGTTCTAAAAAGTTGCGCGAATTTCCTAAAATACCATGTAACATGATTAAAAGCGGAAGTTGTTCGTTTGATGATAATGAAGAGGATTTGGGCCAATAAAGGTTATAATTCCAATCCATACCTAAAATCGGTGAATATAAAGTTGCGGTTATCAAACGACTGATCTCTGTTTCATGTGTGAATATTAATTTTGACTGCATAAAAAATCCTTATTACTATCAATGATGGCGATGACCCTCAATTATTAAAGATAAAAAGGAGAGGGGAGACAGGAGGAAGTGAAGGCGGCTGTTTCAAGATTCAGTTTTGGTCTGTGGCTTTTGTGGCTCCTTTTCCGAAATTTGGCTGAGTGCTTTTCGCTGTTCATTCTGGTTAACATGCGTATACAGATCAGTAGCAGAGGTGCCTTTCTGTCCCAATTGCTGGGCAACTAATACTTGATCTTTGGTGACACCATAAAGTTCAGAAGCAAGCGTATGGCGCAATTTGTGTGGGGTTAAAGGATGTCCAAAAGCACGTGAATATTTATTAACCATTTTTTCAATAGCATTCGTTGTTATTCGTTTCGTTTTCCCATGATAGCAGGTTAAGAAAAAAGCGCGTTCTTTTTTTTCAGGATGATAACG
>DICX01000093.1:0-859 GCA_002417825.1 Lactobacillus sp. UBA5815 | reverse complement strand
GCATCACGCTGGCCACCTTTACGTGTTACGTCAAGCATTGCTTCCTTCAAGTTTAAATCTTTTAAATCAATTCCAGCACATTCCGAAACACGTACACCTGTCCCTAAAATAAGGGAGACAATTGCAATATCACGCTCTTTATTGCGTTTAAAACTTGGTAAGACATGCGGATCAGCTTGGTGCTCATACTGATTTTTAAGAAAATCAATAAATTGATACTTCAAATCTCCAGTATACATATGAGATTCAAGAACGTGTGCTCGATAATTGAGCGTTTTGGTATTGTTCAAAGAATCTATTTTTAGCATAACATTGCGCTCAAAGTATGGTTCACCATGATTGTTGTCTGCAGTTATCGTTAAAAATTTAAATAGTGAGCGTAGTGCATTGATCGAACGATTGACTGTTGTTGGGGAATTTAAATGTTGTTGCTGATTACGTGTATGAGTTAAATAATCGACATAAAGCATAATGTCATTACGTCTTAAATTTGCTAATGTATCAACCTCAACGTCAGCATTGGAAGTTGCAGAAGTGATGTTTTCTTGTCTAAGCCAATCAAAAAAGCGCCTTATTTCAGTTAAATACTGATACGATGTCGTTAAAGAATGGATCGTTCCCAAATGATATTGCTTAACAAAATCTGGCATCTGTTCTAATTCTTTTGAAATCAATTTCAGATATTTTTTTGTTTCCAAAGGATTGTTCTCCTGATTTTAAATTTATAATCTCTGATTCCAAGCAATTAAATCAATTGTATCTAATTAGAAAATCAATGATAATTCGGATTATTGCGATGACTTGTTTAGAAGAGAAGTGCAATTTAGGTGTCATTAAAATTATAGTTTTAATGACAGAA
>DICX01000056.1:16515-24918 GCA_002417825.1 Lactobacillus sp. UBA5815 | reverse complement strand
TTCCTGAATCTATTGATCAAAAAAGCCACAGCTGGCATCAAAGTTCGCTTGATCTACGATCCTTGGGGCTCTCCAGGTGCTTCAAAAACCTGGTTCAAGCCACTGACGGATCTAGGCGGCGAAGTGGTGCCATTCATCACATCACGCAACATGATCAAAAAATATCGGATGAATTACCACCTTCACCGCAAAGTCGTCGTCATCGATGGTCAAACCGCTTGGACCGGCGGCTTCAACGTTGGCGACCAATATTTAGGTGAAAAAAAGAAATTCGGTTATTGGCGTGACACACACGTGCGTCTCGTCGGCGCAGCGGCGCTATTGCTGCAAGAACGTTTCGTGATGGATTGGAATGCTTCGATCAACGAGCCGGATCAAACGGTCCGCTTCGATCAGCGGCTGTTTCCTAAAGAAGCGACGCTGCCATCAGAACAGGTTGGCGTCGCAACACAGATCGTCAGTGATGGTCCGGATACAGACGAGCCCTTTCTGCGTAATGGTTTGAGCCGCATGGAGATGATGGCGCGTAAAACCCTATGGATTCAAACGCCTTATCTCATCCCCGACGAGCCGATGATTGCGACTTGGCTGACCGCTGTTCGCAGCGGCGTCGACGTTCGCATCATGATTCCCTCGATGCCGGATCACCCTTTTATTTATCGCGCAACGCAGTGGTACGCTAACGAATTGACGCAAGCTGGCGTTAAAATCTACATCTATCACAACGGTTTCCTGCATGCTAAGACCGTCGCAGTCGATGACACTTTCGCAACGATCGGCTCTGTCAACCAAGATTATCGTTCTTACTTATTGAATTTCGAAAGCAGTGCATTTTTCTACGATCAGAGGATCACCAACATGCTCAAAACGATCTTCCTTGAAGACATGAAAAACTCGACGTTGCTCACACCAGAACAGATCAAGCAGCAATCTCGCGGTTTGAAAGCTTTGCAGCGCTTTTCACGATTGCTTTCACCGATCCTATAAAAAAAGAATCAAGTCTCATCGACTCGATTCTTTTTTGTTTTTTTAAATTATCAATGGATCATCGTTTGAACTTCAATGTTGACCTCGGAACTGAGATGTGTTTTCAAAGCCTGAATAACATCTTCGACACGCTTGGAAAACCGTAAATAATAAGCATGTCGAGATTGTGTCTGGAAAACGGCCATGACCATCGGCTTTTTTGCATCAGGCACCGTCAACAGTGTCACGTGTTCTAATTCCTGATATTTGATCGTCCGCCTGAAGTAGCCGCTGATGACGATACGCTTATCCGTCAAGCCGCTGCAGCCATCGATCATACTCATCACGAGCGCGATGGCGATAAAGAAGACCAGATAGCGGTCCATCGGTTCAAAATAGCCGCCGTAGATGCCTGTCACGATAAAAATACCCGCCCAGATGATGCTGGAAGGCCGAAAACGGGCACTAAAATCGATTTGAGCTTGCCAATACCAACTGTACAGCACATAAGCGACAAGAGCGATATCAAAAACCAAATACATTGCAGACATTGACGGACTCCTTTTGTCTTCGAACATTGACCTCATTATAACAGACTAAAATGACTTCTTGACAGTTTCTGGCTTATAATGAAAATAAAGCTGAAAACAAAGGAGTTTCTTAACATTGATCGATAACGATTTACTAAAAGATTTAAAACAAGACATCAATAAAGCACACCATATCGCCTTTCTTACAGGCGCCGGTGTCTCGACTCATTCCGGGATCCCAGACTATCGCTCCAAAAACGGCATCTATCAAGGCGTCAGTCAAAGCCCAGAGCAACTGCTCAGTGATGAAACGCTTTATCACCAACCAGAAGCTTTTTATCAATTCGTCATGAAAAACATGTATTTTCCCAAAGCACAGCCCAACTCGATCCATCAAAAGATCGCGCAACTCTGCAATGAAAAAGGCGATTTGATCACCCAAAACGTTGATGGTCTTGATAAAAAGGCTGGAAACAAGCACGTCATCGAATTTCACGGTGATTTGTATGACATCTATTGCACGACCTGCGGCCAAAAGTTCAGCTATGACGAATACGCCAAGCACATGCGCCATGAAAAAGACAATGGCATCATCCGCCCGGGAATCGTTTTATATGGTGAGCCAATCGATCAAAAGCGGCTTTATGCTTCGGTCGCAGCCGTACAAAGCAGTGACGTGATCATCATCAGTGGAACGAGTTTCGTCGTTTATCCTTTCGCACAACTGCTTGCTTATCGTCAACAAAATGCTAAAGTCTGGATCTTGAACAACACGCCTTTAGCCCAGCAACCAGACGAAGTCAAAGCCATCATCGCAGATGCACGAGATGTGTTTAGCCAACTTTGATGAAAAGTCGTATGATTGAAAAGTAGAAAACACCAACAGCCCTTTCGTGGTGGCTGCTTTTTTGGTGTCATTTTCAACGATACCGTTTTACTGACTTTGATTCATCACTCGCACTTGAAAGAAGAAAAAATCTAATATGCAACTACTCAAACTTTATCAGCCTTTCTTCGATGGTCAAAATTGGCTTCATGTCGTGACTTCCGGTAAAGACTGGATGGTCATCTTGACGCTCGTTTTGATGGAATGCCTGCTGTCTGTCGACAACGCCGTCGTTTTAGCCGCTCAGACCCAAGTGCTTCCAGATAAAGAAGATCAGCGCAAGTCGCTGCTTTACGGCCTTTGGGGCGCCTATTTGTTTCGCTTCATCGTGATCGGGATCGGCACTTACCTGATCCATCTTTGGGAGATCAAACTGGCAGGGGCACTTTACCTGCTCTACTTATCGATCGATTTCTTTTATAAACAGCGCCATCCTAAACTGAAAACTAAAAAAGTACAACGGCTTAAAAATACGGCACCTGTCAAAAAAGCCCCACGAAAATTGTTTTGGCATACCGTGATTTCGATCGAATCAATGGATATCGTCTTTTCGATCGATTCAGTCCTGGCTGCTTTGGCCGTTTCCAGCAACCCCGTCATCGTCTTGATCGGCGGGATGATCGGCATCTTGTGTATGCGTGGCGTCGCTGAAGTCATCATCAAATTGATGGCGATGATCCCAGAACTGCAGCCGATGGCTTATGTCTTGATCGGCATCATCGCTTTGAAACTTTTCTTAGCTTTACCGCCGATGCATTATGAAATGCCGAACACCGCGTTTGCAATCTTAGTTTTCGCCATTTTGGGCTTGACGATCTTGTTTCATTTTTGGCGGCAGAAACATCATGGAAAAAAGTTTCTTTAAAGCTTTAACTGCGTTTCAAGCAATGCTTTCAAGACGATTGCTTGATTATGATCGCGGTCTTTAGCGCCATATAGCAGCAAAACATCCTGTTGTTGCAAAGCGTTTTGTACATAAGCTTTGAACTTCGGCCAATCTGGATTCGCGATAAGCTCTTGTTGATACTGCTGAGCAAAGCGGTCGAATTTTTCAGGGTCATGGCTGAACCACTTCCGCAATTCCGAACTCGGTGCGATCGTCTTTGCCCAAAAGTCGAGCGCTGCGCGAACTTTCGACATGCCACGCGGCCAAAGCCGATCGACTAATACACGTGTTCCTTGAGGAAGCGGCCGATCATAGATACGGCAGCATATGAGTCGTGTCATCGTCATCATCTCCTTTCTAGAATTAGAAGCGAGGGTCTCATGTCATCGCAAGAAATCAAAACTTATTTTCAATCACGATCGACACCGGTGATCGCACGTGATCTGCTTGGATGCCGGTTGACTTATATTCATGACCATCAAACCTTAGGCGGGATCATCGTTGAAACGGAAGCTTATCTAGGTGTTCAAGACACCGCCTGCTATTCGTTTCATGGACACAGAAGCGCTGCTAACGAAGGCCTGTACCGTGAAGGCGGAACGCTTTTCATTTACGCACAGCGCCAGTATTTCTTTTTGAACATCGCGACACAACCTGCTGAACATCCAGAAGGCATCTTGATCCGCGCGCTTGAACCAACTGATGGTCTTGATCAAATGAGTCAAAACCGCGGCGGCAAAACCGGACGACTGCTGACCAATGGGCCAGCCAAAATCATGCAGGCATTTGGTATCCACGATCGTAAATGGCGCTTTTCTTTTTTGACTGATTCGCCATTTCGCATCGATCTCGCTCATCCTAAAAAAGCATCTCATATCATCGCGGCACCGCGTATCGGTATCCGGAAAGTAGATTCTTACTGGGACAACTATCCGCTACGCTTCTATGTTGATGGTAATCCCTACGTTTCAGATATGAAAGTCAAAAAAATACGATTTGACCACGGTTGGGGTTGACATCGCAAAAGATAAGATTTATCTTAACTAGTAATTAAATATCCAATGCAATAGAGGTCGCGATGAGTCACGACAGCTGCCGAGCACGCGTATGCGAAGAAACAGCCGTAAGGATCATCGCCGAAATGAAACCATTGACGCGCAATGATTTCGTTGGGCTGCAGAAGAAAATTCTGCAGACTGTCCTGGTTTTTCAGGGAGCGCTATAGGATTTGGTCGTTTGCGACATCGTCGCAAATTACAACTATAAAACTTTAAAAACCTTGTTGCTGGTGTTCAGCGCAAGGTTTTTTTGGTGGCACTTATTGTATTGGCTTAGTTTTGAAAAGATTGGGAGGTCTTTCAAAGTGAAGTCAAGGAAATTATGGAAGTGGGCGTTTTTGCTCGCTATCGGTTTTAGCCTATTCTTCGGTGGAAAATCGCAAAGCGTCCAAGCCGCCAGCAAAGGCGAACTCAAGATCGGCATGGAGGCGAACTACCCGCCGTACAACTGGACGCAATCGACGAAAGCACATGGTGCCGTGCCGATCGACGGTTCAAAGCAATTTGCGAACGGTTATGATGTTCAGATTGCTAAGATCATCGGCAAGAAACTTCATCGAAAAGTCGTCGTCGAAAAGACCGAATGGGATGGACTGCTTCCAGCTTTGACGTCAGGGAAGATCGACTTGATCATCGCTGGGATGTCGCCAACTGCGCAACGTAAAAAAGCGATCAATTTTTCAGCTCCTTATCGCAAGAGCACGTTCGTCGTCATCGTCAACAAGAACAGCAAATACGCGAATGCAAAGACCGTCAACGACTTCAAAGGCGCTAAGATCACGGCGCAGCAAGGAACGCTTCATTACGGCCTGATCAAGCAATTGAAGGGCGCTCATCGTGAACCTGCGATGCGGGACTTCCCTTCCATGCGTGAATCACTCAGTGCTGGAACCATCGATGGCTACGTTGCCGAAGATTTGGAATACATCTCGTACAAGCGGGTCAATCCCAACATCAAAGAAGTCGTGCTCAAAGGCCAAAACGGCTTTCATTATCCAGCTTCTGACGGCGAGACCAGTATCGGTGTCAAGAAAGGCAATGATCAGCTTCTAGCTCAAGTCAATCAAATCTTGTCCGGCATCTCGAATGCCAAGCGAAATCAGTTGATGAAAGCCGCGATCGTTCAACAGCCGCAAACCGAAACCAAAACGCAGAATTGGTTCGTGACGATCATGAAGACTTACGGCAGCATGATCTTAAGCGGTGTCGGCATGACGCTTTTACTCGCCCTCGTCGGTACGATCGTCGGTTTCGTGATCGGGCTTTTAGTTGGAATCGTTCGGACGATTCCAACGCCAACGGCGCGCTTCAAGCGCTGGGGCTTGAAATTCGTGAAATGGCTCTTATCTGTTTACGTTGAAATCTTCCGTGGAACGCCAATGATGGTCCAAGCGGCCGTGATCTATTATGGTATCGCACAGCTCTGGCATCTGAATTTGAATCGAACCGTTGCGGCACTGATCATCGTTTCGATCAACACGGGCGCTTACTTAGCTGAAGTCATCCGTGGCGGGATCATCTCGACACCGACTGGTCAGTTTGAAGCCGCCAGTGCATTAGGAATGACGCACAGCCAAAAAATGTGGCACATCATCTTACCACAAGCGATCCGTAATTGTCTGCCATCGATCACCAATGAATTCATCGTCAACATCAAGGATACGTCGGTTTTGAGTATCATCTCTGTTTCTGAATTATTCTTCGTCGGTACGACGATCGCCAGTCAGACTTTTGAATTTTTCCAAACTTACTTTATCATTTCACTGATTTATCTGATCTTGACGTTCTCAATCACACGAATCTTCAATTGGATCGAAAAACGGCTTGAAGGCCCTCAAAACTATAACTTGATGGCGAACCAAGTCCAGACAGTCGCACCAAAGCTTTCAAAGGAGGTTTCTCATGACTGAACCATCACTTTTAACGGTTTCACATCTGCAAAAAAAATACGGGGATCATCAAGTCCTCAAAGATATTTCCTTTGACTTGAAAAAGAGCGAAGTCCTCACGATCATTGGTCCTTCCGGTGGTGGCAAATCAACGCTGCTTCGCTGTGTGAATCTTTTGGAACAGCCTACTAGCGGGCAGATCAAATTTCACCAAGAAAACGTCTTAGATTCCGGGTTCAACCAAAACCGATATCGGGCTAAAGTCGGTATGGTCTTCCAGCAGTTCAACCTTTTCAGCAACAAAAACGTGCTTCAAAACTGCATGATCGGACAAGAACTCGTTTTGAAACGGTCAGCTGAGCAAGCTAGAAAAATCGCGATCGCCAACCTTGAAAAAGTCGGCATGGCACCTTACCGCAACGCCAAGCCAAGGCAGCTTTCCGGCGGGCAGCAGCAGCGTGTCGCCATCGCAAGGGCAGTCTGCATGGATCCTGATATCTTGTTGTTTGATGAACCAACGAGTGCTTTAGACCCAGAAATGGTCGGTGACGTCTTGGCTTCTATGAAGCGATTGGCACAAAGCGGCTTGACGATGATGATCGTGACACACGAGATGGCTTTTGCCAAAAGCGTGTCAGACCAAATCATCTTTATGTCGCAAGGCGTGATCACTGAACAAGGCACGCCGCAACAATTATTCGAAAAGACACAAACTCCTGAATTGACGAAATTCCTGCAGCATTTCCGCCAAGAAGCAATTTAACGCAATCTATCGTTAATGCAAAAAAGACTGATCTTCTTCAGTCTTTTTTGTTTGCTCAATTTTTCAACGAATCGATAAAGATGAAACATCTTTTGAATTTTTTAGCTTTAAACCTGATAAACTTAAAAGCAATGAGAGAAAAACTAACCATAAAGGAGGCTTCGTCATGGCACAATCATCAATGAGTCGGTTGCAAGTTCACAAAAAGCAATCTAGAAAAGGCTTCAAATTCTTTTTGAGTTTGATCATCATCGTGATCATCCTCATTGGAATCGTCGTCTTTTTCCCAAGCTTGAACAACACCTGGCGGAGCGTCAGTGGCAACGACACGCCAGCAGACCACGCCGTCAAGACACAGATCGTTAAGCGGCTGAAAGCCGAAAAGACTGGGAACGCTCAAAAAGACCAGCTCATCGACCGTGGAACTTCTGTATTGAACAAAACGAAAATGAGTACGATCATGCAAGCCGCTACCGAAAAGCAAAAAGCGGCGAACCTTTTGCAAAAAACGACGGCGATTCCGCCACAACGTGCACAAACGATCGTCAATGCGGTTTTCTCTGACCCGCAATTGACGTCGACACGCCAAGCCATCGCGCAAGGTGATTGGTATCAAGCTTATCAAGACTATGAAAAACTTTCTGATCAGCAAAAACAGACACTGGTCCAACTTTATAACGGCCGCTAAAAAGGACATCCATCACGGATGCCCTTTTTTAAAGCATGATTTTAGTCAAAATGATTTCAAATCAAGTCTTCATGACTTGCACGGTCCAACTTCCAGCCCGTTTCAAAATACACTTTGCGTGCTTGACGCAACTGGTCATAATCGCTTTGCAAACTGTCGACCGCGTCTTGAAGCTGTTTGTTCTTGCGGCGCAGCCGCTGCAATTCAGGATCGATGGTCACACCCTTCAAATGAACTGCAGCATGCAAGTTTTGCCGACGCACGGCCAATTCATGTTTGAGCGCAATCAATGTTTTCTCGTAATCGACCAATTTCTTGTTGACGCCTTTCAGCTGATCATTGAGTCGGACGAAAAGCGCATATGGCATGTTGCCTTTGATGCGATTGCATTCACTGCACGACAGCGTTAGATTACTGAAATCATTGTCATGTGAAAGCGACACCGGCGCTTTGTGATCGACGCTTTTGCCATAGCGTCCGCAATACTGACAACGGTAATGATACTTGACTCGAACACGTTCACGATCGAGATAGGTCACTTCATTCAGTTGAAAGGTAACCTTGAGGCCAAGGCGCGTCAAGTTTTCGGCTAGTGTCATTTGTGGCGATGGTTGCTTTTTTTTGTCTTGGGTACTGTCCAAAACTGCTTGATTGAAGGTCGTTCTTGAAATCTGCTGGCGTGCCAAATCATTGCCATCATAGTCTTGAATCAAAGCTTCATAAATCGGTTTTTGTGC
>DICX01000056.1:0-16376 GCA_002417825.1 Lactobacillus sp. UBA5815 | reverse complement strand
CCAACGAATGGATAGAGCAGCACCGCTGCGACCGCTTGAACGGCTTCATTGGGAAAATCCGCAGCATCTAAGCCAAAGCTGCGGCACAAATCACAAAGACTCGTCAATTTAGGCACCATCAATCCGTTGATTTTGAAATGAAGACCATCTAAGCGCAGCCCGCAGGCTGCACATTGAAATTTCACTAATTTCCCTCCACTAACAGACTAAAGGCGATTTTTTGCATCTTGTCTTTGCCAGAAAAATCACCCTTGAACAGATCTGGCAAAATCTTCTTGATGAAGTACTTCACACTGGCCAAATCGTCAAAAGTTTTGAGTGTCTGCAGCGATTCTTTGAACATCTGCATATAAACTGGATTGGGATTTCCTAATTCGATCTCGCCGTAAGCTTCGTACATCAAGTCTAGTTTATCGCAGACTGACAAGATTTTCCCTTCTAAAGTGTCATCCTTGCCTTCGCTCAAACGATGGCGGTAGATCTCTTGGAATTCTTCTGGAATCTCATCGCGGATGAACTTTGCCGTCATGGTTTCTTCGACTTCGCCGATCATCTGACGCAGTTGCGGCGTCGCATACTTGACCGGTGTTTTGATGTCGCCGATGAATCGTTCTGTATAATCATGATTCAAGCTTTTTTCGTAAAGTGACTTCCAGTCGATTTTCTTTTTACCGTAGACTTCTTCGATATCGCCCATCATCTGTGCAAATTCAGCCGTCCGAAAGCAGTGTGCCGCCACAGAATGATGTTGGTATTTGAAATAGCCCGGCGCACGGTCGATTGATTCCAAACTTGATAATCCTTGCAAATATGCATGTAATCCCATTTGATCCTCCTGTTTAGACTCAAAAGCTTAAAAAATTTTTACTATTCTAACAAAACAAAATGGATCATGCAAGTGCAATTTCATGGTCTTTCAACCCGGCCATGGGATTTCTCATCAGTTTAATCCAAATTTGCTTCCAATTATTTCAATACGATCTGCAAAACATAAATCAAAAATGGTTAAAAGTCCTATTTTAAATGTACTGTTGTATAACAAATGAGCTATAATTGATTAAATGATTTTCTTCAATTATAAATTAGTGGCTTGCTTTTGATAAGTTGGTGACTTTTTAACTTGACGAGGAGGATATGGAATGTCATCAAAATCAAAAATCAAATTCATCATTTTAGGAATTTTCACGCTATTTATGATCACACTAACGACTCCCGTCAAGGCTGCTTCATCTGAAGTTCCTGTAATCGACGGTGATTTTAGTGATTGGAAAGACATCCAGAAAACGACTGGAACTTGGGATGGAAATCAATTTGCTATGATCGTTAAGGGAGACATGGCTTATCTTTATATAAGTGCAGATCGTCCCAAAAATGCAACTTATTATAATTCTGTTGCCTTAACAGTCAATCAAAAAACTTCTTATCTCACGATTAAAACATCACAACCTATCACAGCTAATTCAACAAACATTCAAACGACTGGCGATTTGTGGAATAGCTTTGCAAACACAGATTACCCTAACAGTGGCTCCATCACAGTTGAAAACGATCATATTATTTTTGAAGGAGCAGTACCATTGATACAACTAGAAGCTACTCCGAAAGACACGATTACGATGACCGACAGCAACTATGGCTTATCCAATCCCTTGACAGCAGATCATCTTGGTGATCCCAGTGATCAAAGTGGCAGTTCAGATTCCAGCCAAAGCAGCAGTGACACTTCTAATCAGAGCAATGATGCTTCTGACAAAGGTAGTACTGACCATACAGACACTCCTAGTTATCATATTATCATCGATGGCCATTTTGACGATTGGAACGATATTCCTAAAACAGATATTGCTGAACCTGGGGATAATTACAACATCAAACGTGGTGCCATGGTTTCTGACGGGACTGATCTATATATTTTTATTCAAATGGACTACACCGTTAACTATGCCTATAACCAACTGCAAACCGATGGTTATGAACTAACGGTTGGAAACATGACTTATTCGATTCAGCTTGTTTCACCTGGCAAAAACAACTTTGCGAATACAATGAAACAAGTTGGCGATACAGAACAACTTAATTTCAATCTTTACAACGAAACAACAGGCAAGAATGCGGTTTTAACAGCGGGCATGGCTGGCGTCATGCCAACAACGAAGGGCGGAACTTCCGATGCAATGGAGCTTAAAATTCCGTTATCTGCTATCGAATCTTCAAATCAATCTGGACAAACCATAACATTGGTCAATCATAATTTAGGCGACCAAACGCTGACTGTCACAGGCGGCAGTACCGGTCCCTGGTGGCTCGCGGCTGGTGGTTTAGCAATCGCAACGATTGGTGTTTTCAAATTCATCCCGCGCCGTCGAAACAAGGCGGAGCGCTGATATCATGAATCCTATTTTATTGATTGGCACACTGCTTTGGCTTTATGTGCTCTCCGTATTGAAAAGAACCCAATTACCTGCTTATTTTTTTATTGTTGGCAGCGTAGGGCTTTTTTTCATCCTTCTTGCCTTGAGCAAACCTTATTGGGTGTGGTTCGCGACTCATCTTGTCATTTTGGCGATCAAAGGGTTCAGTACCTTGACACAGTTTAGTGACGTTATGGTCAAATATGGCGTTGTTCATATCTTCACTGCCGATCAGTCTAGCGTCATGATGACGATCGATTACGAATGTTCAGGAATCATCGAGACGACCGCCTTTTGGGGTTTAGTCGCCTTTTTCCCAGCTTACTCAAGACATGAGCGTCTGCTTTACATGTTCATCGGCTGGCTCTGGATCTATTTGGCGAACGTTCTTCGCTTGATCTTCATTATCGTCGTCGTTCACTTTGGCGGTTACCAAGCTTTCTTCCTTGCTCACAATCTTTTAGGCCGTTTGATTTTTTATATCATTGTTATCATGCTTTATTATAACGTCTTCACTTATTCCCAACTTGCACAGAAATTACTTACCAAATGGCCTTTTAATTTTTCAAGGAAACAGGTGACTAGACGATGACGATCACTTATTGGCTCGACTTGACACTGCTACAGATGGGGTTTTGGCTGACTTGGGTGTTGATCCCTCTTGTCGTTGAAATCATCCCAGCCATTATTTCATCTTTTCGCGTCCTATATCGTTTTCATCATCGTTCAAAGCATAAGGTACCTGCTAAACTGCCACTGATCACGGTGATCGTTCCGGTTTACAATTCCGCTAAAACGCTTTTCGCTTGTATCGCTTCAATCGCCAATTCGACTTATCCAACCCACTTGATTCAAGTCATCCTCGCAGACAATCAAAGTACAGATGACAGTTTCTCTGTTTTCAGCCATGCACAAAGTGTCTTCAACCGTTTGAACATGCAGATGATCCACACGCAAAAAGGGAAAGCGCAAGCACTCAATTCAGCAATCTATCAGGCAATTGGAAAATATGTCATCAATATCGACAGTGACGGAACGCTGCGACCAGAAGCCTTGATGAACATGGTACTTCAATTTGAAAACGAACCTGATGTTGCAGCTTTGACAGGCGCAATCTTGTCCAACAAGAAAGTCATCCGTGAATTACCTAAAAATAGTCATCGTATTCTCGCACAAAATGAATATTTTGAATACGTTCAAGCCTTCCTCTCCGGTCGTGCTATCGAATCAGAACACAACCACCTTTTTACGATGTCTGGGGCTTTTTCGGCTTTTCGCCGTGAAGTCTTATTACAGACTTTCATGTACAATACGATGACTGTCGGTGAAGACACAGATATGACGTTTCAAATACGGCAGAACCTCAAGCAGAAAGTCGTATTATGTCCAAATGCAATTTTCTATATCAGCCCCATTTCAGGACTTGGTGAACTTTACACACAGCGTCAACGTTGGTTTCGCGGTGAATTGGAAACTTCTAAAGACTTTTCGAAATCCAAGAAAGTTGGCATACTTTCACTTTTTGATAATTTCGTGACTCGCCGATTGATTATCGATCACACTTTTTTGTTTCCACGCATGATTTGGTTTTTTGCAAGCTTTGTATTACTTTTTTTCCATTATTCGATTTGGGTCTTAATCGATTCTTATTTGCTTATTTATTTGCTTTACGTGTTCGCTTCCTTCATCAATTACTTCTGCGTCCGTATCTTATTACAAGAATTTCCTTCTGAAAAACACTATTTTGGACATTTATGGTGGGTTGCTTGGACTTTCCCAATCTACAATTTTATTTGTGCTTGGATCCGGATGATTGGTGCAATCAATACGATTACAAGACCTACGCAATGGAACTCAGAATGATTTTCATCTGAACGTCATCGAGTCTTTGATCAAATCAAAAAAGATTTTATTTATTTCATTAAAAAGAAACATCATGAATGACAATAATTATTCCAACATCACTAAAAAAGGTCAGGAGCTCTAAGTTTCTGACCTTTTTGTTTCCACTCATTCAAGGTGAATCAGGCGATGGTTTCGTCCACTGCCATAATTTCTTCCAGTTCACCTGTGCCTGTTCGACAGACAATGCTGCCAAAACAAGAAGAACCGGTAAATACTGAATCACATATCGACTTCGACCGCCTTCGAACAACAGTAAAAAGAGAAAGCCACCAATCAGACTCAATCGTAATGTTTGAATTTCATCTGATCTTCTACCCCAACCTAAAGCAATCAAAGATAAAAAGAAAACCCACCACGCTTGCGACCAAAAGCGAAAATCTGCGATATGCCGTCCATACAAGTAGATATAATTTTTCAAGCGATTACTGATTCCCCGATCAGAAGGTTTTTGATTCTCACGGAAGAAGTGACCTTCACGCAACCAGCCAAACGTCCCATCGGCAGTATTATTTCCTTGTTTCGTAATCAAAAATTTGAAATACCCCCATGTACCCAAAGCTTTCAAACGTTTGATCAGCATCTTTTTTGAATAGGCCGTTTTTTGTTGTTTTGTAGGTAATATCGTCATTTTGACCGCTTGCTTTTCGCTGTAGCCGCCTTGGCCATAAACACCCATTGCCATAAAATGAATCGCAGGAATCGCCCGTGATTGGTCGACCTTGATGTAGGTTTGTGCCTTGATGCTATGATCGATTTGTCGATAAGTCACCCCAGCACTTTCCATTAAAACAATAGTGATTAGAATTGCGTCTGCCCAATGTCCCTTCATTAAAGTTTTCAATCCCTTGAAACTACGCAAGATCAAAATCAATACCATTGCAATCACTGGGATGATTGCCGATGGTTTAATCCAGTAAGTTAAAACGGCGCTGATGCCAAAAAGGACAGCAGCCACAAGACGATAACCTAAAAAGAGTTTTGGTTTGGTCAAGATGATACTGCAAAGCAGATATAGTGAAACGAATGGCAACACCCAGGCATCTGTATAAGGCATGATGATGCTAGGAAAGAAAAACAGCCAACCACAGTGTAAATAGATTGCCCCTGGCAAAGCAGCAGGTTTAAGACAATAAATACTGCCCAAGTTCAAAAAAGCGGAAAGATCAACTAAAGCGACTGTCAATAAATCAAAGAAAAGCCATGACGTCTGCCCTGTCTTCACAACGAGCCACCTCATGACCAGCGTGATCGGCAGATTATTTTGATTCAAGCTGTAATAAGCAGCGACATTAGGCTCAAGGACATGTTTCTTACTCACAGCAGCATAATGAAGCATCCCCGCATCAAAACCACTCACAGGATGCACATTGATGACGAAAAAGAGCTGAAAAGCAATCACTAAAATCAATAAAAACGATGCTGTCCAGTGCCAGTTCTCGACAAAAATATGATAAACCACCTCATGAATCGACGAGACGCTATGATAAAGGCTAAAAAAGACGACTAAGAAGATGATGCCGAATGTCGTGAGGAGCGTCGTGCTCGTGCCATAAAAAGAATTGTCTCCTAGTATCAGATTGATTGACGTCCATGCTTTGAAAAGCGTCGTTCCAAATAAAATCAGCCAAAAAAAATCAATGACCCGCTGACCAAAAAGATATAATTTTGTCACGCGTTTCCCCCTTTTTTCTTTATCGCCATCGTGAGTATCACGACTATACAATAGAACTATTAAAAATATTACTCTTTCAATAATATCACGCGTCAGTATTATTGTTTCAAAAATATTATTGTAATATCAGCTTTTGGATACTTTTGCATTAAAAAAAGCATGGGGAATCATTCTCCATGCTTTTTTAGTTTCACACCAATATTTCAACGAAATTCTGTTAAAGTCTTTGCATCAATTACCCAACTAACATAAACTCATATTTTTAAACAGAAAAAACGATTTGAAAAATTTTATCTTTAATTTTTTCTATAGCCAACTTGGGATTATTACTTTTCTTTGATATATTCTTCCGCATTGATCACTGCATGACGACCTGAATTTACACAGTGGGCACAGCACGATCCACCCAAATTAATCGTATAAATTTTTCGATACTGCATAGCAGAATCAATTCCTGCAGCATATAAACCATTGATTTTATTAAAATTATCATCAATCACTTCAAAGCGACGATTTTCACCGATACCGCCGATTGAAATACCATAGGAAATATCCAATCTTGCAATATAATAGGGGCCCCCTTCTATTGGAACCAAGTCCTTCGCTACTTTACCAAATTCATGATCAATGCCAGCATGGCAAAAATCATTGTATCTTTTGACTTGTGCAACGAACGCATCAGCCGGAACGCCTACTTTATCTGCAAGTGCCTCTAAAGTTTCTGCTTCAAACAAAGAGTTCCCTTTATTTTCTTTAACGCCACGCGCAAGGACACGTTCAGCGACTTCAGCATTTGTATGATCAAATTTATCGATTCCCTGCATACCAGCCTGTTCTTTTTCTGATAAGTCTTGTAGATTGTTTTCATAACGGTCAAATAATGTCTTATTAAAAACAGTATAGGCAGTTTTGACACTTTTCAGTGGTTGCGACTGTAAGATTGCATTACGTTCAACGATACTTTCATCTGTAAAACGAACACCGTCTTGATTAACCCACAATGCTGGTCCTCCTGCCAATAAGTCACGTCCATTGCTGACAGGTAAAGCTTGAATATAATTTGTAACCAGCGGTGCTGAATCTTCTATCGTGTCTTTTGCACCAGCAGCGATTGCCATATGATAAGCATCTCCAACTGAACCAGGCATGCCGATCGTGATCATGTTTTCAGTCCGCCAGCCCTCTTTTTCAATCAGCTTTTTGTTTTGCCCAAATCCACCTGAAGAAAAGATAACGGCTTGAGCATTGATCTGTGTCGTTTTACCATTGACTTGAGCATAAACGCCTTTCACTGTCTGCGTTTTTTGATCAAAAATCAAACCGGTTGCCGGACTTGACGTCAAAATTTTCACGCCTAAAGCATTTGCTCTTTTAACCATGGGCGGAATGTAGCCTATTGCACCCTGTCCACCTTTAAACCAGTGAAACGTTGGTAATGGACAGGTATGATGGTAATCATCTACACGATCAAACTCGACACCTTCTTTTTGAAGCCAAGCAATGTTTTCTGCCGTGTTGTTGACCAAATCTACCCAAAATGAACCATCCGCTTGATATTGAACTGTTTTTAGTTCTGCAACGACGACATCCTGTTTACTGAAATCAATACCTGCTTTTTTTTGCATCTGGGTTTCAGCCCCCAACATACCTTCAACACCGGTTCCGTTACCACCTAAAAAGCCATTTTTTTCTAGTAAGATTGTTGAAAGATTTCTTTCACCCGCTTGAACTGCTGCAGAAAGACCTGCGATTCCGCCACCAACGATAACAAGGTCAGTCGTCATCGTTTGATCGATTTGATTCGGTTTTGTGAGCCATTTTGAGTAATCAGGTTCTTTGAAACGTTCATCCGTATCTTGGGAAAGACTATTTTTCTTAGATTCAGAAACACTAAAGTGCGTGATTTCACCACCAGCTTCAACGATTACGTTTTTAACCGCATTTTTGATTCCATTACTGGAAGTCGTTGCGCCACTAACCGCATCTACTGCAACAGACTGATGTGTGACGATTTTGGCAGCCATCTGCTTTAATGTTTCTTGTTCCAGCTCTGACAAATGATCACTTAATGCCTCTATTTTTTCGATTTTTTTTGAAGATAGTGTCACTTGGATCGGTAAAGACCTAGACACACCCTCTGCTTTGATTTGATATTCTCCTGCTTTCAAGTCAGTACCTCCTAATTAATTTTTACTTCTGCATTTCTTTTTGAGCATTTTTGACTGCATTACGTCCAGAATTCACACTATGTGCACACGCTGATCCACCTAGCGTGATCGTATAAACATCGCGATACTGCATCGTCGCATCTGCACCAATAGCATAAAGTCCTAAAATTGGTTGAAAATCCTCATCGATCACTTCAAAATCTGTATTTTCACCGATACCACCTAAGCTGACTAAGTTAGAATTATCAAGACGGCCGATATAATACGGTCCCTGTTCTATTGGAATCAGCATCGATCTTTCTTTGTTGAACTCATGATCGACGCCTTCATGGCAAAACTGATTATAATCGGCTATCGTTTTCTTCAGACTTTCTACCGGGATTGCAACATCATATGCTAACTCATCAATCGTGTCGGCTTTATAAAGCGAATGCCCGTTGTTTTCTGCAACGGCTTTAAACAACATCTTATCCGGATCAGGTTTCCTGAACTGCGGCAACGCTTGGTCAGCAATCTTATCCCAAATCTTCTGATTAAAGATGACGTAAGTCGCACGCGTTGCTTTGATTGCCATATGTTGATACAACATGTTGTAAGAAGCAACATTTTCATTGACGATTCGCCGACCATTTTGATTTACCCAAACAACCGGTCCGCCACCTGCGAGCAATGTTTCAGGCGCCATTTTAGTCAAGCGGTTGCTTGGCAGTGCCTGAATATAATTGTCCATGAAATCAGGGGATTCGAGCAACATATCCTTTGCACCAACAGACATTGCTAGTTGATAACCATCTCCTGTATTGGACGGCATTGACAAATACTTCAAATTTTTGATGGACCAGCCTTTTTTGGCAAGCAATTTACCATTATGGCCAACTCCTCCTGTTGCAAGAATCACTGCTTTGGCATTAATTTTGATAAAACCATCTTTATTTTGAGCATAAATGCCTTCAACACGATGATTTTATAGCAAATATTGTAAGCCGGTGTGCTTAAAAGAAATTTGACACCATAGCGATCTGCTCTTTCTTTCATATAAGGGACATAGCCTTTAGAGGCAACATTGCCCTCAAACCAATGAAAAGTTGGAAATTCGCAGATTCCGGAGTAATCATCAACGCGATCAAACCGCACGCCATTTTTTACCAACCATTCGATATTCTCTGCAGAATGCTGAACTAAATCTACCCAAAACGAGCCATCCGGACGATATTGCGCTAACTCCATTTCTCTTGCTATAATTTTTTCAGGTTCTGATTGAATGCCTGCTGCTTTCTGCATTTGCGTTTCAACACCAAAAATACCTTCGATGCCTCCTCCATTACCCGCAACAAAAGCATTCTTTTCAATAACGATTGTCTTTAATCCTAATTCACCAGATTGAACGGCAGCGGCCAACCCAGAGATGCCAGATCCAACGATCAAAATGTCTGTATTCAATTCACGTGTCACGTTTTTAGGCGTTTCACGCCAATTCATATAATTTGATGTATTTGTCCGTTTCGATGCATCTTTACGATTTAAATTTCGGGGCTCAGCTAAGTCTTTAATTTTTCCACCCGCTTGCCTCACAGCAGTTTTTACAGCAGTTAAAATGCCCGAAGTAGAGTAACTTGCACCAGAAACCGAATCAATGTTTAAATTTTGAGTGTGGCAAATTTCATCAGAAAGCGTCGCAAGCACTTGACGATTGAGCGATGTTTCTGGAAGTGTATTCTGACTGGAAACGCGACTGATTTTACCATGTTTGATTTTAATCACTACAGGCAATTTTTCACCCTGATAAACCGTTGCGACGACAGTATAATTTCCATCTTTTAATGTCATAATCGTTTCCTCTTTTGAAAAAAGCTTTGTTCTTTAAATCACATTCAGTTTCATTATCATGCAATTGATAGCGCTTAACAATGTACACTATCGCTGTTTTGTCCATTTTTTGGAGGTTCAAAATGATCAAAGCTAAAGCAAAAATTTATCATAGTTTTGAAAATTTACTTCAAAAGAAAACTATCGATCATATTTCTGTTACAGAAATCATCCAAGAAGCACATGTCGCACGAAATACTTTTTACAAATATTTTAAAGATAAATACGACTTGGGTATCAAATGGTTCCAAGCAGCTTTTTGGGATCGATTTGACTTTTTTGATGATTTTTCGGGTAGCTATCGTGAGAGTGTCAAAGATTTGTATCAGCATCGTTTCCTTTACTGGCACCTTATTTCAAGTCCTATTTCACAAAATTCGATTTACAATTATATGATTTTTTCCAGCATTCAATTACAGAACGTAGTTTTTCAAAAGAAAAACTTTCTGAAAAGCAAACCATGCAGCTTCGACTTTTCATTTACAGCTGTGTTTTTTGTGACTGGGACACCTTTTTAAAAAATAACACCTTGGACATCGACCATTATGTTGATCTCCAACTTGACTGCATGCCTGAATTCATGAAAAGACACTATGGCATCAGTCAATAATCAACGGTGTATCGTAATCTTTATATCAAAAAAGCATGGGGAATCATTCTCCATGCTTTTTTAGTTTCACACCAATATTTCAACGAAATTCTGTTAAAGTCTTTGCATCATAACGCTGCGTCTTTATTGGCGTTTCATCTGATTTTCCGATTGCGATGGCCATTACTGGGACGAACCGTTCTGGATCAAGATCGAGTGCCGGGATGATCTTAGCAAAATCATACCCAGAAAGTGGATTAGCTTCGTACCCATGAGCCCGAGCCAATAACAACAGCTGCATCCCGACCATGGCACTGTCGATCGTCGCATCCAACGTCAAAAATTCTTTTGAGGCATTCTCATAAAGCGGCAAGAACGTTTGAAAGATCTGCTCTAAACGTTCTTTGGTGATATGTCCTTCCTCATAAACTTTCGTCCAAACTTTACGATAGACTTCATGCGATTTCGTGTCTCCCACGATGAACACTACTGCTGAAGCGGTGTCCAATTGTGGATAGTTGAACTTCATCACAGCTGGTTTTACTTTTTCCTTGGCTTCCGGTGTGTCCAAAACGACAAAATGCCAAGATTGTAGGTTGCAGGCGGAAGGTGCTGTCGTCGCTTGCGAGATCATCTCTTGCAATTCCTCCCGAGGAATCGTCACTCCCGGCTTAAAAACACGTACGGAGTGTCGGTTGAACATCACATCTGCAAAATCTGAATTTATCAATGATTGGCTGCTTTTTTCTTTTTCCATTGTGGTTTCCTCGCAAAATTTCCTTAAAAATGATAGCTGGTGGCTTCAGGATCGTAAAGACTGCGATCATACCGGCCTGTGACCAGATAGGGGGCAGTTGCCGCATCATCGACTTTTTCTAATTTGAGTGTCTGGTACATCGTCGACGTTTTAAAATGATACCATGCGGCGCCAAGCGGCTTGATGACACGTAATTCTCCTAGCGGATCATCTTCGGTCGAGTCTAATTTAAGCGTCAATTTCCCTGGTTCCAAACGATCAGCGACTGATTTCATCTTAGTTGCCAAAAGCGTCACATCGACGAAATGATTTTTTCCTTCATCGTCTTGTTGAAGGTGATAATCAAAGAAGAAACTGTTCGTTTCCATTGGTTTGCCCAGTGTCATCATTTGGCTGAACTGTGCCATGAACGATTTTTCATTGATGGCACCTGACTCCCAGCTTAAATCAAGCAGCACTTTACCATGACGTGTGACTTTAGCAACTGCTTGATTCCCCGTACGGCGCAAGACGATCTCATCTGCAAGCTTTTTCGGGATACTGGCGCCCTCACGGCCAGAAATCAGCCCCGCTTCGGCGCCAGGACCGCTTAACAGCAATTGAAACGGATACGCACCTACCAATTTGTCTTGATAGCTCACCATGGCATAAAGCGTCTCTTCCAAGTAAGGTCCGCCAAAAGTGGGCTTTCCCATATCGACGACGTATCCAACGATGATAGGTGCAACCAGTTTCAACGGTGCCGGTATCAAGGATTTCAAAACGGTCTCATCCGTTGCATATGCAAACATGATGCCTTCTTGGTCGTTCATGCTGGGCTTCGTTAAAAAATGAGCCAAATCTTTTTGATCAACGCGGTAACTCGTCATTTTTTCCTCCTATAGCCTTGATGGGCTCACATCAAACCATCCATGACATGGACATCTGGTGCACCATGATTGACGATTCGATGTACACGATCCGAAATCAATGGATTATATTCAGGATGCGTCAAAATGTAAAACTCATTGTCTTCCAATGCTTTAAAAACAGTCGCCGCGATCGTATCGATCGGCATCCCATTCGTGATGACCGCTTTGGCAAACTGCTGGCCTTTCAAGAAGGCCTCACTGTGATAATAAGGATCTTCCGGATCAGAATACTGCTTTGGCCGATGTTCCTCCGTATGGTAAAGGTCCGTTTGAACGAATCCCGGGCACATGACATGCATCTCGATATCGGCGCCTGCACGTTGAAGATCATATGCCGTTGCTTCCGATAAACCCACCGAAGCGAACTTGCTTGCATGATAAGAAGGCATTCCTGGCGTATCTAAGAGCCCTGCAATCGAAGCAACGTTCAAGATCGCGCCGTGTGTTTTCTGCTTCATCATGATTGGAATGATACGTTTCATCGTATAAACTTGACTCATCGTATTCACATGCAGAATCCATTCCCAATCTCGCGTCGGTAATTCCCAGATTCGCCCAGGCAACGCGATACCTGCATCATTGATCAAAAGATCGATTCGTTTAAAAGCAGCCATCGCTTGATCGATTGCTTCATTGACTGACGATTCTTTCGTGACATCTGCTGGAATCGCCAGATTTTCAGCGCCTAATCGCTCAACCTCTTGTTGCGTTTGATGCAATGCTGGCTCATCGATATCGACCAAGACAAGTTTCATTCCTCTTTTAGCCGCTTCAAGTGCAATCACATGCCCAAAACCATGTGCGGCACCGGTCAAAAAAAGAACTTTGGATTTGAATGTTTTCATCGTTTAAGACTCCTTCAGCAATTTTTGTTTATGCCTACGCTATATGATACCGCTTACAATACAAAAAAGATAGTTTTAACTTTCACATGTTTTCATACTTGCGTGACATCAAACTTCATCGATTGCCGACACCATTTCCCCCGCAATTGCCGAGCTATGCTAACATAGACCTTATAAATGACAAAGGAGTAAAAATGATGAAAAAAAGAATTCAAGGGTCTTGTACGACCATTCTAGTTGGAAAAAAAGCCTCGATCGATGGTTCGACCATGGTCGCACGTAATGACGACGGACATGAAGCACTCGATCCTGAGCGTTTCGTCGTCGTGATGCCTGAAAAGCAGCCACGCCATTATCAATCTGTCATCAGTGGCGTTCAAATCACGCTTCCGGATGATCCTTTGCGTTATACTTCGATTCCCAATTCGATTTTGACGAACGGGATTTGGCCAGCAGCTGGAATCAACAGTGCCAACGTCGCAATGAGTGCAACGGAAACGATCACGACGAATTCACGTGTTTTAGGTCTTGATCCTTTCGTCTCTGGCGGTATCGGTGAAGAAGACCTCGTCACGCTTGTCTTGCCTTATATCCATTCTGCACGTGAAGGCGTCAAGCGTTTAGGTGCCCTGTTAAAAGAATATGGCACTTATGAACCGAATGGCATCGCCTTCAGCGATCAAGACGAGATCTGGTGGTTAGAAACGATCGGCGGTCATCATTGGGCTGCCAAGAAGATCCCAGATGATGCTTACGTCGTCGCTCCGAACCGCTTCAACATCGACACCTTCGATTTTGACGCTAAAGACACGATGGCCTCTGAAGACTTGGAACACTTCATCAATGAAAATCATTTGAATCCAGATTTCAAAGGCATCAACTTGCGTCACATTTTTGGCAGTGCTTCGATCAAAGATACGGTTTACAACAACCCACGCGCTTGGTACGTTCAAAAATACTTCACGCCTGAAGTCGAACACGACCCGCAAGAACAGAACCTGCCATTCATCTGCCATGCGAATCGCAAGATTTCGATCGAAGACGTTAAATTTGCATTGAGCTCGCATTTTGAAAATACGAAGTACGACATCTACGGATCAGGCACGACCGAAGAAAAAACAAAGTTTCGGCCAATCGGCATCAACCGTAATCACGATGTCCATCTGCTGCAGATTCGTGCTAACGTGCCAGCCGAATTAGCCGGAATCCACTGGTTAGCTTTCGGTGCCAACACGTTCAACACGATCGTACCGTTTTACGCTAACGTGACGGACACCCCACAAAGCTACAAAGACGCAAATGACAAGTTCGACTTGAATCGGATGTATTGGCTCAGCTGCACGACCGCTTTGCTTGGTGATACCGATTACGACTTCTACGTTGATTTTCGCAATAGCTACACGTTAGCTGCCATGAGTGCTTATCGGCGCATTCAAAAGCAAACCGATGATGCCTTCGATGCCAGTCAAGACGTGACAGCTTACCTTGAAAAAGCAAACCAAAGCCTTGCCGATGAAGCCATGAAGCGTCAGACTAAACTTTTAGGCGACATGGTCATCGCTGGTTCCGAACGAATGAAATTGCGTTATAACCTGAACGATTAACTTGCAATCAAAAAAGCCTTTGAACCACTTAAGTTCAAAGGCTTTTTTTCATGCTTATGAGTCATCAGATCAGCTCATCAAAGCCACCAATGTCGTGAGCGTCGCATCATAATAACGGTCACTAGGCAATCTTTGCGCGAAAATGAATTTTTCACGTGTATACAAGGCATCGAATCCCTCGTTTCGATGAACGTTGACTGCATAAAAGATGGGCGCACTGAAACTGGCAGCTTGGTAGTCATTCAACGGTTTCCCCTTCAAACTGTATCCAGCCGTCAAGTTACGCTGCTGACGGAAAAAACGGAGCATCCGAAGCAGTATTTTCTGTGCCTTGGGGTTTTTACTCTGGGCTAACAGTAATGGGACTCGCGCTGCATTGTCAGAATAAGACCCGTCATTTTTGCTTTCAACCGTATTGGCTTTGACTGGCCAAGCACGATGTGGTGAAACCCAAGCAAAATCCGGGACGAGTCCCGTTTTTTCACGCTTGCTCAATTGATCGAGTTTCTTCAACATGGCGTTTTCGACCTGAAGCCAAGTCTGATCTCCGCTTGCTTGATAAAACGATCGAAAAGCAGCAGGCATGACATCGGAAGTCCGCAGCAGATCATGATAAGACGACTTCTGATCCGCCCAATCGCCAACGGTCAGTGTCATCGTCTTAGGATTCAGTTCGAAGCGTAAAATGTCCTTCATCAAAGCCAAAGCCTGACGGCGATAATCTGTTGTTTTAGGCCACTGTTCAGCCGCCATCAGCAATGCTTGAGCGATCATCACATCACCGTCCGTCGCACTGTTAGGATCATTCTCCCAGCCGTGTTTGGTCTTGACCTGACGCCAAGCCATCAGATTGGTTTTTTGTTTGTCGTAAACATCACGGTGGGCTAAATAATAATCATCCAATCTTTGAAATTCTTCTTGAGAAGCCCAATTTTTCTTAGCCGCTAAAACGGTGATCAGCATGCCATAGCCTTGTGCTTCAGACAATGCTTTATGCTGCCCGCCACCTGCATTGACGAAACTTTGACGACGATTGACGCGTATGACATAGCTTTCCTGCCATTGATGGTAAAAGTGAAGTTTCGTTTGGGCATCATTGTCCCAGCGCACATAAGTCATGATCCCCGCATAGCAGGCAGCGATCAGCCCTAGGATCAGCCAAAAACGACGATTCAATTTCATCATGATCCCCCTTTAATCTGCAAAACGTTTCGTTTTGACCCACTTACTGCTATCACGATGAAAAAGCCAATCCGCGGTCACAGAAAGAACTGCGTGAATCGAAACGATGATGAACAATTGCGAATAAGTAAAGTATGAAACCAATGACAGCCATAATTGACTAGACGTTGCTTGTCCATATTGTGTCGCCAATGCAGTAAAAATCTGCAAAATGTAAAGTAAGATCATCAAAAACCAATTGAACAACAACAGTTGCATCATCAAAATATTGCTGGATGCAAAATCGAAAGGCAGCGTCGTCTGCGGGCGCCACAAACGAATGACCCAGGCCACGACGTTGCTGGCGAAAATCACATCTGAAAGCACGATGGCTGCGTTGAACCAAAAGAAAGTACATGAATAATAAAAAGTTTCCAACTTAACACGCCAATTGCTGTGATCAAAGATATGTTTGAAATTATGCAAA
>DICX01000036.1:1027-30742 GCA_002417825.1 Lactobacillus sp. UBA5815 | reverse complement strand
AACGGCATAAATATTTCGATTCTCCTGCAAAGCAAGATTAGCAGTAATCAGTGAACCAGAATGATGTTTGGCTTCAGTCACGATAACATTTTCAGATAATCCAGCTAAAATCCGATTGCGCTCGGGAAAGCGAAACGGACGTGGTGGTGTATCTGGCAAATATTCACTAATCAGTAAGCCATGTCGACTGATTTCATCTTGCAAGCGTTGATTTTGCCTAGGATAAAAATGATTGAGACCATTACCAACAACGGCAATCGTTTTTCCGTTTGCAGATAATGTCTCGCGATGTGCGATCGTATCCACGCCTTGAGCTAAGCCACTGGCTATGACGATCTTTTTTTTAATCAAAACAGGTATTAAATGTGACAAAACTTCTTGACTGTAACTTGTTGGTTGCCTAGAACCAACGATCGTCGTGATTTTTTTCCTTAAAAGATTGAGATTCCCTTTAGCAAACAGAATTAGTGGTGGCTGATAAATTTCGCGCAGTTGTGCGGGGTATCGTTCATCAAAAAAAGAAATCACTGTACATTGTGAGTGAAGTTGGAAAATCAAACTACGGCTTTTTTCATTGTGCATTGCTTTTGTGACATCTTGTTTCAGCGATTTGGGCAAATCGAGTTGATCAAGACATGATTCATCGATCTCAGACAATGTTGGAAGCTGTCTAAGAACTTTCAATGATTTGACGTAACCGATATTTTTTTGTAGTTTCAGTCGTAAAACGAACTCAGTTAAATCCAATTTAAAATCCTCCGCCTTTAATTACGAAAAAAGCGGAGGATTTTCACTTTGAGATTGCTCAACTCATTTGATCGACAGGTGCAAACGTTTTGCGATGAATCGGTGTCGGTCCAAATTCCTTGAGAGCAGCCAAATGTTTAGGTGTCCCATATCCTGCATTATGCGCAAAATCATATTCAGGATAAAGTTCTCCATAAGCAGTCATCAAATCATCACGAAAAACTTTGGCGACGATACTTGCAGCGGCAATCGAGTTAGATCGTGCATCCCCATGAATTAATTTGACCTGTGGAAGATCAATCGGGACTTGCATAGCATCGACTAAAAGCACATCTGGTTTTATCGAAAGTGCCTCAACTGCTTGAGCCATCGCTAAGCGATCTGCTTGATAAATATTGACTTGGTCGATCACCTGGGCAGACTTTAATCCAATGCCAACATCGACAGCTTCTTCTAAAATCTTAGGATAAAGTGCGCGGCGATTTTTAGGCGTCAATTGCTTGGAATCATTAACTTGAATCAGGTCAAAGTCAGTCGGCAAAATGACTGCTGCCGTTACGACAGGCCCAGCAAGCGGCCCACGGCCCACTTCATCGATCCCTGCCACAAGCTGATGTTTTGACCAAAATCGTTTTTCAAACGAAAACCGCTGCAAAAAAGCTGATTTTTGTCGTATCATCTTGGCTTGCCTTTTTTGATATTGCTGCAACAATTTTTGAACACCAATCCTTGGATCTGATTCCAGTTCAGACAAAATCTCTTGTGAAACTGATGCATGCAGCAATTCTTTAATTTCCGTCAACTTCAAGATCCAGATCGATCCTTCCCAAACGCCCTTTACGCAATTGTTGTAAGAAGAAAAGACTAAAACGCTCGTAGTCGTCTTTCATCCCATATTTTGCCGTCATCGCCAATAAGAAATCAGGATTGCTTAAATTGGTAAAATCTGTCTCACTTAAACGACTAAATCTTAAAAGGAAATTGGCATAATGTTTTTTTAAAAATTCAATGACAAAAAGCGCGACATCATCTGCATTAAAAACATCGTCTCTGATTGCCCCTAATGCTGCCAACTTATAGCCAACAGTTTGTGATTCAAACTTTGGCCATAAAATTCCCGGTGTATCCAGCACCTGAATGTTATCAGAAGACTTAGCAGCTTTCATCCAAGTCTGGCCTTTCGTAACGCCTGGTTTATTACCAACTTGCGCACGTTTGCTGCCAACAAGGCGATTGATCAACGTTGATTTGCCACAATTTGGAATGCCGACAAAAGCAACATGACTAACTGGATGACGTGCGCCACGTTCTTCTAATTTAGTCGCCCGCATCTGATCCGCCCGCTTGATATTTCGCCGTAATTGATCGATGTTCGTATGATGCTGTGCATCAAGAGATAAAACGAATTGATTTCTTTGTTTAAAATCGGCCACCCATTTTTTGCTTTGAGCTGAATCTGCTAAATCTGATTTATTTAAAACGATGATGTGTGGTTTATCCCCAATGATTTGATCGATCATAGGATTTCGACTTGAAATTGGTATGCGTGCATCAAGCACTTCAATGATCACATCGAGCGTATTCAACTGATCAGCTAATTGATTCTTAGCTTTGTTCATGTGCCCTGGATACCATTGTATATTAGTCGTATTACCCAACTCCTTTGAAAAAATAGCTTAAAATTTTGAATCAGCCTGCCTGGTTACTTTTCAAATAAGAACATCCCTGATGCTGACAAAATAATTCAACAGTCTATATAAAACTTGGATTTAATGTTTTTGCGTTCTTTGTACTCAACGGTTCAAAAAGACGATCCTTGACTGGCAAGAACTTGTTTTTAAAAAATAAGGTTTATGACTTATATTTGATCATGAAAAGATACAAGCTCAAGCGCTATTTCATTTTAGCATGTCCAAACGAGGTTGTCAGACCTTCACACATTATCATAAAATAATGTACTTCAAGATAGATTGTTTTTTAAATCAAAAAATTCTCACAAGACTATTTTTTGACATCTCATGAGAACTTTTAAAATTCGATTTTATGACATATTTTCATTTCAAAAAGCACTAAAAGCACTTATTTTCCTGATTTCTTTTGACGTTTCTTGATATAAGAATTGATTCGCTGCACATCCAGATACTGCCAAATCCCCAAAAGAAGCCAAACACCAGCATAGATGACGATATAAATAATGAAAAGCCTAAATATCGGACTAAAAAGATCTTTACGCAGATAATTAGTCACAAACACGATCACCGCTGTCAAGATAAAATGTATCGGCAATGCAGCTTTAAAAGGTAAATTTTCAATATTAAACAACATAGACAAAAATCCAATCAATGCACTCATGATAAGCATGGCTGATAGATCACCTGGTGTGACTTGTATCGGATGTCCAATAAAAATCATAGTCAGCATACTCATCAACGCACCAATCAAGAGTCCTCTCAACATGTTCAGCAAGCTGGTTTTTAAAAAATTCACGAGATCACCTCACATTCCTAATTTTGTTTTTAATGCAGGCAGATACTTGCGGCTGACCATCACTTTAAGGCCATTGCTCAAATGCGCCATCATGTTTCCAGAAAAGGAGGCTTCAAGCGTTTCCAAGTAGTTTAAATTGAGCACGGCGTTTTTGGATACTTGTACGAAATCATTCACATTGAGTTTAGCAAGTGTACGTTTGAGCTGACCTCGCACATGATAAATTTTTTTAGTGGTTTGCATCGTTATTTCCACACCACTTACGTCGAACATGATAATCTCACGCTGCGGGACTAAGACAACGCGGTCATCAACCATTAGTGCCAAAGTTGGCGTCGTTTTCCCAATTGCTTCCAGTTGATGCATGATTGCCATGACCTCAGGGGTAACTGTCTTCGCACGAATGATCACTTCCACGTCATCTATTGATTGGTTGGTGGTGATTTCAAATTTGATTTTGATTTTTAGCTCCCCCTTTCATTTATCGACTAATGCACTTGAACGGCTGACATTTGACTCCTTCTTGCAAGCAAACCGACAAATATGGCAAAAGTCAGTGCACATGCGCTCAAAATAATCGTATCAGTTAGATATGCATTCATGCCATGAATGCTGATATTGATCCCCATGATTCGTTCAAACTCAATTCGGTCCGTTCTACTTTTAAAAGCAATTTTCAGTGATTTCGCCATCAAAACACGGCGATAAAGTGACGCACTGTAAGGCGCCGGCGTCCATTTGATCAAGTGGCTAGCCGAATGTGGAAGCATCCCTATCGGCAAATAAACACCGACAAAAAATCCTGCAGCCGTTCCAATCAAAGATTGAACAGTACCCAACGTAGACATTTTATGTATAAAAGTTTGAATCAGCACATTGAACATCGTCCATATCGTTGCATTAAGGACTGCAATGGCCAGTAATTGTGGGATTAATGTCCAATCAAAATGGATACCATCCGTCACCCAAAAATATACGCTCAAGCTGATCAACATGACGATTTGCATAATCGTCCCTACAATAATGCCATTGACCGCATATGCAGCTTGAATTGTCTCACTGTGAACATCCGTCATCATCAAGTCGGTTAAACGTCCATTTTCACGATCAGTGACTGCTGTACTGACGGCATTACCCGTGGTCGTAATTGCGGTTGTTGCCAATGTACCACCAATCAGCCATTTGTCCAGCAGTTCATTTTTATATGGCACATTATCCCAGCTTGTTGCCATGTTATGTTTAAGAAAAATAATATATAGGACGAAAGCAATCAGTGCACCAAGCAAAGAAAAGAAAACACCACTGCGATCTTCAAAATACAACCATAAATTGCGTTTGACAAGTCCTGTCATATTAGCGCATCTCCTTTCCTGTCAGCGTCAAGAAAATATCATCTACCGTTCCCTTTCGCAGTTCAAAATCATCAATTGATGATTCTAAACGAGAGAGAATCGGGATGCAGGATATGGCATCAGGAACTGCGATCGATAATCCCGTTGACGTCACAGCTACACGCCAATCTTTGGGGAACTGGGATTGAAGACGCTTAGGGTACAACGTACTGATCAGCAACCGCGTCGGTGCATAAGCCTTTTTCAATTTTTGAACAGTATCTGCTGCGATGATTTTTCCATAATCCAAAACGTAGACAAAATCTGCAGTTTCAGCTTCTTCAAGATAATGTGTCGTCAAGACGATTGTCAGCCGATCTTCTCGGCGTAAGCGATCAAGGATCATCCAGATCATGCGCCTAGTCTGCACATCAAGCCCAGTTGAAGGTTCATCCAAAAAAAGCAAGTCGGGATGATGTAAAACTGCCCGTGCAATGTCGACTCGACGACGTTGTCCTCCTGACAATGTTTTATACTTTTGGTCAGCGATTTTTGTAAGAGAAAACTGGCTCAAAACTTCGCTTACGCGCTCAGAACCAATATCACGATACATACCAGCTCGTAAATTCAGATTCTGCCGAACCGTCAGCTGCCCATCCAACACACTCGATTGAAAGACGACTCCTATTCGGCGATGATAATGTGATTCCTGAGGAGACATCTCTTCAAGCCTGATTTCGCCAGAATCAGGCTTCATTATGCCAATCAACATACTAATGACTGTAGATTTTCCAGCACCGTTGGGTCCAAGCAGTGCGATCAATTGCCCTCTGCTTATCTGCAAATCAATGTCATCAACCGCCAGTTTCGCCCCGAAACTTTTTTTCAAATTTTTAACGTATAACAGTGTCACCATATAGCCCTCCCTTTTAATTCAAGAACTAGCATAACTTGGCTACATCATTGTGTCTCGCCTATTTCAACAAGTGGGCAGATATCACAGACAAGTGGGGGTTATACCATCATGAAGTAGCAACTTTTTTCTATTTTATAGTGTTGAAAGTCATGTCAATGCGGAAAATAAGCAAAATAAAAAAGCCTGATTCATCAGGCTTTTCGCAATTTAAATATAAATTGTCACTGAATCAAGGTTTTATTTATTCTGAACTTCTTGATTTTCAATTGATAATGCTCTAGCGAGCACATTGTCATCTTGGGCTTCTTTTTCTGCAATTGAAAGATAAAGTTGCTGACGCAACTGCTGATTAACCTGGCCAGTCTGAGAAAGTCCATTTTGCTGCTGATACTTTAAAACAGCTTGTTCGGTCTGCTGATCAAAAACACCAGTTAAATGATTGGGCAATAAATTCAATGCTTGCAGATACTTCTGCAAAATGGCAACATCCAACCCCATCATATTCGGCTTCAAATCCGTATCGGATTCAAATTCGGGAAGCTTTTCATAAACACTTAGCGGTACTTTATAAGTTGGCTTGATTCCTTTGTGATTGATCCACGTTCCATTTGGTGTCAGCCATTTAGCAATTGTAAATTTATACTCAATCCCCTTTTGCTCAGAAACTTGCTGTACGGTTCCTTTTCCATATGAAGTTTGTCCAACACTGGTAGCACGATGATTTTCCATGAGTGCAGCCGTAAAAATCTCAGCAGCACTAGCAGTTTGGCTATTAATCAAGATGATCGGCTTCATAGAGACGTGATACCCCTTGTTCAAAGTCTTATCATTTTGAATTTGGGTCTTAGCGGCGGTTCGATCTCGATACTGCATGATAACAGCGCCATTTGGCAAGAAATAGCTGGCTGATTCAAGCGCCGCTTGCATAATACCACCAGGGTTGTTTCTCAAATCAATGATCAATCTTTTAGTTTTTTTATGAGTAAGCTGTTTCAAAGTGGTTTTTAAATCTTTAGAAGTGTTGACATCAAATTGACTCACGGCAACTACTGCAGTGCCATTATAGTAAGAAACTGAAACTGAAGATTGCTGAATTTTCTGACGAGTCAAAGTTACCTTGAAAATCGTTTTTTGATGTTTCATTGTCAAAACGACTTGTGTCCCCTTTTTACCACGTACATGATCAGATACCCAAGATAAATCAGCTTTCACTTTATGACCATCGACTGCGACAATCTGATCACCAGACTTGATCGGACTTTTAGCAGCCGGCGTTTTAGGCACGATCGCCTCGACAAAAATTTTTTGCCCTACTAGCTTCATTTGAATGCCAATTCCAGCAAAAGAAGCTCCTTTTGCCACTTGATTGACTTCTTTTGCCTCAGTTCCTTGCAAAACTTGTGAAAATGGATCATTTAAAGACGAAATCATGCCATTTATGGCACCATTTGTCAGTGTTTTGCTCGATACTTTTTGGTAATAGTTTTGATGAATCGCGGTGTAAATTTTAGCCACATCTGCCAAAGGAGACTTTTTTTGGCTATTCAAAAAATAAGCAGTCGTTAAACCACTTCCTAAAATCAAACCTGCGATTCCTACAAGACAGAATTTGATGACTTTTCGATACTTTGAAGGTGCTTTAATGTCTCGTACCTGTTTTTTGTTTTCTTTTGCCATAAAAGTTTAAGCCATCTTTTCAAGATACATTTGATAAGCTTTATCAAAAATCGTCATACTAGGCAAATAGCTCGCATTTAATTCTAAATAATTTGACAAAAATTCATAGTCTTGCGCTTGTTTTGGAAATTGTGAATCATGCTGCGCATTGTTCGCAAATTGTGTGACTTCATCTGTTCCATCAGGATCTCTCAAAGTCATTAAAAAGCGATAAAAACTTTCTCGAAACGTCATGATTGCTCCGCATAAAATAAAATCGCATAGGCACCGGTTCCAGCATGTGTTGCGATAATTGGACTTGTTTCTTTGACTAGCAAATCCAAATCAGGCCGAATGTTCTTGATGCGATCAGCCAATTGATGCATCAATTCTGGTGTATCAACATAAGAAAGGCAAACTTTTTTGACTTGAGACAGCTTGGCTATCGTTGAAACAATATCATCATCATACTTCTTTGAAAATTTCTTACCGCGTCCCTTTCTTTGAATGCTGATCACACCATCTTTCATAGTCAACGCAATTCGAATATTGAGTAAAGTTGCGACACGTCCCGTCAACTTTCCAAGACGTCCGCCCTTGATGATGTTTTTCAAATTAACGACCATCATATCCAAATGCATGTTATCTTGAATCTGCTTTAAATGTGCTTTAATTTCATCAATGGAACGTCCTGCTTCAGCATCTTGGCATGCTGCCAAAACTTGATATCCTTCGGCACGATCCGTAAATCGAGAATCCACTAGCGTAATTTTTTCAGGATCAACCATCTCAGCGGCCTGACGAGCAGCATCAATCGTTCCACTTAAACTTTTGGCCAAAAAGATGCCTAAGCAGTGGCTACCATCAGCAGTCAATTCCTTAAATTTTTGAACAAACAGACCAATAGACGGTTGACTCGTTTTGGGCAACTCATGAGCAGTTTCCATTTTCTGAACGAAATCGCGTCTTGTAATGTCAACACCGTCAGTGTAAACTTTACCATCGATCGTAATTGAAAGCGGTACAACGGTTATTTTATATTTTTCAATTTCTTCTGGGGTTAATTGTACAGAAGAATCTGTCATAACCTTAATCATTGTCAAATCTTTACCTTTCATCAATTCAAGAATTTTCACTTTATGATAAACTTAAGTGAAAAGTCGGGCATGATCATTTCCTGCCTAAGTATAACAAAAAATTAAAAATACATTCAAAATATAGTTAGGATAATCGAAAATGAAAATCAAATCAATTTGGCGCGAACCTGAAGAACGGCCCAAGAGCTATTACATTTTAAACAATATTTTTAGTGCCATCACTCATGGTATCGGTTTTGGACTCGCGGTAGCTGGTTTAGTCCTATTGATCGTCAAAAGTGCAAAAACCGGACAGCCCCTCAGAGTGACATGTTTTACCCTTTATGGCGTCAGCTTAGTCTTACTTTATTTATTTTCAACACTTTACCATAGTTTGATTTTTACGCGTGCGCGGAAAGTCTTCCAAGTTTTTGACCATTCTTCCATCTTTATTCTGATTGCAGGCACTTATATGCCCTATACTTTAGTGGCTATTGGTGGTGTTAAAGGATGGTGGATGTTAGGCATTATCTGGGCGCTATGTTTATTCGGAACCTTGTTCTACATCTTTAATCAAGGTAAACATGTTATATTTGATACAGTTTTGTATGTTGCTTTAGGTTGGATGATCATCCTAGCAGGAAATGTCTTGTATCCCATTTTAGGAAGTACTGGCTTCTGGCTTTTAGTTTGGGGCGGCATTGCGTATACCGTCGGTGCCATTCTTTTTAGCATGCGCGGTGTACCGTACATCCATGTTATATGGCATTGTTTTGTCTTATTAGGCTCAATTCTGATGTTTTTCTCAATCTATTTATACGTTTAAAATATGAGCCATCAAATTACTCATGTCCTTTGCCTAAAAAATTGGCCTCAATCGGCCAATTTTTTAATACTATTTTTTGGTAATCAAATAATCAGCTATTGCACGCCGCTCATTAACGACTTTCCCATTCAAAACAGCTTCTTTGGCCTGTTCTAGCAATCGTCCGACACCTGGACCAGGTTGAACCCCTAATTCCAGCAAGAAATGACCATCGAGATCAAGATCACTGTTCTTTTTAATAGGTAAAACTTGATAACTATCAATCAAAGCTTCACCATTAATCGGCTGACCTAAAATATGAGCCACATCGATCGTACACATGATGGTTTCAAGACCATAATCAAAGAGTTCAAGGTTTGAAGGGGTTCGATCACTTGCAAGGTCAAAGAAAGTCACAATTTTTTTAACTTGTCGTGTTAGCGCGTTAGAAGTTTTCCATGCATGCATGAACAGCGGAATTTCATCATCGGTTAGTTTGAGCAAAATAATGATCAAGGCCCATAAATTTGGTTCGATAGAAGGACTAAAATTAAGCTTAGGGAAAATTTCAAGCTGCTTTTTCTGACCTTTGAAATAAGGAACTTCTTCAGACAATCCAGAATTTAGAAATGCTTTGAAAGCATGGACACTGCCTGGCCCAATTCCCATTTGAACGAATTCTTCACGAATACGCTCCACTGATATTTTTTTTAATAAAGCATGATTATCACAAATCGCTTGGTAAGTTTGGGGCTCTAAATCAAATTGCAGCTGACTCATGAATCTTACGGCCCGCATCATTCGCAATGCATCTTCATGGAAACGTGTTTCTGCTTGCCCAACTGCCTTGATAACACGATCATGCAAATCAGCTATACCATGAAAAAGATCTGTAATTTCACCATTTGCGTCCATTGCCATCGCATTGATCGTAAAATCACGACGCTTTAAATCTTCAGACAAATTTTGGACAAAAGTCACATGATCTGGTCTTCTATAATCTTGATACCCTGACTCTGTGCGAAAAGTGGTGATCTCATAACTGCTATCATGAGATAAGACCGTTACAGTTCCATGTTTAATCCCTGTATCAATCGTTCTTGAAAATAAATGTTTGATTTCATCAGGATAGGCACTTGTCGCGATATCAATATCATGAATTTGACGTTTCAGTAACAAATCACGAATACTGCCACCCACAAAGTAAGCTTGAAAACCAGCTTGATTCAACGTTTTTAAAACAGGTACTGCTTCTAAAAAGATCGGCGGTAATGCCTTTATTTTCATAAATACCTCCATTTAGGTAATGATCCGTGCTTTAATTTGATACAATTGATTCATTCATGTTTTATTTTTGTCAATAACCAATCTAGAAAGGAAGTTACTATCGATGAATAAAAATGTACAACGTACCCTTATTGAATCTATCGCGATTGCAATCGGTTGCGCAATCTATGCCTTTAGTTTAGACAGTATCAGCATTCCCAATCAATTAGCTGATGGTGGATTGAGTGGAGTTGCATTAATATTACGCTATTGGTTTCATATCGATCCGGGTCTTTCTACATTGATTTTAAATATTCCTTTGATTATCCTTGGTTACCGTTACATGAATCGAAGACAGCTTGTCTACACGATTTGGGGAACAAGCTGTCTTTCCTTCTTCTTGTACTTTTGGACACACATTTTTATTATAAACCAAATCGATTTAAAACATGACCTATTTCTTACAGGGCTCTTAGCGGGTGTTGTTTCAGGGATTGGGATTGGGATCGTTTTTCGATTCAATGGTACGACTGGCGGCACAGACATCATTGCGCGCGTCTTAAACCTCAATTTCAATATTCCCATTGGCCGCTCACTTTTGGTTTGCGATGCCATTGTCCTACTGGCATCATTGACCTATCTTGATCTACCCCACATGATGTACACGCTTTTAGCAAGTTTTGTCTTGGCACGTGTGACAGACACCGTACAGCAAGGGGCTTACCAAGCTAAAGGCTTATTCATCATTTCCAACAAAAACGACCAGATTGCACAAATGATCGATTTGCAGCTAGAACGTGGTTATACGTTTATAAAGGGCGAAGGTGGCTATCAAGGGCAACAAAGAAAAATTTTATATTGTATCGTTTCACCACGCGAAATTGGTAAAGTAAAATCAATTATTTTAAATGAAGATCCTAAAGCCTTTGTTACCATTTTTGATGTTTATGAAGCAGTCGGTGAAGGCTTTACCTACAAACGCCGATCTTCGTTTTTCAACTTTCGAAAATGAATGACCTATTTTAAAATAGAAAAAATAGCTTTAGTTAGAAGGAAAAATTTATGTTACAACATTTGATTGCCGTCGATCTAGACGGAACAGCACTCAACAGCCAATCTCAATTAAGCCAGCACACGATTCAAACTTTACGCAGGTTAAGTCAGGAGGGACACCTTGTCAGCATCGTCACAGGAAGGCCCTATCGGATTGCTGAACACCTCTACGACCAGCTCGGAATCAATCATATGCCTATGATTAATTTCAATGGTGCTTTGACACACATCCCCCACCACCATTGGGCAGGCGAACATGCTTTCACGCTAGATGAAGAACTCGCTTTTGATTTGCTGGATCATTACCGTGAATTAGGAATCAATACGATGACCGTTGAATCCAAATATAAAGTTTGGGCCAATAAAACTTCTTCAAAAATTCCAGAATTTCTGCCAGATCATCTAACCGAAAAGCAGTTACTAACACGTGATAATGTTGATGCCTCGCCAATAAGTCTATCTATACAATTTAATGCACATAAAGTCGAAAATTTAAAACAAAAAATTAAAAAAAGCTATGGGCAAGACGTTGAAACTTCTGTATGGGGTGGTTCTTACGATGTTTTAGAATTGCTCAAAAAAGGAATACATAAGGAATCTGCCCTATCTTATTTAGCCCAATATTATCATATCGATCAAAAAAACATCATTGCCTTTGGTGATCAAAACAATGATCAGGAAATGTTGGATTATGCTGGACGCGGGGTTGCAATGAAAAATGCCCTACCTAGTCTAAAGGCTACCGCAGATGATATTACTGAATTAGACAATGATCATGATGGCATGGCTGATTATTTAGAACATTACTTTCACCTAAACTAGACTGATCAGCCTTGAGATAAACAATCATTTTTGATTGTCATTGTCCAATTGATCTTGCAATTCATGCATCTCAAGGTCATCTGGTACTAAGGCTAAATATTTCTTAAGCAATTCATTCAAAACTGGCTTAGTTCCTATTTCTTTGAAGAATAAAATCATCTGCCGTAAAAATTCAGAATTTTCTTTAAACTCCGGATAAGCTAGTAAGAATTCTCCCTTAGCTTGATCAATCTTTTCAAGGCGCTGATAGCTAACTGCTAAATTCCAATGTGCCTGTGGTTCAAGATCTACTTCATCGGACTGTGTCTGCCATAATTCTAAATTCTCTTGATCATGATGTTCATAAAGATAAAGGTTTGATAATTGCAATCGTAAATCAGAGTTATCTGGTGCAATTTTCAAGCCTTTTTTTAAAAGTGATTCAGCAGTTGACCATTCTTTCAGCTTTAAAGCAGATTGTGTCCCCAATTCATACAAAGATTCATCAAATTCATTGTACGAAAGGCCAAGATGCGCAGTTTTCAATGCAGCATCAAACTGATCTGTCTTCAAATAAGCTTGTGCCAGCAAGTCATAAGCATTAACGTAATCTGGCGCAGTTTTTAAGACTTCATTCAGATATCGAATCGCTGCTTTAAGATTTTTAACCCCTAACATGATCAGACCCGCTTCATATTGTGTGTCCAAATCAAGTCCCAATGCAGGTTCCTTTTTAAGAATTTCAGCTGCTGATTCATATTGCCCTAATTTGGCCAAGGTTATGAGTAAGCGTTGCTTTAAAGAGACTTCCTCAAACTGATCTTGACGTTTTAAAAGGTCCTCATAGCGCGGCAAAGCGGTCTGATAATGCCCTGACCAAAAGTCTAGTTCGGCTAAACCAAATTTGATGGCATCCTCATTAGGAGCCAATTTTTCAGCTTCTTCCAGCTTAGCTCGTGCTGTCTCAATCAATCCAGATGTCTGATAGTAATCACTTTGGACCAGTAAACTCGAAACGTAAGCAGTGCTTTGAGGATCGATTGAATAAAGCAGATCAAGCCCTTGGTCCTCATTGCCATCATTGATTAAAATTTCGGCTAAATAAACTTTAAAAAGATCTTCTTTAGGAAATTGATCAATCAATTGTTGATAAACTTTTTTTGATAGATCACTAAAACCTAAATCAGTTAAATGATCAGCCAATGAAGCTAAAACTTCAGGCTGATCATATTTAAGCGCTTTTTTCAGCAAAATATGACTTTGCGTAAAATAAGTTTTTTAAGGATCTTCCAATAATTGTTTGGAATAAGTGTTTATGAAAACGACTTCCTTTTTGTTGATGATGATTCTTTAATATAAAAAGACGCTAGGCTAAAAACCTAACGTCTCTTTTGATGCTTTCTGTTAAATCATTATTTAACAGCATCTTTGAGTGCCTTACCTGGTTTAAATGCAGGTACCTTACTTGCAGGAATTTCGATTTCAACTCCAGTTTGCGGGTTGCGACCTTTACGAGCAGCACGGTGACGAACTTCAAAAGTTCCGAAACCGATTAATTGAACTTTATCACCTTTAGCCAGATTCTCTTGAATTGAGTTAAAAATTGCATCAACTGTTGAAGCGACATCCTTTTTAGTCAATTTCGTTTTTGAAGCGACTTCAGCGACTAATTCAGCTTTGTTTGCCATTCTTCTTCACCTCCTGAAGCGAACCGTAGTTCAGATTAATTTCTTTTTTTAAGAAAAGAAACAAGGAAGAATGATGATTACCGATCATTGTTTCCTGAATCTAAAATTAGCACAAAAAGCCCGCCACGACAAGGTTTTTTACACTAAAACTACTTTTTTTGTTAAAATTTACACCTCAAAATCATTTACGTCGGCGTGCAATGATTTTTATTGGTGTACCTGTAAAGTTAAAGTTGTTACGTAATTGATTCGTTAAAAAACGTTGATATGAAAAATGCATCAAATCTGGATCATTGACAAAAACGACAAAAGTTGGTGGTGCAACTGCAACTTGAGTCATGTAATAGACGCGAAGGCGTTTTCCTTTGACTAATGGCGTTGGTGTTAATTTTGTTGCTTCAAGCAAAAGATCATTGAGCAAGCTCGATTTGATTCTTTGAGCTCTATTTTGATAAACCATTTTAACGAGTTGAGGCAACTTATCAAGACGTTGGCGTGTTTTGGCTGAAACAAAAATAATCGGTGCATAATCAAGGTATTGGAATTCACGTTTGATGTCGTTCGTAAACGTTTGCGTACTATGAGAATCTTTTTGAGGTAGATCCCATTTATTCACGACGATGATGATACCTCTGCCTGCATCATGTGCATAGCCGGCAATATGCTTATCCTGCTCTAAAATGCCTGTACTGGCGTCTAAGACCAGTAAAACAACGTCTGAGCGATCAATTGCACTCATCGCACGCATAACAGCATATTTTTCAGTCTTTTCATAGACCTTGCCGCGTTTTCGAATACCAGCTGTATCAATAATTGAAAATGCAGTTCCAGCCTTATCAGTAAAAGCCGTGTCTATTGCATCACGTGTGGTTCCTTCTTTATCCGCAACGATAACACGATTTTCTCCTAAAATCGCATTAACCAGTGATGACTTGCCAACATTAGGACGTCCAATGACACTAAAGTGAATTCGGTGATCTGTTTCAGTAGGTGAATCTGATGGCAATGATTCAACGACACGATCCAATAAATCGCCTAATCCGATTTTATGTGCACCAGAAATTGGAATCGGTGTACCAAGACCAAGTTGATAAAAATCATAAATATTCGCGCGCTGCTCAGGATTATCAGTTTTATTGACAACTAATAAAACTGGCTTTTTAGTCCGATACAACAATTTTGCAATCAGCTCATCCAATGGTGTCACTTGCTTAGTCATATCTGCCATCATAATGATCAGATCGGCTTCATCAATGGCAATTTCAGCTTGTGCTCGAATTTGATCTTCGATTTGACCATTTTTCCAAGTAATTCCGCCTGTGTCGATCAAGCGAAACGTATGTCCTAGCCATTGTGCTTTTGCATAAATACGATCACGTGTCACACCAGGCGTATCTTCAACGATCGAAAGACGCTGATTGATAATTCGGTTAAAAACAGTCGACTTGCCAACATTAGGCTGTCCAACAATTGCAACGACAGGTAAAACCATTGCGCCCCTCCTTTTATATTCTTTGTATAATTCCTTTGGAAATAAAAAAGCTGACCTTTACAGTCAGCCTTTTTTGAAATGACTACTTACGATCTTTTAATTGATCACCAACGATATCACCAAGTGCAAAGCCACTATCATTATCACTCATATATCTCTTAGTTACTGCATCTTCAGAGTGACGACGAGGAGTATGACTGCTCTCTTTGTTGGTGTTTGGTTGGGTTTGTTTCATTGAAAGCGAAATCCGATGTTCACTTGGATCAATGTTAAGAACCTTAACCTTTACTGTATCGCCAACTTTTAAAACATCACTTGGTTTATCAACATGCTTATACGAAATCTCAGAAACATGAACCAACCCTTGAATACCGTCGGCTACCTCTACAAAGGCACCAAAAGTCGTCAGCGTTTTGACTTCGCCTTCAATGACGTCGCCAGCATGAAGATTTGTTGTCGCTTCTTCAAATGGTGATGGCAAGGTTTGCTTAATAGAAAGGGAGATCCGATGTCTATCCTCATCAATTCCGATTACTTTTACCTTTATTTCTTGTCCGGCTTTCAGGACATCGCTTGGTTTGTCAACGTGTTTGTATGAAATCTCGGAAATATGAACCAAGCCATCAACACCACCAACATCAACGAAAGCACCAAATCCAGTCAAACGAGAAACTTTTCCTTCAATGATATCGCCAACAACTAATTTAGAAGCGACGCTTTCAAAGGCTTCTTCACGTTCCTTTTCAATAAGATCTTTACGTGATAAAATCAATCGATTCTTTTTAGGATCAATTTCAATAATCTTTAAATTCATCTTTTTGCCAATAAACGGCTTCAAATCTGACACATAACGATTTGAAATTAAAGATGCAGGTAAAAATCCTCTAGTTCCGACATTGACTAGCAAGCCACCACGAACGGCACCAACGACAGTACCTTCAACCATCTTGTCAGCCTTGAAGTCCTCTTCGAGTTCTTCATAAGCTTCGCGTTCTTTCAAACGGGTTACTGAGAAGAAGAATTCGCCATTCTCCTTATCACCGCCGGCTTTTCTCAAAACCAAAGCCTTAAACTTATCACCTGGTTTAACTAATTCATGCAAATCTGCATTACGATCCGGTGTAAAATCGCGTTTGGTGATCACGCCTTCAATCCCGGCATTTTCAACACCAACGGCGATTTGACCATCTTCAACATCTAAGACTTCTACGTCTACGATGTCGTTGACTTCCACCCCCGTCATCTTCTTCAAAGCATCTAAAAATTGATTACTGTTATCTGACATAAGTACCTCCCAATATCACTTTTATTTTAAAGTAAATCGCTGTAATTTTCTACTGTTTTAAATTAGTTTTTTCGATTTCTTTTCAATTTTATCCAAAATAGTAGCGACAACTTGCTCAATTGTCATATTTGTCGTGTCGATTTCAATCGCATCATCGGCTTTTTTCAATGGCGAAACTTCTCGATGTGAATCTTTAAAATCGCGTAATTCTAAATCCTGTTCAATTTGAGTCAAGTTTTGTTTAATTCCCTTTTGTGCATAGTCAAGCAATCGACGCTTAGCTCTTGATTTGACACTCGCGACTAAAAATATCTTGACTTCAGCATGTGGCAAGACTGTTGTCCCAATATCTCGTCCGTCCATAATGACATTCATTTCGCCTGCCATATCTCGTTGTTGCTTCACCATTTGATAGCGAATTTTAGCTAAAGCAGAAACTTGTGAAACGTTGTCAGTTATTTTCGGTGTGCGAATAGCAGCAGTAACGTCTGTGCCGTCAAGATACACTTTTTGCTCACCATCTTGAGTTCTGAAAACAATTTTAGATTGTCTTATTTTTTGAAGTAATCTTTCCTCATCCGAAAAGTCAATCCCATTCAATTGGGCAATAAGTGTACAAGTTCGATACATTGCGCCTGTATCGATATAAACAAAGCCAAGCTTTTGTGCGACCTGCTTAGCAACAGTACTTTTTCCAGCAGAAGCTGGTCCATCGATTGCAACTTGCATCATGATAAAAGAGAGACAAGTCCGTCTCTCCTAACTCCCTCCAATTATTTCAACTTCAATTCTTGACCGGGCATTAACTGGTCCGTATCTTTGATGTTATTCAGTCGTGTTAAATCAGACACAGTCAAACCAAATTGACTTGCAATCGCTGACAAAGAATCACCAGCCTGAACAACATACTTCCCAGTTGTCTTAGCTTGTGTGTTGGGATCTATTGTCTGACTCGATTGCGATTGACTCTGCTGACTCTGTTGCTGAGAATTTTGTGTCTGCTGGCTCGTGTCTTCTGAAGTGCTAGAACTATTTTGAACAACACTTTGCTTACTCTGCGACTGCTGTGACGTCTGTGTTGACTTAGAAGACATCCTTACTTTTGTTTTTTTAGCAGACTTCTTAGCAACTTTTTTAACAGACTTCTTTTTGACAGCACTTTGCTTGTGTTTTACAGGCTTCGAAGTTACCATTTTCTGATCCTGTCCACTGAATTGAGATTTAACGATTGGCGCTAATGCGATAATCACAATAACTGCAACAATGAGTCCAGACCATACAGATGTATGCCTAGAAGGCCGCTCACGATTTTTCCCCACTGCCACACGTGTGGTTTTAGGTCGTTCATAATGCTTATACGGGAGGCGGTCCTTTTTTGACTGGTTATTCATTCAAAATTCCTCCATGATCACGATATCTCATTTTAGCATAGCTGTTCTTGTTTTGTATATCACACCCAAATAAAAAGCCCTCCAAAATTGGAAGGCTTTTTAGTAATCTGTGTTTTTAAAAATTAAAATCGCTTTGCAACAAAATGTTTCAGCTGTGGAATTGCGGTTTTCATCAAAATAAAAACGATAATCCCATTGATCGCGCCTTTTACTAAATTAAAGGGAACAATTGCCGTAAAAATATAATTCAACATACCTTTAGGCAAAACAAATCCAGAAAACTTGACATAAAGCGGCGTTAAAACAAAAGCATTGGCAACTGACATCACGACAGTCAACCCAATGATCCCCGCTAAAATTCCAAGAATGCGGCGGCTGTTTTTAACTTCGCCATGGCCTGCAATGTAATAAATGGGCAAAATAAAGGCAACACTCGCTAAAAAAGCAGCAACTTCACCTACTAGACTGAGAATATTTGCACCCGAAATCAGGTAACCCAATAATCCTTTGAACAAGGCCACCATTACGCCGCCAAAGGGGCCAAAAACCAAAGCAGAAATTGTTACAATGACATCTGAAAAATCCATTTTCAGATAACCAAGCATGGGAATGACCGGAAATTCAAATTTCATAACTAAAAAAGCAATCGCCGCAATCATTGCCCAAGAAATCCAATAAGACAATTTAACGTTTTCTGTCGCTTTTCGCTGCATAAGACTTACTCCTTCAATAACTACAAAAGGGTCTATTGCCTCAGCAACAGACCCTTTAAAGTAAGTAATATGCTTTAACTTGTCTGTCTTCTCTCATCTAGACTTTAACTATCGGTACCAGACATGCTGGTTTCCACCACGATTACCGTGGGTCGCGGACTCAACCGCCGGTCGGGACTCTCACCCTGCCCTGAAGACAATATTCCTTCGCTAACTTTTTGACAGTATCATCATATTACAAACTCCTCAATTTGTAAACTTCTTCGTGTGACAATTCTCTAAATTCACCAGAATTCAATGATTCAAGCGTTAAAAAGGCATATTTTTCGCGCGATAATTTTTCGACATAATGGCCTACTGCCTCAAACATTCGCTTAACTTGATGATAATGTCCCTCATGAATGGTTAACTGAACAATTGATGTCTTTTTCTCATAATCATTAGATAAGATCTTAACATGAGCAGGTGCACTCAATTTGTGATCAATCATGACACCATGAACTAGCTTTTTGATTTCTGGTGCTTTTAAATTGCCTTTTATTTTTGCCACATAAACTTTGGGAATTTTATTTTTTGGATGCATCAAATGATTAGCCAATTCGCCATCGTTAGTCATGAGTAAAAGACCAGAAGTATCATAATCCAGACGTCCAACAGGATATAAACGATAAGAGAAGTCGGTAAAAAAATCCAGTACTGTTTTTCGTCCTTTATTATCTTTTACTGAAGAAATCACTTGGCGTGGTTTATAAAAAAGATAAGTGTGAATCGATTCCCTTTGAATGGGAACTTGGTCAACTTCAATATGATCATGTGAATCGACTTTCGTTCCAAGTTTCGTTACCACTTCATTGTTGACGGTTACTCTTCCTGCCGTGATCAATTCTTCTGCTTTACGGCGCGAAGTAACCCCAGCCTGTGCAATAGCGCGCTGCAATCTCTCACTCATTATTATTCTCCTCGTCCGTTAAATTTTTCTGATTTTCCATACGCGACAGATCATTATCCATTTTTCCTTTGCTTTCAAAAAGATCAATTTGACCAGCTGGCGTCTCTTCCCCATCTGATTCAAAGTGTGTGATATCCGGTAATTGACTTAAGCTTTGATAACCAAAGTATTGTAAAAAATATGGTGTGGTGACATATAGATTAGGTCTGCCAGCAACATCCTTTTTTCCCTCAACCGCTATAAGCCCTCGCCATATCAATGTTTGCAAAGCCCCAGATGAATTGACGCCACGCAATTCATCGATTTCAATTCGAGTAATCGGTTGACGATAAGCAATAATCGATAAAATTTCAAAGGCAGACTGGCTCAATGCTTTTGGCAAATCATCTTGAAAATAAGTCATTACAACAGAACTAACTTCCGATTTTGTGAGTAATTTATATTGATTTTCAATATGCTTAAGCTGAAGGCCTTCAAATTCATCTTGATTTAAATGTTGAGCCAATTTTTGTGAAAGTTCTCTTAAAGCTGGTGACGTGATTTGTAAAAGTTGACATAATTCGTGTTCTGTTAGCCCATTGTCACCAGCAACATAGAGCAAAGCTTTTAATTCAGCAATTTTAGTGGCCATCAAGTGTTATTCTTTCTAAAATCAAATCAGAAAAGGCCTCTTTTTGTGTAATTTTAATTCGATGCTGACGAGACATTTCTAAAGAAGCCAAAAACAACGCTACAGCGTGATCTAAATCATGCAATGTTGCTAAGCAGTCAGTAAAATAGATGATTGGATGTTCAGAAAAGACATTTTTTAAATAGGTCATCATCGTATTAACAGAGGCCGGTGCAACCGACACTTGAGTTCTTTGCGGTTGTCGCAACCGATAACGAAATAGGATCGATGCAAAACGATGCGAAAGTTGCTCAGGGGTAAATTGACCGAATGGTAATGGCTTGACTTGATGATCTGGTGACGGTGTTGGTTCCTTAGCAACAACTAGTGGCTGTTGTTGAGCACGTTGGTGAAAATATGTTGAAATTCGCTTAAATACTGCATATTCTACTAACTGCTCAACTAAAGGTGCTCTTGGATCATCATCATTTTCAGCTGTATCATCAACAAAATCGTTTTGTGGTAACAAATCTTGTGATTTGATTCGAATCAAAGTAGAAGCCATCACAAAATAGTCGCCCGCAATTTGCAAATTCATTTTTTTCATTGCTTGCAAATACATTAAATATTGATGCGTGATACGTGCGATCGGAATATCATAAATATCAATTTTTTGTATACGGATCAAATGAAGTAGAAGATCCAGAGGACCCTCAAAATTTGGTAATTCTAATTTTAAATCAGTTGTCATGATGGTGCTTCACATCTTTAAGAAGAAAACTGTAATCAGGAACCGTCATTAGCATCTTAGAAGGAAACAGATTCTGTAAATCTGTAATGATTTTGTCTTGTTCTACTTTATTTCGAAAACCAGGTGCCAGAGACAAATATCGAATCATGATGACTTCTTTTTCAATCTGTATGCCAATAACGCCTAAAAAATGATGACCACTTTCACTGAAAAGGTAAAGTTGAAAATCATTATCATGACAATAGATCGACATTTCCTGCTTTAAATTTTGGAAATTCTTAAAATCAGGCAAATAGGATAAAAATCCCATTGCCGTCTTTTCGTATTCTTTTTTATATTGAGTTAACATTTCCCTCTACGCATCATTCATCAATTTCTAGGATGAGCACGATTATAGCCAATAATAACTTGCTTCTGCGTTAAAGTCGGGTAATTAATGGCATCAATCGGTTTTTTCCCTAAAACCATTCTGACAATTCTTAAATCAGCACCATTTTGCAGCAGCTGAGAAGCTAAACTTTGTCGTAATGTTTCAGGACTCACCGTTTTAGTCAAATGACTTTTGCGGCGATAATTTTTAATCAATTGCCAAATTGCCTGTCGGCTTAATGGTTTGCCATTCTGATTTAAGAACAAGACATCACTTTCTTGATTCAAACGCTTTAAAACCAGTTTGGGACGAACATCATGACAAAATTTTTCTAACCAAACAAGTGCTGGATGGTTGATTGGAATCCATCGTTCTTGCTGTGTCCTAATATGGAGCATCTTTAAATCAAAATCAAGATCTGCTTTTTGTAAATTCAAAAGTTCACTTACGCGAATACCAGTACCATATAAAGTTTCAAGAATCGCATGGTCACGTATTCCAATCATAGTATTATCATCAGGAGCTTCTAATAATTGATTGATTTCTGTTGTTGTTAAAATAACAGGATGCGGCGACTCAGTCAGGGGTATTGATATTCTAATCATTGGGTCTATTGCTTGATCATCATTTTGAATAATCCAACGATAAAATTGACGCAAGCTTGATGCTATCCTTGCACATGAACGGATTGATTTTCCAGATTCTTTTTGCCCCCATAAAAAGCGTTCAATATCTTCTGATTGGATAACAGAAGTGCTTTGTGCTTCAATAAATCGTCTAAAAGCATATAGATCTTGTGAATAAGCACTAACCGTATTGGGACTCAACCCACTGTTTTCTTTTATATAGGTTAAATACGTATCAATTTTTGTGCCTAAATCATTGGTCATGAGTAGAATCAGCTCCAGGCAATTTTAACAAATGAATCGTATTATCAATTTTATTTTCGGAAATATAGTCTGCCTTAAGTAAATGGCCTAATGCACGTTTAAAGGCACCCTTTGAAATACCAAAATGATTTTTGATTTCACTTGGATCGCTTTTATCTGAAAAAGGCAAAGTATGATCAGGCGTACGCGCTAAACTCATTAAAATCATTTGTGCATCATCATCAATTTCTTCAAAAGCTCTTGGCAACGTACTCAGATTTAAGCGACTGTACTGGCTAATACCAATAACACGTGCCTCTATTGTTTGTCCTAAACGAAGCGGTTGTGCCATTTGTGACTCATGAATAAACGTTAAGTAATATTCATCTGAAATTGCAAAAGCACCCACTAACCTTGAAGCATAAACGGTAACTTTTAAATCTTTATTGATTAAATCAGAAGGAAAACGCGACGAAAGTTGTTGAAAGACATCATCATCAGCAAGTTTGGCCCAAATACGTTCTTTTTCATCTGTTTCAAGCCGCACAAGCAAACGATCTCCCTTTTTAGGCCAGCGCGTTTTATCATACGGAAGATCGTCTAATGAAACGACTATTTCTTTATCTTGAAGTCCAATATCAACAAACACGCCCAAGTCACCACGTATTTGTGTCACTTTAGCCCACCCGTACTGATCCTTTTGAGCAAAAGGCAAAAACTGCGTCATTTTTGCCTTTTTATGAAGGTTTTCATAGATAAAGCCTTGTACTTCATCACCTAATTTAGGATGTTCTTCTTGAGTTATCTCAATTTTAGGCAATTCATAAGTTTTTCCATTTATTTGAACAAAATAACTATCTTGGTTCTCATCTGTAATCTTGCCACGACTGATTTCACCTAGCACGAATATTTCCCCTTTTTTAATGACAAAGCTGATATACCTTAGTATACGTGATAACAGCAAAAAATAAAATAGTCAGCCATAGGCTGACTATTTTATCAATGCATTATATAGGGTAAAAGATGATTAAAGATTAGTTGCAGTTCCAGCGTAAACAACACCACGTCTTGCATCGACTGTGATTTCAGCTTGATTCTTAATCTTCGTCGTTGCATCTGTAGCACCTACGATTACCGGAATACCCAATGACAAGCCGACAACAGCAGCATGTGATGTTAATCCAGATGCTTCAACAACGAGACCACCAGCTTTTTTAATTGCTGGCATATAATCCTTATCTGTTACTTTAGCAACCATAATGTCGCCATCTTGAACTTTATCATTAGCTTCTTGTGCCGAATCAACAACCACTGCATTTCCAACAACAGATTGTTCACCAACACCTAATCCTTGAACGAGCTTTGAACCAATCAATTGCAATTTCATCAAGTTCGTGGTTCCAGACTCACCAACTGGAACGCCTGCTACGATGATAACAAGATCGCCATCTTCAACAAAGCCTTTTTCTTTAGCAACTTTAACTGCTTTATCAAACATGTCATCTGTTGAAGTTGGTTTGTCCATCAAAACTGGTTGAACGCCCCAAACGATACCTAATGAATGCTCCACTTTTTCATCGAAAGTCATTGCAATAATATCTGCATTAGGACGATATTTTGAAATCATACGTGCGGTGTACCCAGAATTAGTTGCGGTGATAATCGTCTTAACTCCCAATTCTTCTGCAGTCCGAACGACAGATTCGCCAATAGCTTCCGTAACATTTGAGCCTTGATATTCTTCAAATCTTTGCAAAGCTAACGTATTACGTTTAGCTAATTCTTGCTCAGTTCTGACATCGATATCATCCATTGCCTGAACTGCTTTAACTGGATATAAACCATTAGCCGATTCCCCAGAAAGCATCGTTGCATCTGTCCCATCGAGAACGGAGTTAGCAACATCAGTAACTTCAGCACGCGTTGGACGTGGATTTTCTTGCATTGAATCCAACATTTGCGTTGCGGTAATTACTGGTTTTCCAAGTGCATTAGCCTTTCGAATCAATGTCTTTTGAACGAATGGGACATTAATAAATGGAATTTCAACTCCCATGTCACCACGTGCAACCATCAATCCATCAGAAACACGTAAAATAGAATCGATATTGTCAATTCCTTCTTGTGATTCAATTTTTGGAAAGATTTTAACATATTCAGTATGAGTATCTTCGAGTAATTGACGAATATCTAGAATATCTTGAGCTTTCCGAACGAATGATGCGGAAATAAAGTTAATACCATGGTGTAGACCAAAAGTAATATCATCTTTATCTTTATCCGTGATTCCTGGGAGTCGAATTTCAACACCTGGCGCATTAACACCCTTTTTAGAGCCGATCACACCTGTATTCTGTGCAATCGTGATCAATTCATGATTTGCGTTATCTTTACCTTTGATCAGTAAATCGACCAAACCATCATCAATTAAGACATGTCCACCAATCTTTGTGTCTTCAAATAGACCTGGATAAGTCACGTAAATTTTTTCTTTGGTTCCCTTTTTAGTGGCATCCATTGAAATTCTGATCTCATCTCCGGTATTAATGGTAAACTTACCATCTTCCTGATCAGTCGTCCGAATTTCAGCACCTTTGGTGTCCAACATGATGCCAACTAATTTTCCTGTATTTTTCTCAGCTTGGCGAACCAAGTTCATCCGCCGCAAATGCTCTTCATGATCACCATGTGAAAAGTTAAAACGAAAAACGTTTGCCCCAGCTTCGATTAACTTGGTAATCGTTTCAAGATCATTTGAAGCCGGCCCTAACGTACTAACAATTTTAGTTTTTTTCATTTGTGAACAAATCTCCTATATATTGAAACAACACATTATTTGGCTAAGTCTTTATTCAACTCAAAAAGTGAAAAATCACCGTGATGCTTTTCGTCAAATAAATCCAAAATATTATGATGGGTGATCTTATTGCCCTCAATGCCGACAGCTAAACCGCCTTTTCCATTAAGTAGCAACTGAACAGCATAAGCACCCATTTTTGTCGCTAAAATACGATCCCGAACAGTTGGTTCTCCTCCGCGCTGCACATGACCTAAAACCGTGGCACGTGCGTCAAAATCACCATACTTCAGCAACTCATCTTTAAATTCATTTGCGTTCATCACGCCTTCAGCAACAACGACTAAACCATGCTTTTTTCCGTTGGCAAATCCTTGCTTTAACCCCTGAGCGATTTGGGCAATATCATATGATCGCTCTGGAATGACGATTGCATCTGCACCGCTGGCAACACCAGCATACATTGCAATATCACCACATTCACGACCCATAACATTAACGACAAAAACACGTTGATGACTCGTTGCTGTATCTCGAATTTTATCCAAGTTATCAGCAGCTGTCATACAAGCAGTGTCGAACCCAATCGTATAATCAGTGTACGGAATATCGTTGTCGATCGTTCCAGGAAGACCGACAGCATTATATCCCCTTTTGGTTAGCGCCAAGGCGCCATGATAAGAGCCATCGCCACCAATCACAACGAGTGCATCAATACCAAACTTCTTCAGCTGTTCAATTCCTTTCAGCTGCCCCTCTTCTTGCGCAAATTCAGGGTAACGAGCCGAATACAGAAAAGTACCACCACGATTGATTTTATCAGCAACTTCAGCAGATGTCATTGGGAATATATCCCCTGCTACAAGTCCTGCAAACCCATAGTTGATACCATAGACTTCAATGCCATGTGCCAAAGCCGTTCTTGTGACGGCACGAATCGCAGCATTCATGCCCGGAGCATCGCCACCACTCGTCAAAATACCAATTCGTTTCATGATTCACCTCATTCGAGTTTTTTCACTCACATCGCTTTAATAGTAACATCTTTTTCATACATTGTCTTGATAAAACTGGTCTATTTTTACCGTCGCTATGGGATTTTAATATGTGGCTCCGCTTACATATATTGAATATTGTGATCTTATTAATTAGATATTAATCTTTAAAATTGACTTGTCTTAAATTGGTCAATAAATATTGAACCTTCTTATTGTCAAAACGATCGCTCTGTGTACGAAGTTGCAATAAATAAATATTTCCTGCTTTTAATAGCGTTGCTATTTTAGTATAAACATTGGGAAAAATTGTAAATTCTTGTTGACTAAAAGCATCAGCAAAACTTGCAAAGGCCATAGTTTGGCCTTTTTTTGTCCTAATCTGTTTCAATTTAATCAATTTACCAACACCTACACCCGTTTCATTTATTGTGAATCGATCCAGCCTTTTGGCTTGATACCGAACGGCATATTTTTGTACAGCCAAAAGAGGGGTCGTCGTGACAGCAAACCCTAAAACTTGAGTCTCCATCTCAGCTTTTTCATTATTCGTCGGCATGTCTGTTTCAATCGGTTTGGGCTCTAAAGCATGGAATAATGCTAGATTTCCACTTGCCATTTTGACGCTTTCGATAAGCTGGGGTGTGCTTTTAAGCAAGCTGAGCCTATTAGTAGCCAATTTATCAAAACATCCTGCTTTGATTAAATTTTGTACGGCGTCTAGACTCAAAAACTTAAGATCAAGACGTCGTAAAAAATCAGTTAGCGACTGATATGGCGCATTTTCTTCAATCTGTGCAATAAAATCCCGTCGAATTCCCTTTATTGCATTTAAGCCAACTAATATTTTGCCATTTAGATATTGATAGCTTTTATGCGATTGGTTGATGTCTGGAACTTGAATCGTAATATTTGCCTGTTCTGCTTGATTCAAATAGTCTGCACATTTTATACGATCAGCGTGATTGGCATTAAGCAATGCCGTATAAAACGGACCTGGCGTGTGAACTTTGAAATATGCTAACCAAAAAGCAATTTCGCTATAAGCAACGGCATGTGAGCGATTAAATCCATAATTAGCAAATTGTTCGATGTAGTCATAAACTCTTTCAGCAACTTCTCTGGAGCGCCCATTTTGTGCAGCTCCCTCCATAAAGCGCTGACGCTCATGATCGATCATCGCTTGATTCTTCTTGGACATAGCACGCCGTAAAAGATCAGCCTCACCCAAACTGAATCCTGCAAATGCCCTAGCCGTTTGCATCACTTGTTCTTGGTAAACCATGATACCATAAGTCGGCTTCAAAATAGTTGTAAGAGACGGATCAGGAAAAACAACTTTTTCACGGCCATGTTTCCGTGCAATAAAATGATCAATATTCTGCATTGGGCCTGGGCGATAAAGGGCGTTAACGGCAACGACATCTTCAAAAGAATCTGGTTTAAGGGATCTTAGGACACGACGAATACCATTAGATTCAAATTGGAAAACAGCATCTGTTTCGCCACGTTGAAACAACTTTAACGTCTCTTGATCATCTAATGGGATACGACTAGGGTCAAAAGCAGGTTGCTTTTGACGGATAATTTTTAAAATATCCGCTAAAATAGTTAAATTGCGTAATCCCAAAAAATCAATTTTCAATAAGCCAAGTGATTCTACATTAGTTTTAGTTTGCTGTGTTACTGGGATGTTTAAGGGGCCCGCCTGTAAACCGACTCGTTTAGCAATTGATTTATCTGAAATAACCAATCCAGCTGCATGTATCGACGTATGTCTTGGCAATCCCTCAATACCACAAGCTGTTTTAAATAATAATTGATTCAAGGGCGCCGACGCAACAAGTGTGCGTAATTGCGCTGAGGTTTCATAACTTTGTGCCAAAGTTATTTTTGTCTTGGAAAACGGAATAGTTGCCGTCCATTGATTGGCTTGAGAGACACTCAAGCCAAAAACGCGAGAGCAATCTCGTAAAGCTTGCTTAGCTGCCAATGTCCCAAACGTCAAAATTTGTGCAGCATGATCCATTCCATATTTGTTAAACATATAAGAAATCACGTCATCACGACGATCGTCTGGAATATCTAGATCAATATCAGGCATTTGAGCACGTGCAGGATTTAAAAAACGCTCAAAAAGGAGACCATAGACGATGGGATCAACTTGCGTGATGCCTAGCGCATAAGCAACCAAAGACCCCGCTGCAGATCCTCTTCCAGGTCCAGATTGAATATGTGCACGATGAATATAATTGATTACGTCCCATACAATTAAGAAATAATCGTCAAATCCCATTTTGTTGATGACTTTAAGTTCATAATTCAGTCGATCCTGATAATTTTTAGAAATCTGCTTTCCCGAAAAGCGCTGCTGAAGGCCCTTTTGAGCCAAATCATTTAAATAGACTTTAGAATTTTCCAATGGATTAGGCTTGAATTTAGGCAATTGCGGCGCTTGAAAAACGATTTCAGCTGTGCAGGATTTGGCTAAAAAGCCGGTGTATGATAAGGCTTTGTCAAGTCCAAAACGATGATAACGTTCTTGAAGCTCGGATACCGGCCTCAAATCATGTGATCCCTTTTGATGGGCAAGCAGCGTTGCCTGCGTTAGTTGTGTATTGCCCTGAATTGCTAGTAGTGTTTTGCGTAAAAATTGATCAGACGGGTTCAGGTATTTGACATCTTCAACCGCAATCAGAGCCACTTTGAACTGTTCACTCAGCATATGAACATAATCGATGTAAGCTTTTTGCGCTGAACTGGCATAAACACCCAAATACAATGTGCTTGAATCTGGAAGTTCCGCATTTAAGCGCCGCAAGAAATTTGCTCCCAAGCTTGAATTTTGCTCACATAAAAAATGCAATTCACTTTGTGAATTAGCCGGTGTGATAACGGCCAAATTTCCCAGATACTTTTTGAAATCATCTAAAGTCAAAACGTTATCACGTTGACCATTATCCGACTTTAAATTGATGGCACTAGAAAGACGCAACAAATTTTCATAGCCATCTTCATTCTTAGCTAAAACGATTAAATCAAATTTTTGACTTGAATCGATCAATCCATTAAGCCTCAGCTGCATGCCTAAGAGTGGTTTAATCCCCGCCGACTTGGCTTTTTTATAGAAATCAACCAAGCCATATGTCACGTTAACATCCGTTAAAGCAACAGCCTGATAGCCTCTTTCCTTGGCCGTTGTCACAAGTTGTTCAAGCCGAATCGGACTTTGCAACAAAGTATAACTGCTAATGTTCTGAATCGCTGCAATCGTCATTTTAGGGCCTCCCTTATTTTAACTTAAGTATACCAAAAGCAGTGGTTACTCGTTGAAAACACAGCTTGAATCTGATAAGATACCTAGCGAAAGAAGGAATTATCATGCTACGCTATCTTATTACAATGCTATGGTCAATGGTCTTTTGTTCAATCATTGGTTTTATTGGATCCGCACTAACACAAAGAACGTATGCCCCTATTGAATCTTTGATTATCGGTGCTGCATTCGGATTGCTTTTTGCAGCTATTATCCCAACAATAACGGCTCATTCTACAAAAGATAAAAGCAGATACAGTAAATTATAAGAGTAATCATAAAAAACACTTAGCCTTTATTGGTTAAGTGTTTTTTATTATGGCTCAAATCGATATCGAATTTTGGTATCTA
>DICX01000036.1:0-853 GCA_002417825.1 Lactobacillus sp. UBA5815 | reverse complement strand
GTGCAATTGCAATTTGGTTACACGCAATCCTATGGGGCGTGAAACTTGGACACGATAAGTTAACGGATAAAAGAGATCAAAATTATAAAGTTGGTTATATGGCGTCACTCGTTTAGGATCAAAGATGACTTTTCCATTTTTAAGTATCAAAAAAGAGGCCGTATACTCTAAAATATCTTTCAATTCACTTCCTGTAATTTGAACGCAGCATAACTGATTAGCAAAAGGATAATTTAAAAAAAGTTGACGCCGCGTTACATTTTGTGAAAATCCCGGAGCAGTTTCACTCATCAATGATGTTTCAGAAAGATCTGCGTGTGTAAAAAAGAGTTGCATCTGCTGAACCAAATTAATAAAAGGCGTTCCCTGCAAACGGGCCTGTACAGGATCGTTGATCAAAATCGGCTGTTTTAAGTGAACCAATGGCTGATCTAACCATTTTTCTGTTTTAGCTTCTAATGGCGCAAGTTGTTGAAGCATCTTATGATTTGGTTGATAAAATTGACTTGATAACAAGATGCTTTCCGCATCAATGATTTCAATTTTGCCGTCAGCACGTCGCTTAACATCCAGAACAACTTTTCCGATACAAGAGCCACGTACTCCTGGCATGACGATAGCTTTGTGGTTGAGAACAAGGGCGATTTTTTTATGTTGATGTCCAACAAGAAAAACATCAAGTTCAGGAATTTCTTTCAGTAAGCGATATCCTTCATTTTCGCCATTATTTGGTTCCAATGATTGGCCTGTTTCAGGATCATTTTCAAATCCAGTATGTGCAATAAGGACCAAAACATCTACTAATGGCCTGACGTGTGCCGCCATTTTTTTAATTGCAGAAGTTATTGAAATA
>DICX01000029.1 GCA_002417825.1 Lactobacillus sp. UBA5815 | reverse complement strand
AGCGTCAGATTGGTATAAGAGCCAGCCTCCGCCGCTCGCGTCTCACGCTTTCGCCCGAAGGCTTCCACGTGTTCCGCTCGCTCGACTTGCATGTATTAGGCACGCCGCCAGCGTTCGTCCTGAGCCAGGATCAAACTCTCATCTTTTCTTGAGCTTGATTGCTTTGCTCTTCACGATTTTTTTGATTTGTTCGTTCAAATTTATTTGCTTGCGAATTGACTTCGCTTCTTGTTGCTTTGGGGTTTGTCCCCCCGCACACACTTTTCTGCGAAACTTTGTTCAGTTTTCAAGGTGCTAGCTGCAAGCCTTCCGACTCACAACATTTATATATCTTAGTCATCTGTCACGCGATTGTCAAGAACTTTTTTTCGCTCTTGACTGCCCTGACAGACGGCCGCCGCTCTCGCAGCTCTTAAAATGTTATCACTTTCCCTGCCGCTTGGCAAATCATAACGCATCGTTCCAACAACCAGTACTTCCAGAGTTAATGCGTTGGCCTTAATCACAAATTGTATTTCTCTAAATTCAATGATGATTTGTTTTTTTATCCAACACTACCTAGAAAGCTTATTTTTAAATTCAATGTCTTCTATAACATAGTTATCGTAAATTTTGCCACAAAAAAAGCAGCGCTTATTTGCTGCTCTGCTTTGCCAACTCAGGTGCATCTGTTTTGAAGTCATCTTGAGTGCTCTTCTTACCGTTTTCATAATAAAGAGAGGTTTTCTTCTTTTTATCTTCTTTTTCAAGTCGCTTCAAAGAAACTGATTTCTTATAGTTATAATTTTTACGTTTCACTGGTTTGAACCAACTAGGATGATAAAAGCGCAACAAGTTTCCAGTGATCACACGATCAGACAACGACAACTCACTCGTCACCGTATTGGAATCTTGACGCAACTGTTTCTTCAGAGCAGGTGAAATGTCTTTAAGCCGTTTGCCGGTCTTATTGTCATAATAGGTCCCCTGAACTTTACTGTATTTTGGCGTGACAAAATCCCCATCGCGTTGCGCGACAATCTGTGGATTTTGGGCAGAAAGCAGATCATGACCAAATTGGATCGTGTCTTTATCATTGATCCCTAAGAAATTAAGCAACGTTGGCAAGACATCGATTTCACCACCATAGGTATGATTGATCCCGCCTTTAAGCCCTGGCATATGAAGCATCAATGGAACCCGCTGAAATTGCAGATCATCAAAATTGTTGAACGTCGACTGATCAAGCAATTGTGCAGATGCCTTATGGTGATTGCCTGAAATACCATAGTGGTCGCCGTAGAGCACGATCAATGTTTTCTTTTCTAAGCCTGTCTTCTTCAGCCAAGCCATCAATTCACCGATAGCCTGATCGAGATAATGTGCCGTTTGGACATAGCCATCAACCGTCTCATCCCCTGTGTCCGTCTTTTCGATCGTTTGATCTTCTTTATCCAAATCATAAGGATAGTGATTCGTCACAGTGATCATCTTCAAATAAAACGGTTGCGGCAGTTTTTCAATATATTGTATCGACTGATCGAAAAAGATTTTGTCCTTGATGCCATAGCCATTGTAATAGCCTTTTTTGTTTTTGAAATAGGATAACGGCATGAAGTAATCATACCCAAATGATTTGTATGCATTATCACGATTCCAAAACGATCCTGCACCACCGTGCATGACTGCTGACGTATAGCCGCCCTCTTGTCCTAAGATCGCCGGTGCGGACTCAAACGTATTGCTCGTCCCATAACTTGACATCGCGGATCCAGATTGCAAACCAAAAAGTGAATTCTCCAACATCATCTCGGCATCAGACGTTTTGCCTTGGCCAACCTGGTTGAAGAAATTGTCAAAACTGACCGTATCACTCGCATGATAGAGCTTATTCAAGTTGGGTGTGACTTCTTTGCCTTTCCACTTGTAATCGATCAGAAACTGCTGAAAACTTTCCAAGTGAATCACAAGAACATTTTTTCCTTTGGCGACACCGGTGTAGGCAGGATTAGGCGCCACGTAATTTTGTTTGACATATTTTTGAACGGTGCGTAAATCGGAAGTGTTTGCTTTAGCCATGACAGCCGTCGTTTGAGCTGCTTTGACCCCGTCATAGACGGCATAAGCATTGATACCCAAATACTTAACGATGTAATTATTGTCAAAAGTCCGCGTCAAAAGTCCCGACCGATCCTTTTGCGCCATCATCAGATTGGTTCCCAATAACAGGCAGGCAATCGCTTCGATGACTAGACTCACTTTGACTCGCAGCGGACGTATATCGACTTTAAAGAATTTCGTCAGCACTCCAATGATCACGAGTGCAACATCGCCAAAGGCCCAAAAATCGCTTGCCAGCGTGATACCAGCGATGCTTTTGCCCAAATTGTCAGAAGTCGATCCTGATGTTTTAATGATCGAAACCGACAAAAAGTCTGAAAATTCACGGTAATACAAAATATTCGCAAAAAGCCACAACGACAAGATCAGATCGATAACGATAATGACCCAATAGGATTTTCGTCCCTTAAAAAAGAGACCGATTCCAAACAGCAAAACCGCTGCAGGTAATGGATTCAGTAACAGCAGGAAGTGCTGCATGCGACCTGTCGCCCCTAAATTGAATTTCGTCACGTAGATCA
>DICX01000010.1:514-3009 GCA_002417825.1 Lactobacillus sp. UBA5815 | reverse complement strand
GAATAAAAATATGTTGATGACTATTTTGACATTGTGGCAACTGACTTTTCAGCGGTTCTGGAAAATTAAACAAAGCAAGCTGATCACTAATTTGAGATCGTTCTTTCGATGTCAATCTTTCTTTTGAATTTTGTTGATCGTGTCGCTGAGCAGACGTTCGGTGATTTAAAACTGCTGTACTTTTTTCTTCATTGGCGCGCTTTTGAAGCATTGCAACGAATTGCCCTTCGCCAAAGCCATCTTGGGGCCAGAAGCGTAACGTCCCTGGCACCCTAGGCAAATTGACCTCAGAATCTTTTTCCCATTCCGAATCTGCTTTGAGAGACGTTTCAATTGGAACAAGTTCCAAATTCTTTTGCTGAAGCAGCCAAAGAACGATTTTTTCATCTTCTTCAGGAGAAAACGTACAGGTTGCATAAACCAGTCTGCCACCCGGACGTAGCATTTTGAACGCTTCCGTTAAAATTTCTTTTTGCCGTGTTTGACAAAATTGGACTTGTTGATTTGACCAGTAAGTCATCGCATCAGGATCTTTTCGAAACATCCCTTCCCCACTGCATGGCGCATCAACCAAGATTTTATCAAAATAATCTGGAAACTTTTGGGCAAGTCTAGCAGGTGTTTCATTCGTGAGTAATACATTCGTCAATCCCCAGCGTTCGAGATTTTCACGTAGGCTTTTTGCACGCTTACGTGAAATTTCATTTGCGACGAGCAGTCCTTTCCCTTGTAACTGCTCACCAAGAGAAGTTGATTTGCCACCAGGTGCTGCACAAAGATCGAGTACTTTTTCGCCAGGAAGCGGCTTAAGAACCCGACTTGCAACCATTGCACTTGGGTCTTGCGAATAAACGTATCCGCCAGTCCATTCACTGTCATGTCCAGAGATGCTGCCATAGTAAGCATTTGGAATTTCTCGAATAGGATGATCAAGTGGATATTGAACCTGCGAAAATTCAGTTTTAAGCGGGTTCAAGCGAAATCCCTTTTTGGCCTTTCCCTTGGTTAGTGCATCAAACAAGCGTTGCGCTTGTTGATCCCCTAATAATTCTTGATATTTTTTTACGAACTCATTAGGCAGCATGGCGTTTTGTTCCTTTCTTTCGTTGCAGCATGATCACCGTCATAAAATAGGCAGCGGCATCTAAAATGAATGCTAAAATCAAAATTTCGCCATACTTCATTGCAGATTCAAAAAAGAGGCGCCAATTAAGCAGCAAAAAGGCAAAAAAGGCCATGATTCCTTGAAAAGTAAGAAATCGAAAGCTCTCATTTGCAAACAGATTTTGCCAACGTACTGTTTGTCGTTGGGTATTATCGTTGCTTTGCTGATCAGCTGAGGCAATCAAAACACTTAGAATTAGTAAAATTAAAATCAAAAGTCCTACAATGCTCCAATCTAATAATGGCCGCCATCCGTGATGATGACGGTAGTCGGTCACAAATTTCGGCATTTTTGCAGAAGACTTGAGATAACGTGCCAATTGATTGACGCTTTGTTCGGGAAGTCCATCGATCACGATTTGAAATTGACGCAAATTGGTGCTAGCAGAAGCTTGCTTTGGCCCCGTCGTTAAATAATATTTGTGTGCACTTTTGGTTCCGTTACCTTTTAAAGTTCCAATGACCGAGAGGTACTGATTATTATTTTCGACATACTTATTTCCTTGGGTTTCAAAAACTGGTGCCCGCGTTTTGGCGCCAACGACAGCAAACATAACTTGCCCTTGAAAATCACCAACATGGAAAAAGCGACCATTTGCAACAGGAAGCGGTTTGAGTTCATAATTTGCCCAAATCAAAACCAAGTCTGGATCATATCGATTCGTGAGTTGCAATTCAACATGCTTATTAGGAGCAATCTTGCTAATTTTTGTCAAAAGATTAGCAACCTTTAAGTGCCGCTTTGTCGTAATTTGCCTTGAAGAGGTTGAAAGGCCATCCGCAGCGAGAAGTTGATCGGCATGAAGCGTTTGCCGATTAGAAATCGCAAAGCCAATTCCTAAGAAAGCAAAAAGACTGCACAAATTGAGCAGTAATTTTTTGATTTTCATATCGTCACCTTACCATGAAAAATTGTTCTTGAATAAAATCAAAGCTATTAAATTGTTGGTTCACCTTTTGCAACGGTAGTGATGACTGAAGGTGTGCTTGTTGCCAGAAAAGACGAGAATTCGTCGCGCCTCTTTTTTCACCTATGAACAATAATGTCGGTCGTGGGGAATGTTGCCGCCATTGTTTCAAAAATAACCAGTCTTCAGGTGAAAAGTCTGGCGCCCAAGAACACAAGATGAAGTCAACATGATCATACCGCATCAAAGCCTCCCGTGCTTCCATAGCTTTGACCTCAAAAAAAGGATGTCGGCCCGTCATACTTGATTGCGCCCATTGCAGTGAATCTGTCGCAATCATTTTGATGCCAACATGATTCAGTGCCAATGACCAATAAGCGTTTCCTGCCATAATTTCAAGGCCAGTCTGCCACCCAAAAGCCT
>DICX01000010.1:0-451 GCA_002417825.1 Lactobacillus sp. UBA5815 | reverse complement strand
ATCGACCTGATCACTGATCGGTGATAAGTGCAATCGATGATCACATTCTCTTAATTTTTCAATATAATTCAAAGTCATATTCCAACCTTAAGAATGATTTTAACATTCTAACGCACTAAAAACAGTTATAATAGAAATTAATCGAGTAAAGGAGTTTGAAGCCATTGGTAAAAAAACAAAAAGCAAAAAAAGATAACGAATCGTTTGGTAAATGGTTATTGCAAGTCTTGGTGATGGCCGCTATCCTCCTTGGAATCTACTATTTGATCTTCAATTTCGTTCTTTCAAATGATACCGTTTCAGGACCGTCCATGGAACCAACATTTGAATCAGGAGATCGTTTGATCACCACTAGAAACAGTGCGATCAAGCGAGGTGAAATCATCGTGTTCAAGGCACCAGATGAACCAGGTGCGCTTTATATCAAGCGTGTGATCGGTCTTCCAGGTGA
>DICX01000009.1 GCA_002417825.1 Lactobacillus sp. UBA5815 | reverse complement strand
TGTAGCCCAACGATCGCAGCGGTCACGGAAACGAGGCCATGGCCGATGTTGTCGACCAAAGCAGCATGACCGGTCAAGCCGCTATGAATCAAAACGGTCGTTCCATAAGACAGGATGATGTTGATGCCGATGATTTGCTGAATGATACCTAATCCGATACCGATCCATAACGTACGGCGAAACACTGGCTGTTTCAGCCGTTGCCAAGAAGAGCTGTGCGGTGATCTTGAAGCACTCAACTGCTGCTGGATCTCATCTAATTCTTGATTGGTTTCAACTGAACTGTTCCTAAGTTCAGACAAATTTTCAAATGCTGCTTCACGATTGTTTTGGCTCATCAGCCATCGTGGTGATTCAGGAATCTTGAAAACGCCCAAAAACAACAAAAGTGCTGGAATCACGCCCACGGCGATCATCCAATGCCAAACGCCATTTTGGTTAGGAATCAAGCTTCCCAATATCGCATTGACGACGAAAGCCAGCAGCTGGCCACTCGTGATCATCAAATCATTTTGTGTGACTAATTTCCCACGAGCTTTTTGCGTCGCGATTTCAGACAAATAAGTGGGCACGACAGCTGAAACACCGCCAACTGCCAAACCTAAGACGAATCGAAAAACGATCAACAGATCGGCACGAAAAGAAGCCGCGCAACTGAGCGTTCCCAAAACGAAAATCAAAGCCAAATAAAAAAGCAGGTGCTTACGACCATACTCGTCTGCCAACCTGCCAGCTCCTAATGCACCGAAAGCGGCCCCTAGCGTTAGACTGCTCGTGACGGCTCCCTGCAACAACGGTGATAGATTCAATTGTGTCTTGACTGACATGAAAGGCAAAGCGCCATTGATGACGCCTGTGTCGATTCCAAAAAGCAATCCGCCTAGTGTCACCGTCAGCGCGATTCGAAACAATCGCTGCTGTACTGAACGGTCACTCAAACGTGATTGCGGTTCAGAAACATTTCGATGTCGATATGACACGTTAACAACCTCCCTTTTAAAAAAAGCATTCATTCTTTGAGCGTCTGAAATGATCAGGACTAGCGCTTAAAAAAATGAATGCCTACGATTATAAGAAATTTAACGTTGCATTTCAGACACATGATGGAACAAAACTGTTCCAAGACACAAAAAGCCAAAAATCAGTCGATTTTCGGCTTTTCTGCTACTTCTAGTTTAAAAGATAAAACAAAGATTGTTAATTATTCTGCTCAAGACAGCTTTTCCAACATATCTTCAGGATTTTCAGAAGCATTCACTTTTGACATTGCCTTAACGATTTTGCCTTCTTCATCGATCAAGTAAGTCGTCCGTACGATCCCCAAAGCACTCTTGCCGAAAAATTTCTTTTCGTGCCACACATCATAAGCTTTAATGGCTTCGAGTGATGTGTCAGACAATAAGGTGAATGGTAAATGATACTTCGTTTGAAAGTGCTTATGCGATTCAACACTGTCTTTGCTGATACCCACGACGACCGCACCTTTTTCCTCGAATTGTGGATAGCGTTCTGCAAAACCACAAGCCTGCTTCGTACATCCCGTCGAGTCATCTTTTGGATAAAAATACAAAACTAATTTTTTACCACGGTATTCGCCCAATGTGTGAATCACGCCATCTTGATCCGGTAATTTAAAATCTGGTGCTTTCATGCCAATCTCAAGCATTTGACTCTCCTCCTGTTTAATCAACGCCGCTGTCAAGTCTTTTCAGCAATCCTATCCATCATGGAAAATGGATTGCTGATCGATTACTTTCAGTTTGGGCAATCAACGGAAATATATCAAGAAAACTGCTTGTTAAAACGCAAGCAATGCGTTTCCAATAAAAGCGATTGCTACTCTGTAGAAAAATTGGTTTACAGAGATATTTTTGATCGGATGATGATGTCATTAGAGTTAAAACACTATTTGCTTATACCATATTTAATATGCTATATTTAATAAGGGTATCGTATTAAAAAAAGAACCGCCATTATGGAAGTTCTTTTTTGATTCTTGAATGTTATCGTTTTTTTAAAAATTTAATTCATTATTTTGTATACAATGCTTGAATCCACTGATCCTTACCGACTTTGTACCATAACAGCCCGTTATCGAGTTGGCTAAAGACTTTCCAATGCGTGCCTGTCTTCAACGTCCGGCCTTTGATTGGCGATTTGCTATCAGGTGAGGCCCACAATGCAATCCCATAGCCAGGAACGTAGTGGATCGTGACCGTTTTATGAATAATAATTTCTGTGTTTTCAGGATCACCGGCCATGTGCGCATAAGGTTGTGCGACCCACTGATTGCCGCCCAGATTGTACCAAATCTTGCCCTTGATGTTCGTCCATTCAAAAACACGCCAAGAGGTCCCATTCATCAGCTTTTTGCCCGGGACGACTTCCTTTCCAGCTGGCGTACGCCATACCGCAACCCCATAACCAGGGACATAGTGGATCGTGACCTTGCCGGTGATCTTATGAATCGTACTGCTGCTCGTCGTTGATGAACTCGCCCCTGTTGCGGCTGCGACCGGCGAACCGCAAAGCGTCAATAAACTTAATCCCATCAACATGGTCGTCGTCAGCTTATGTTTCAATCTCATCATGAAATTCACTACTTTCCAACCTTTTATCAGGTTTTTCTTATCGCAATCCACATATCTTATATTAGATAATCATTCATGAGTCATGTTAATAATATCACCAATTTCAAAATATTCCCATCTTTTTATCAATTAGTCTCAATTTTGTCATTAATTTATCAAGTTAACATAATAAGCAGGTTATGATCAGAGTGCTTGAAAGGATAAAATGAAGACACATCGCTTATATTATCTAGATTTTCTTAGAATCATCGCAACTTTGGCCGTCATCATGATTCATGTGGCTTCTCAAAGCCTTTACTACACCACAGATGTTCACTCATTCACATGGCAGAGCTTGAATTTTTGGGCTTCAACGACGCGTTGGAGCGTTCCAATCTTTGTCATGATCTCAGGAGCGCTGTTCCTTGATCCTAAAAAACCAATCGATCTTAAACGTCTATATCGGAAAAACATTTGGCGGATCGTTTGTGCAACTGCTTTTTGGCATGTTTTCTACGCCGCTTACACTTTCTTGTTTGAAGACAGACGAAAAGCGGTTGCCGTGCATCTGCTCATCAATGGTTACTCCCATCTGTGGTTTTTGCACATGATCATCGGGTTGTATCTGCTTGTACCCTTGCTGCGTAAAATCACTGCCAGTTTGCCATTGACGCGCTACTTTCTGTTATTGGCAACTATTTTTTCGATCGTCCTGCCAACCTTCTTTGGCGTTTACAATAGCTTAGCCCAATATCATGATGTGCCATTCGCAATCAAAACGGTCATATCTGCTTTTTCTGGTCTAACGACAAGCTTTTATTTTAATTTCACCTTGTGGTTCGTGACCTATTTCGTGGCTGGTTATTATTTCAATCATGTGACACTAACTAAAAAGACACGCCTCATCATTTATGTTTTAGCCATCTTAGGACTTATCATGACCTTCTTAGGAACGAATATTTTATCCCTTCGCTATAATGATCGCGTGACACCGCTATACAATTACATGAGTTTTAATGTCGCAACTTCTGCTTTAGGACTGTTTATTTTTATCAAAGAATTTAGTCGGAAAATCGATTGGACCGGAAAAGCCTCTCGTTGGACGCATTGGATGATCGACTTGTCACGTTTAACTTTTGGGATTTACTTGGTTCACTTCTTATTCGTTCACCTGCTGACTAGGTTTGGCCATGCATTTGAACATGTCAACAATGCGCTGATCGCAGTTCCGATCATCTCGATCTTGGTTTTTATCTTGTCATTGTTCACCACGATGGGGATTTATCGGCTGCCTTGGTTCAAAGACCACATCATGTGATCCAAA
>DICX01000065.1:2547-5474 GCA_002417825.1 Lactobacillus sp. UBA5815 | reverse complement strand
CAGTTTCCAACACATGAATTGTTTGCTGTTTTGCTTGCATCAAGTGTGATTGTTTTAACAGGATTGATTGATGATATCTTAGAATTAAAACCACGGCAAAAAATGCTGGGTATCTTTGTTGCGGCGTTGGTTATTTATTTCTTGGCTGGCATTCGCATGAATGAGGTTTCAATTCCGTGGTTAGGACAGTTTCAACTTGGGTGGTGGAGTTTCCCAGTCACGATTTTTTGGATCCTTGCTTTGACCAATGCGGTTAATTTGATCGATGGTCTTGATGGTTTGGCAACGGGAGTTTCGCTGATTTCATTGTGTACGATGGGGATTGTCGGTTATTTCTTTTTGCATACACAGCAGCTTTACGTCCCAATTGCATGCTTTATGCTGGCCGCTGCACTGTTAGGCTTTTTGCCGTACAATTTTAACCCCGCTAAGATCTTTTTGGGAGATACTGGTGCATTATATATTGGTTTTATGATTTCTGTTTTGTCGTTGAAGGGATTAAAGAATGTAACGTTTATTTCATTATTGGTCCCTATCATTATTTTAGGCGTTCCGATTACAGATACGGTTTATGCGATGATTCGGCGTAAATTGAATCATCAACCAATTTCTCAGGCAGATAAACATCATTTGCATCATCAGTTGATGCGAATGGGGCTAAGTCATCGGCAGACTGTTTTGGCAATATATGGGCTTTCTTTGATTTTCTCATTCGTTTCATTGCTGTTTTTATTGTCACCATCCTGGGGAGTTTGGCCATTGATCGTAGCGCTTCTTGTTGCTTTGGAATTGTTTGTTGAAGCAATTGGATTGTTGGGAGAAAAATATAAACCGTTTTTACACCTCTTTTATCGTTTGATTTCAAAAACACATCAAAAGGATCCGGAGATTCATGTTTGGCATTTAGGCGAAGAAAAACCAGATGAATTAAAATCTAAGCACGAACGCCACGTCAAAAAATAGCGATACTAAATTATTGTAAAAAAGACAAGAGTGGGTCTCACTCCTGTCTTTTTATTTCAATTGGAATTTCATGATAACGACCATTACCTGTTGTAAACGTGACATTTCCGGATAAAAGATCGATCAGATCGCTTTCACATTTCTTTTGATCTTCCGGTGTAAGGTAAAGTGTCAGTTGAACATCAGAGCCAAATTCACGATTTGCGATTGGCCAATGTTGCTGTTCAAGATAATGTGTGATACGTCCAAGCTCATGGTAATCGATTTTAAAACGAATAGCTTGCTGCCAGACGACTTTAACGAGTCCCACGGTTTGGATCGCATGTGAAACACTAGAGGCATAAGCTCGTATAAGCCCACCGGCTCCCAACTTGATTCCCCCAAAGTAACGTGTGACAACAGCCGTGACGTTGGTTACTTGGAGCTGCTGCAATACTTTTAATTCAGGCTCACCAGCGGTTCTAGTGGGTTCACCATTATCGCTGACTTTGACTTCATCGCTTTTAGAGCCAAGGATATAAGCAAAGGTATGATGGGTGGCATCTGGATAAGCGGCTTTGACATGGGTCAAAAAAGCCGTGCTTTCCTTTAGAGAAGTCGTCTTTGCAAGCGAAGCAATAAAACGACTCTTTCGAATGACTTGTTCGTAATGGCTATTTTTTTTGATCGTTAAATAAGTTAAATGTGATTTAGGCATGAAATTCCTTTCTTTTAACGTATTTCAATCAGGGGATTCAAATGTCAAAAGTAATTGCTTTTTCTGGTCGCCAGTTGGTTAGTCATCATCGGTTAAAATTGGATTCACGATGGCTTGAACAGATAGCTGCTATTTCGAATCATCAATGTCAACGATGTGGTAGTAAAATCTTAGCTAAGTTGCCAGACGGGCGATGTTATTGCAGGACTTGTTTGAATTTAGGCCGCATCACAGAAGGCGATTTTCTTATTCGAATTGGGACAACACAAGAACGACCATTGATTCCAAATGGCGGTTTGGTCTGGAAAGGACGCTTAACGCCAGCTCAAAGCAAAGTTTCGGCTGAATTGATCATTTCCTATCATGCTCATCGTTCACGATTGATACATGCAGTTACCGGTGCGGGTAAGACCGAGATGCTTTTTGAGTGTCTATCACGATGCTTGAGCGAAGGAAGGCGAGCTTGCATTGCAACGCCACGAATCGATGTTGTCAATGAATTGGCACCACGTTTGAATGAGGCTTTCAAGATCAAGATTGGGGTTTATCATGGTCAAAACTATCATCAACCGGATAATGAATCACTGATCGTTTGTACAACGCATCAATTACTCAAATTTTATCACGCTTTTGATCTTTTGGTGATTGATGAAAGTGATGCTTTTCCATTTTCAAATCAGCCATTTCTGCATTTTGGCGTCAAACAAGCTTTAAAATCACATGGCAGCCAAATTTGGCTAACTGCAACGCCTGATAAACATTTATCTGAACGAGTAGAACGCCGTGAAATCGATTATTCCAAGCTGAATCGCCGTTTTCATGGTAGTGACTTGCACGTCCCGCGGCTGATTTTATTTTGGCGTCAATTTTTAACGATACAAGGAAGGTTCAGTCATAAACTGAAGCGTCTTTTAGATAGATTGCTTGATTTAAAAAAGCCTGTTTTGGTCTTTGTGCCGCGTATTCGTGAGCTGCCACTTTACTTGCATGCTTTTCAAGAAACATATCCACTTAAAAAATGTGCCGCAGTACATGCTGGTAGCGCAGATCGGCAGAAGATCGTTTCAGATTTTCGCCAAGGAAATTATGATTTCTTATTTACGACAACGATTTTGGAAAGAGGTGTCACGATCAAGCATGTTCAGGTGGTTGTTCTTGCTGCCGATGATGTGATTTATTCGGCTGCATCCTTGATTCAAATCGCTGGTCGTGCTGGCCGCGCTTTTGACGACACCTATGGTGAAGTTCTTTTTTGCTATCATCGCTA
>DICX01000065.1:566-2429 GCA_002417825.1 Lactobacillus sp. UBA5815 | reverse complement strand
TGCTGAACAACACGTCTGTTTATGCTTACGATTCAGCTTTTCATGATCTCATGGTAGCTTATAAACGACGGGGTGATTATGTGCTCTGGCAAGTACTGACTTTTTTGATTCGCCCTCATTTACGGCAGATGAATTTTGACTACTATGTGCCTTTGCCTTCTTCACCGGAACATTTGCTTCATCGCGGATTTGATACGATCAAGAGTATTTATGAGCCTTTGGTCCCATTAACTTTTGCACTTACTAAAAAATCAGGTGTCGCACCGCAAGGCGAGAAAAATCGGCGTGAACGTCTGATGACGCCACAGACGTTTTTGACGTGCGATAACATCAAATTATCTGGTCGTGTTTTACTTTTGGATGATATTTATACGACGGGGAGAACTTTGTATCATGCTCGGGATGCACTTCTTCAGGCAAATCCTGATTTAATTATCGAAAGTTTAACAATTAGCCGATGAAAAAATCCCAAAGCGCTTTCAGTTTTTGGTATACTAAGTGTATAGAAAGCGTCGATAAGACGTGAAAGGAGAATCTGTTATGCTAAAGTACAATGTTCGTGGTGAAAATATTGAAGTAACGGTTGCTTTAAGGAATTATGTTGAGAAGAGACTGAAGAAGCTAGAGAAATATTTCGAACTGAATTCCGATGTCATCGCTCATATTAATTTAAAAGTTTACCCAGACCATTCTGCTAAAGTTGAAGTAACGATTCCACTTCCGTATCTTGTTTTACGGGCAGAAGAAACCACCGATGATATGTATCGGAGCATTGACTTTGTATCAGAAAAACTAGAACGTCAGATTCGCAAATATAAAACGCGTATCAATCGTAAGAGTCGCGAAAAGGGATTAAAAGATTTCTTCCGTGAAACCGAAGTTGAAGAAAAAGAGAAACCGAAAAAATTTGATATCGTTCGAAACAAACGTGTTGATTTAAAACCTATGGATCCAGAAGAAGCTATTTTACAAATGGATATGCTTCAACACGATTTCTTTGTTTTTCAAGATGCTGAAACGAATGGAACGAGTGTCGTTTACCGTAGAAATGATGGTCGTTATGGCCTGATTGAAACAAATGAATAAATTGGATAAGTGATCGAATGATCTTAAATAAAACCTCTTAGATTTTGGACTAAGAGGTTTTATTTAACTGAAGTTTTTACTTTAATTCGAATCATGGTAAAATTACTTAGTATATTCAGATTTTTACACAATTTAGTAACTTAAGGACGATTTGATGGTAAATATTTTTAAGCGTATTTATGATAACGATAAGCGTGATTTGAAAAAATTCGAAAAAATTGCAGATGAGATCGAAAACTACGCTGATGAATACGGCAAACTCTCCGATAGTGATTTAAAGGCTAAGACGCCTGAGTTTCGTCAGCGCCTGAAAAAGGGAGAAAGTTTAGACGACTTGCTTCCCGAAGCTTTTGCAGTAGCTCGCGAGGGAGCCAAACGTGTTTTAGGATTGTATCCATTTCATGTTCAACTGCTTGGCGGAATCGCCTTGCATTACGGTAACATTGCCGAAATGATGACTGGAGAAGGTAAAACTTTAACGGCGACCATGCCAGTCTATTTGAATGCTTTGTCTGGAAAAGGCGTTCATGTCGTGACGGTCAACGAATACCTTTCTGGGCGTGATGAAGCTGAAATGGGTCAATTGTACAAGTGGCTTGGCTTAACCGTGGGGCTTAATTTAAACAGCCTGTCTCCAGATGAAAAAAGAGCTGCTTATGCGTGTGACGTCACTTACTCCACGAACTCAGAACTCGGATTTGATTATTTGCGTGACAATATGGTGGTGTATCAAGAGCAGATGGTTCAACGCCCTTTGAATTATGCCATTATCGATGA
>DICX01000065.1:0-404 GCA_002417825.1 Lactobacillus sp. UBA5815 | reverse complement strand
GACCGTTTCGTCAAAACCTTGAAAGAAGATAAAAGTGATGATGATGCCGATGACGATCGTGATTATGGCGACTATAAGATTGATTGGCCGACTAAAACCATCAGTTTGACGAATCAGGGAATCCGCAAAGCCTGTGAGCATTTTGGCTTGAAAAATCTTTACGATATTGAAAACCAAGCCTTAGTCCACCATATTGATCAAGCGCTCAGAGCTAACTTCATTATGCTGAAAGACATCGATTACGTGGTTCAAAATGGTGAAGTTTTTATCGTGGATTCTTTCACTGGTCGTGTCATGGAGGGACGTCGTTATTCAGATGGCCTTCTTCAGGCAATCGAGGCTAAAGAACATGTCAAGATTAAGGAAGAATCAAAGACGCAAGCAACGATCACTTATCAGAATTT
>DICX01000016.1 GCA_002417825.1 Lactobacillus sp. UBA5815 | reverse complement strand
CCACTTGCATCTGTGATTTTCGTGATAAAGTAAGATTGATTAGGTAGATTGCCATCATTGGCAAAAGCAGAATAAGCACGCGCCATCTGCAATGGCGAAACGCCTGTTGAAAGTCCGCCTAAAGCTAAAGCAAGATTTTGATTATTTTGACTGACTTTGATGCCAAAATTTTCAACCGATTGAACGCCTCTAGCTACTCCAATCTTGTCCAGCAGCCAGACTGCCGGAACGTTCTTGCTCTGAGCAATCGCCGTATACATCGGAATCGTCTTAGAATAACCATTGTCAACGTTATGTGGCTCGTAACGATTCGTGCCAAAAGGCTGAAGTTCGTTTGATAGCTCAGAGTCATAATGATAGCCGTCTTGAAGTGCTGGTGCATAAACTGCCAACGGCTTGATCGAAGAACCAGGCTGACGCTTCATTTGCGTCGCGCGGTTATATCCACGAAAGACATGACTGCCGCGACCGCCAACGATAGCTCTGACAGCGCCTGTTTGGGGATCCATCGCAACACTGGCGCCTTGTGCTTGCGTTCCGTCTGCTGCATTTGGCGGAAAATTCCAGCTTTCGTCAAAACTCGTTTGCATCGCCTGCTGTTGAGGTTGATCCAACGTCGTATAGATCTTCAATCCCTTGTTCATCACATCTTCTTCAGTCAGGCCATAGCGCTCAATAGCTTCGTCGATTACTGCATCAAAGAAATAAGGATAGCGATAACCATTTTCTTGGGTAAAGGTGTCTTTGAGCGTCAATCCTACGGTACGTGCCGATCGTGATTGCTTTTCCGTTATTTTTTGATTAGTGACCATCAAGCCTAAAACAACGTTTCGGCGTGCTACAGCATTATGCATATGATCGATTGGATTGTAAAAACTCGGTGAGCGGAGCATTCCTGCCAAAGTTGCTGCTTGGCTCAATGAAAGTTCATTCGCATTGCAGCCAAAATACTTTCGTGAAGCATCTTGAACGCCCCAAACCCCATTTCCAAAATACGCATTGTTCAAATACATCGTCAAAATGTCTTTTTTAGAATAGACATGATTGATTTCAATCGCAAAAAAGAGTTCCTCAAGTTTGCGGGAAAACGTCTGCTCCTGCGTTAAAAGTGCATTTTTGGCGAGTTGTTGGGTCAAAGTCGAACCACCGCCAACGATTCCATGATGAATCAATGACATGATGGCTGCTCGCGCCATACCCTTGATGCTAAAACCCGGATTGGTATAAAAAGTGCGATCTTCAGTTGAAATCACTGCGTTTTGCAAATCTGGCGAAATCTGACTCAACGGAACGAATGTTCCTTTTTGTGAATACAGCGATCCTGCTTTTTGATCTTGGTCATCGTAAATCGTCGTGGTCGTCGACAATGAAGCTTTCAACGTCGAAATATTCGAGGTTTTGACCTTGATCGTATAATAACTGCAAGTCAATAAAATCAGCACAAGCGCGATCAAAATAAGCCAACGCACGATTTGAAAGCGCTGATTAAAGCGCTTGAGTACGTTGTCTGTTTGCTCTTTCCGCCGTTGCGGTTGCCTTTCTCTTTCTGGCATTGCCTCAGACTCCTTACCAAATTTATCTTGATTTTAGCATATTCATGTGCTTTATTGATAACACGACCTTTTAAGTTAAGGAAGCTTTATGATCATGACAGTTTATTCATTCAAATTCATCTATCCGGACGATCAGCCTAAGCGCACCGTATCAGACCTCTTAAGAACGTTGAACATCCCACGAAAATGGCGACATTTTTTACGTATCGGAAAAAAGATCACGATCAACGGTCATTATCGTTCGTTCAATCAATTCGTGCTTCCTGAAGATCAAGTCACGTTATGCTTTGATCATGTTGCATCGCAACAGCATGACTATTTGGCAAGTGGCCATCAGCCACAAGTAGTTTACGAAGATGATAATGTTTTGATCATCGATAAACCTGCTGGGCAAAAAACACATCCTAATGAAAATGAAACCAATACAGCCCTTAACGATTGTACGACTTACCTTGGTTACCACCCTTATATTACACATCGACTGGACATGTTGACACGCGGACTGCTCCTTGTTGCCAAAAATCCTGTCGTCGTCCCGCTTTTAAACCGTCAATTAGTCGATAAGACCTTGAATCGTGAATACATTGCCTGTGTTGAAAAAGGAAGATCAGAAGAATTGAAGCCTTTTGGTACGATTTCCGAACCAATTAGTCAAGATCCCACTGATCCACGAAAAAGATGTGTCACAGTCGCTGGATACCCCGCAGTCACTCACTATGCTGTCCTTTCTCAAAATGATCGAATAGCTTGGTTGAAAATCACGCTTGAAACGGGAAGGACACATCAAATTCGCGTTCATTTAGCTGCCAAAAATAATCCCATTTTAGGAGATCCACTCTATAATCCTAACTATAAAGTAGGACAACGATTGGCTTTGACTGCTTTTCGTTTAACTTTCAAGCCGCCTTTTCAATTTGATCCTAAAACCATCACATTGCCTGACTTTGATCATTAAAAAAGCGCTGGTTAACGACCAGCGCTTTTTTAATTGATTTCAACTTAATCCTTGATTGAAGGTGTCCCTAACCAACCAATGATTTCTTTAACCGTATCCGCAATAGCTTGTGTCCCTGGTGCGAGTAATTTACGCGGGTCATAGCCTTTTGCCAACTTGTCCTCATCTTTGCCAGCTTCGATATAAGCCCGTGTGGCTTTTGCGAAAGCCAACTGATTCTCAGTGTTGATGTTGACTTTAGAAATTCCAAGTTTAACTGCTTTTTGAACTTGTTCCTTAGGAATTCCTGAACCACCATGCAAAACTAAAGGAGTATCAATGGCTGCAGCAATCTCCTTCAAGCGATCGAAATGAAGACCTTTCCAGTTTTCAGGATATACTCCATGGATGTTGCCGATACCACAAGCCAGATAATCAACGCCAGCATCTGCAAAAGCTTTGGCATCTGAAACGCTTGCCAACTCGCCTTCACCTGTTATGCCGTCTTCTGTACCACCGATCGAACCAACTTCGGCTTCAACAGAGATTCCACGCTCATGTGCCAATTTGACGATTTCTTTTGTTTTAGTCAAATTCTCTTCGAAAGGCAAATCATGACCATCGAACATGACAGAAGAATAACCTGCTTTGATACATGCTTTAGCAGCTTCATAATTTCCATGATCAAGATGCATGATGACTGGAACCGTGATGTTCATCACACGCATTTCATCTTCAACCAGATGCTTGACACTGGCATAATCACCCATGTATTTTGCAGCGCCCATTGAAACTTGAATCAACAATGGCGTTTTTGTTTCTTTTGCGGCTTCCAAAATTGCCCGTGTCCATTCCAAGTTGTTGGTGTTGAACGCACCAACTGCATAATGGCCCTTACGAGCAGCGTCAAAAATGGCATTACCATTTACAAATACTGACATTAAATTACCTCCTAATTCACCTACAAGATTATTGTACTCACAAATTAAAAAGTGAACAAGTCTAATTGAGAAGTGATAGCGCTTGCTAGAAAAGATTACATTCTTTGCGGTGCATGAACGCCGAGGAGCCGCAAACTTTCGGTCAGAACAAGGGATGTCGCACTAACTAGAGCCAAGCGTGCGTTCAATTGGTCATCATCAGATAGGATTTTAACTTTGGCATAATATTTATTGAATTTTTTGGCTAAATTAAGTGCAAATTTAGCAATAACAGATGGCTCAAATCGTTCTGCACTCTTTTTGATGATTTCTGGAAACTCAGCTAAATCTTTGGCAACCGAAAACGCTGCATCATCTGTCAAAGCAAGTGAAGTCAATTCAATCGGCTTCTTGGCTTTGCGTAAGATCGACTGTGCTCTTGCATTCGTGTATTGCACATAAGGGCCGGTATCCCCTTCAAACCGAACGACTTCCTTCAAATCGAAATCGAAATTATCGAGACGTTCATTCTTCAAGTCATGAAAAACAACGGCACCAACACCAACATCATGAGCAACTTGATCAGCGTTCTCCAAGTCAGGATTTTTCACTGCAATTTGTTCATGGGCAAGACTAACGGCATCTTTAAGAACTTTATCGAGCATGATGATGTTGCCTTTGCGTGTCGACAATTTTTTACCACCACTGGTAATCAAGCCAAAAGGAATATGATGAATTTGATCTGACCAATCATAACCCATCAGTTTTAAAACGGCCTTTAGCTGTGTGAAATGTTCACCTTGTTCATTGCCGACGACATAAAGTGACATCACGAAATCATATTTTTGCTTTCGGTAAATCGCTGCAGCAAGATCACGCGTTATGTAAAGACTGGCGCCATCAGATTTTTGAATCAAAGCTGGATTTTGATCTTCGCCTAAATCAACGATCTTAGCGCCTTGAGACGTTTTAAGAAGGTGCTTATCTTCAAGCTGGGAGATGATCGGCGTCATCTTGTCATTAAAGTCGCTTTCACCAGTGATTGAATCAAAATGAACATCCAGTTCACCATAGATTCGTTTGAACTCCTTTAAAGAAGCATCCCGGAACCAACGCCACAGATACAAAGCTTCTTTGTCGCCACTCTCTAATTTTTTGAACCAAGCACGTCCTTGTGCATCTAAGCTGGGATCTTGCTCTGCTTTTTGATGAAATTCAACGTAATACTTGACCAAAGTATTGATTGGATCACGTTTGACGGCTTCTTCATCCCCCCAAGTCTTATAGGCATAAATCAATTTTCCAAATTGCGTGCCCCAATCGCCTAAATAGTTGATCTTGATCGGCGTATAGCCCACTTTGGTCAAAATATTAGCGATGGCGTTGCCGATCATTGTTGATCTGAGATGTCCCATCGACATAGGTTTGGCAATGTTCGGGCTGGACATATCGATCGGTACGTTGCCACTGCCGATATGCTGCGTGCCATAAGCGGTTTGTTGAGTCAAGACTTCGTGCAGTGTTTCAGAGACCAAGCAATCGTGAGCAATCAAAAAATTGACATAAGGGCCTACCGCTTGAATTTGCGAAAATGCAGGATCAGATAGTTTTTCCGCAAGATCACGTGCGATCACGACAGGATTTTTATGTTCGATTTTTGCTAATGCGAAAACAGGAAACGCATAATCACCTAACTTGGCATTCTTTGGACGCTCGATCAGTGATGCAATCTGTTCTTCAGATAACGCGACATGCGCCTGCAAATCTGTAATGACTCGTTGTTTAAAATTCATTGACAACACCTCATTTTTTCCATTTAAAAAATCTCTTTCAACTCCATTGAGTTGAAAGAGACGAGAATTTCCCGCGGTACCACTCTTCTTGATGATTTCATCCGCTTTGATCTTCAATTAAAAACTAGACACGCTTTTGCCACAAGACCTGCCCATCTCACATCAACACGGACTCGCTGAATAATCATAACGTGGCTACTTCTAATCTTTTATATTATTATAGCAAGAAAAAGCTGCCACCTCAAGGGATTCAAGTTCATTCAAACAAGTACCAAGTATTTCAAAAAATTTGCCATAAAACATGTGTATCTTGATCGCCGATTTGATAGAAATTATAAAAAGTATTTTTTTATTAATGCTTTGTGATAAAGTTTAATTAATTTAAATTTAAAAATCAGAAATCGAGAGATCACTATGACC
>DICX01000038.1 GCA_002417825.1 Lactobacillus sp. UBA5815 | reverse complement strand
GACCTAAAATTCGTGGTGGGACCAAATTGGCAAAAGCCGTCAAAATCAAAACACTGATACCGATTGCATACAGCCTTTTCTCTTGGCGGAAAAACCAATTCAATTTTTTGAAAATGCCCATTGTTCACCTCATCATTCTGTTACTAAAAAAAGGGAGCGGTATAATTCCCCACTTCCCTCTTGATTTCAATGCTGGATTTTACTTGCTGGCTTTTTTTTGTTGCATCTTCATCGTATTCATGACTTGATTCAACTTTTTCGCAGATGGTTTTTGACCCATTTGCGCCATCATTGCCGCAATCATATCCTCACTGATAGGAGGGTTATCTTGGAAATATTTTTTCATATAAGCACGAGCACCAAAAAAGCCTCCCGTTAAGCCAACCAACAATGCCACAACGATCAACAAAATCGCTAATCCTAAATTCATTCTGAAAAACCTCCTGTTATAAACAAACCATATCTTACCTTATTTAAGTTTTTTTTAAAAGTCCAAATCAATCTTTTCTTAACCCGCGACGCCGTTGTACTGCTTTTGCTTTAGCCGAAGTCACCTCATGACCATTTTTGTCAAAAATAACGGTATCCTCCAGTTCTTGCTTAAAACCGGCACGAAATATTTTAATGTACTTGGCATGCAACTCTTTGCGTTCTGCTTTCTCTGCTTCTGTCAAACCGCGCGTTTGTTTTAAGTGATACAACTCATTGATTCGGTTTAAAATTTTTTGTTCTTCTTGATCCACTTCAATTACCTCACTAAATTTTTATTTTACAATAATTGTAGTCATAAAAAAAGTTTCTTTGATTCAGACGTTTGTTTGCTTGTCTCATAAGGTTTTGATACACTTAAATCAAGAATGGGAGACAACTATGACTGAAATTCATGATTCAAAACAACTTGAAATTTTACAATTTATCTATGATACCGTGACTAACCGCGGCTTCCCTCCTACTGTACGCGAGATTTGCAATGCGGTCAATCTTTCATCCACTTCAACCGTTCACGGACACTTAGCGCGCTTAGAACGCAAAGGCCTGCTGATCAAAGACGCCAGCAAACCTCGCGCCATTGAAATCACCAAAAAAGGACTTGCCGAGCTTGGTATCAAGTCGGATCAAATTCCGATGGTCGGCGTCGTCACTGCAGGACAACCGATCTTGGCAGTTGAAGATGTGACTGACTATTTCCCTGTGCCACCTGACTTAAGACATGAAAGTGATGATCTTTTTATGTTGCATGTCCACGGTGAAAGTATGGTCAATGCCGGCATTCTGAACGGTGACGATGTCATTGTTCGCAAACAAAGTAGTGCAAACAATGGTGAAATCGTCGTTGCTATGACGGAAGACGACGAGGCAACCGTAAAACGCTTCTATAAAGAAAAAGGGCATTTTAGACTTCAACCTGAAAATGATCAAATGTCACCTATCCTACTTAAAAAAGTGACGATTCTGGGAAAAGTAGTCGGATTATATCGGCATCTTATCGTTTAAAGATGATTTATGTCATTATTTTATTCATCAAAAAAGGGGCTGCAAGGTGCAGCTCCTTTTTTGATGAATATTTTTGAGTCTTAACGACGATCTTCTTGAATTCTTGCAGCTTTACCATGACGTGAACGCAAGTAGTAAAGTTTAGCACGACGAACACGACCATGACGAATGACTTCCACTTTAGCAACACGTGGATCATTCACTGGGAAAGTCCGTTCAACACCGACACCACTTGAAATTTTACGAACAGTGTAGGCGGCACCGATCCCAGCACCCTTCTTTTTGATAACGACACCTTCAAAAAGCTGAATACGTTCATGTGTGCCTTCAACGACACGAACATGAACACGAACAGTATCACCTGCTCGAAATTCAGGAATATCGTCACGTAATTGATCTTTAGTTAAAGCTTGAATTAATGGATCCATTTTTTCTCCTTCTTCGGCATTCATGACAATCATTGGTCAGCGGAACACCCCTTTTACTAAATGCTTCTAAAAACATACGGTAACATCTTACCAAACCTTGTCAATAAAGTAAAGAAGCTTTTCAAGCTTATGATAAGCGTTCAAGATCAGCAAGCATTTTCTTTTCTTCATCTGATAACTGGCGGTGACGCAATAAATCGGGGCGAAAATGCAGTGTCGTCGACAATGCCTGCTGATGGCGCCAATAAGCAATCTTTTCATGATTCCCAGATAGCAAGATTTCAGGTACTTTTTGCCCCTCAAAATCAGCCGGACGTGTATATTGCGGATATTCTAGAAGACCATCGCTGAATGACTCCTCCTTAGGAGACATGGCATTTCCCAAAACGCCTGGAATCAATCGGCTCGTGGCATCGATCATACTCATCGTTGGCAATTCACCACCGGTTAAAACATAGTCGCCAATTGAAACAACTTCATCTGCTAAGTCATAGACACGATGATCAAAACCTTCATAATGACCACAAATAAACGTCAATTCAGATTCATTTGACCAACGTTGTGCAGTCTTCTGTGTGAATGTCTGTCCTTGTGGCGCGGTGATGACGATTTTGCCCGTTTTTGATAATGAATCCAGTGCTAACTTGATGGGTTTGATCTGCAAAACCATTCCTGCACCACCACCATACGGTGCATCATCGACATGATGATGCACGTCATAAGTAAAATCGCGAAAATTAACCAGATTAAGATCGATTAATCCCTTTTCCATCGCACGTCCCAACATTGAGGTTTTCAACGCATCGAACATCTCAGGAAACAGTGTCAAAACATTAATTTTCATCGCGAAGCCCTTCCAACAAATGGACATAAATTTTATGATCATCAAGGTCAATTCGCTTAACGACAGTCGAAATGTTGGGAAGCCAAAATGATGTCCCATCTTTGGAAACGACTTGCCAAATGTCATTTGCTCCCGGAGCTTCAATGTCCTGTAATGTCCCATATGACACATGCGTCGCTTCGTCTAAAATTTCCGCACCAAGGAGTTCATGATAGTAATACGTGCCTTGGGGAAGGTTTTGCTGGTCAATGTCTTCAACCACTAGTACTTCTTGCAACAATGTTTTTGCTTGTTCGACAGATTCAATTTCATCAAATTGAACGAGCCAAAACTTTTGAAATGGGCGCGCATTTCTGACGGTCAATTTTTGTTCAAGATGGTCTTTACAAAAAAGCGTTGCACCTTTTGCAAACCTTTGATCAGGAAAATCAGTAATCACATCAACTTTGACTTCACCTTGAAGTCCATGTGTCGTTAAAATTCTTGCCACATCGTAATACAACATATCACCTGTACCTCACGTACTGACTCAAAGAAAAAGTTTGGTGCAATGCATCTGCGCCAAACTTCAAGAGTGATTACTTATTGTATTTTGCGTCATGGTACTTTTTCATGATCCCAGCGCCTGAAAGCAAGCTCTTAACTGTTTCTGAAGGTTGAGCACCTTTTTGCAGCCAATCAAAAATTTTGTCTTCATCCAACTTAAGTGTTTTAGGTTGAGAAGTTGGATTGTAATAGCCGACTTCTTCAATAAAACGACCATCACGAGGCATTCTTGAATCTGCAACGACTAAACGGTAAAATGGCTTTCTTTTTGCGCCCATACGGTGCATACGAATCTTAACTGACATGAATTATCCTCCTATTTTTTT
>DICX01000078.1 GCA_002417825.1 Lactobacillus sp. UBA5815 | reverse complement strand
CAATCCCAACTTAAAGGTGAGATCGACAGCCTGACGCAAACTTTTCCAGAAATCATACCATTAGCACAATTAGATCCTGAAACGCGTCAGCATATGAAGCAAGTGTGGCAGGATCGTCCTCAAGAAGCATCAGCTGAAAAAAATGACGTTAAGGCAGTACATTCAAATTTAGGCCTTTTAACTGGCATCATTGGTCTTATTGGATTGATTTTGGGATTGGTTCATCAGTCATGGGGTTGGTTCGTTTTGGCTATGGGAGTGTTGGGCTTTCTTGCGGTTGAGTGGCAGGAAAATCAGAAACGCAAAACCAGCCAACAAGAAGCAGCTAAGAAAAAAGCACAAGAAGCCGCAGAAACAAGCAATTTTCAGCAAACCTATCATGTGTCTCCCAATCAGCTCACACAAGAATCGTTTTCAGCTTTACAGGCATACTTGCTCAAGGTACATGAAAACCAGCAACTTGCTGAAAAGAAAACACAGATTTTGACGCAAATGGCGCGCTTGGCAGATGAGATGCATGCGGCGACAGGAATGTTGCAAAGTTCAGATTTTGATGCTGTTCTTGATCGATTTGACGATTTAGCCAAAAAACAAGATGAAATCAAATTAAACGCACAATTTCTTTCTGACCAAGAGACGCAACTGACACAAGAAAAAATAGCCTTGGCACAAGAGAAATTAAAATTTCAAGAAGCTTTGAATCAAGCTCATGTGACAGATATGGTGGCTTATCAAAAGTTACATGATCAAGTGGTGTTTCAGCAAAAACTCCAAGAACAAATGAGAGCGATTCAAGACAGCTTGGGCGATGACTTTGAACTGTGGCAAAAACATACGATCTCTGACGATCAGGCATTGCTGACACAACGTCAAGAGTTACAAAACCGTTTGGAAAACGACAGGAAAGAAATCAGTCAATGCCAAAATCGGATAGCGGAATTGGTTGTAGAACAGCGTCGTCTGGCAGATTCTGATCGGCTTTTTATCGATCGGCAAGAGCTTGCGAATACTCAGACCGAATTGCTGAACGCAGTCAGTGATTATTTGTCGGATGCAATGACCAGCCAATGGCTGACACGTGGATTAGACTTGGCTTCCAATGATCGCTTCCCTAAAATGGCAAAACAAGCGAATCGCTTTTTGACTTTATTGACAGCCCATCGTTATTTGAACATTCAATTTGATAAGAAAATCGGTGTTGAGCGATCTGATGGTAGTTTCATTCCGGTTGAATACTTGTCACGCGGTACTGCAGAACAATTGTATTTCGCGTTAAAATTTGCATTCATTCAACAAATTTCGGATCAGATCGATTTGCCAGTTTTAATCGATGATGCGTTCGTTGACTTTGACGATGAACGTGTGGTAAATATCCGTCAATTGATGCAGGAAATCATTAAAACCAATCAAGTCCTGATTTTTACGGCGAGACAGCAGCTCGTTAAAACATTGGGTCAAAATCCCATACTTTTTGTCACAAAGGAAAAATGATGATCAGAAAATTAATGGAATATCACGATCGTGAAGAATTGGATATCGTTGTTGCCGTTGTCGAAGCACAAGTCAGATCGACAAAAAAAGGCAAACCGTATTTGCGCTTGGAATTGGGAGACAGCAGTGGTCAGATCAGTGGTAATTTTTGGGGGGCAAGCGATCAAGATTTAGCTGATGTCACACGAGGAACGATTGTCGAATTAAACGGTCAACGGCAAGAATATCAAGGGCATCCGCAAATCAAAGTTTATGCATTGCGTGTCGTAGGTCCTAATGAAGGTTATGACCTTAGTCAATTTGTCAAAAGTGCCCCGTATTTAGCTGAAGAGATGATGTCGGAAATCACTCAACGGCTCGATACAATCGAAAATCCAATTTGGCATCAAATCACGGCTTATTTGCTTAAAAAATGGCAAAAACGCTTTTTTAGTTATCCAGCTGGTCGGAGTAATCACCATGCGTTGAAAGGTGGATTGGCTTTTCACACTGTGACGATGCTAAAAGACGCCCAGGGCCTTTGTGATGTTTACCCTCAAGTAAATCGATCCCTTCTTTATGCAGGTTGCATTTTACATGATATGGGGAAAGTCATTGAACTGTCCGGTCCTGTTGCAACAGAATATACGCGTGAAGGAAATCTGGTCGGTCATTTGGTTCTGATCGATGAACAGATTGTTTTGGCTGCACAGACTTTGAATTTGGATTTAACTTCTGAGGACTTGTTGCTGTTGCGTCATATGGTTCTGAGTCATCATGGCCAGTTATCTTATGGTTCTCCGAAACAGCCAGCACTTTTAGAGGCGGAATTGCTGCATCGGATTGACGATTTGGACGCGGCAGTTTACGCGATTACGAATTCGTTGCAAAAAACAGAACCCGGACATTTTACGACAGCAGTCAGAGCGCAACAAGATCGTCGTTTTTATCGTCCTAAAAAAGACGAAGCTTTAACGCGATTGCCAAATTTGGAGTAGAACGATTATGGCGAATCATCAGAGATTACGTGTAGCCGTTCATCAAGCGTCTTTTCAACAATTGATCAAGTATGGGATCATCGGTATCGTCGGGTTAGGGATCGATTTTGGCTTTTTTGAGGGATTGTCCTACTTGGGAGTAACGCTTAAATGGGCAAATTTCATCAGTTCCAGCTGTGCCTTGATTCATAATTTCTTTATGAACCGTTTTTGGACTTTTAAGGTCAAAGATCATTGGTTCAAGCGGTTCATCAAATATTATTTGGTTGGACAAGTCACGACACTATTTACGACACTGATGCTTTTTTTGTTCGTTCAACTTTTGGGCTATAATAAACTTGTTGTCAAAATTTGCGCGACTTTGGTTGCAACAATTTTACAGTTTGGAATCAACAAAGGATTGACGTTCCGCCGATAGAGTGATTAAGACAGGATGCCGCCTTGATTGAAACTTTTTAGGAGAATTTATGGGAACGTTAGCGATTATTGTGCCTTGTTACAATGAAGAGGAAGCTATCCCAATATTTTATCCAGCTGTCGAAAAAGTGTTGAGACAGCTCCCTGAGCTTAAGACACAGTATTGGTTCATCAACGATGGGTCGAGTGATGGCACGCTTTTGAAATTGCGGCAGCTTCATGAAAGTGTGCCGCAACGTGTGCATTACATTTCTTTTTCTCGTAATTTTGGAAAAGAAGCGGCGCTTTATGCAGGCCTAAGGGCACAAAAAGCAGATTATGTCGTCGTGATGGATGTCGATTTGCAGGATCCTCCTGAATATTTGCCTAAAATGTATCAATTGCTTAAAACTCAGGATTATGATTGTGTGGCGACAAGACGTATTGATCGAAGCGGTGAAAGCCGGATCAAGGCTTTTCTGAGTGATCGATTTTATCATTTTATCAATCAAATTTCGAATACAAAGATCGTTTCTGGTGCTCGAGATTATCGCATGATGACAAGTCAAATGGTTGAAGCGGTTTTGTCGTTGACAGAATATAATCGCTTCTCAAAAGGAATTTTTAGTTGGGTCGGTTTTAAAACAAAATATTTAGAATATCACTATCAAGAAAGGATCGCTGGAAAAACTGGTTGGACGACTTGGAAATTGTTTAGATATGCCGCCGATGGCATTGCCGATTTCTCACAAGTACCGCTCGACTTAGCCGTTTGGATTGGGACGACCTCATTTGTTTTATCGATTTTAGGAATCATTTTTGTTATTTTGCGACGAATCTTCGTTCCATCATCTAGTATTTTTGGCTGGGCTTCGTTGATCAGCATCTTGCTGCTTTTGGGTGGCTTGCAATTACTTTGTATCGGCATCTTAGGCAAGTATATCGGTCGCATTTATCTGCAAGTAAAACATCGGCCAATTTATATCATTAAAGAACAAAAATAAGAATAAAAAAGCATCAAACGTGATCAGCGTTTGATGTTTTTTTGATTTTAAAGTAAAGCTAAAATTATTTACTTGATGAGCTTGATGAACTTGAAACATAAGAAGATAAAATGTTTGCGTTCTTAAGATAAGTGTCTTTAATATGAACGTCAGCACGTTTCAATACGATTGAAATCACACTTTGCATGGTCGTTTGATCTTGCGCCATCGAAGCATAAATCTGCTTGTCGATTTCTTTTTTATGTGACTTGAAGCTACCCTTAGATGGGTGCTTGATCATTTTGATGACGTGATAGCCATATTGTGTTTTGACAGGTGTCTTAGTATATTCGCCGGTCTTCAATTTGAAAGCAGCTGTTTTGAACGTTGAATCGAGACTTGTATCAGTTGAGTCAAATACAGGAAGTTTACCGGCATTCTTCTTAGTTGAAGTATCGGTTGAGTATTTTGCAGCTAGAGACTTGAAGCTTTGTCCTGCTTCTAAATCTTTGATGACTTGTTCAGCGGTCGCTTTTTTAGCAACTAAAATATGTTGAACCGTTACTTTAGGCTGATAACTCTTCCAAGCTTTACTTTCTTGAGCAGGAGTGATCTTCTTGATATCCTTTAAAGCAGCTTCGGATAATAAGCTTGTTTTTAAGTTGTCTTTGAAAGTAGACGCTGTCATCCCATTTTGTTGTAAGACGGAAGAAAACTGTGTCCCGTATTGCTTTTTATAAGTATTGTACTGTTTATTGACTTTCTTTTGCGAGACTTTCTTGCCATATTGCTGTTCCAAAGTCTTACTAATAATCATGTTCGCAAGGGTTGATTGACCTGCTTGTGACTTCTTCATTTTATTATAGTACTGACTTTGAGTGATCTTACCACCCTTATAGTTGGCAACGGTCGCATCATTATTTGAACAAGCGGTTGCCGTTGCAGCTAGTCCGATCACAACCAAAAGCGCGGCACTTTTCTTGATATATTTATTCATTAAAATCTGCACACATCCCTTTCTTGATTACTCACCAATATTACCATAAAGGATCTGATGATAGGCTATAAAAATTAGATCTTCACAAAATAATCAAACTTTCTTAAAACTTTTTGCCGAATCAGATTCAGATGGTTTCAAACGTGACGCATGGCGTTGCAAGTCAGTCACTCTGCGGTTCAAGACACGTTGACCATTTTCAAGGCTTGATTCGAGTTGCTTTAAGTTTTCCTGCATCGCAGGCAATGTGTCAGCTAAACGTTTAGAAGCCTCCTGTGTTTTTTTGACTTGTGAAGTCCATTCAAGGCTGGCTTGATAAAAACGCTGGCTGCTTTTTTTGAACGTTTGACCAATCGTCTTCTCTGTTTTGGCAGCTGGTAAGAATGCCAAGATTAATGCAGCTAGACTTCCAGTTAAAACGCCTAAGTGAAATGCTTTCATTGGGTTAACCTCAGTGATCTATCTATGATCAGTCAAAACTGTTGCTTAATGCGGTTTGCCACATTTTGATATGCAGCTTCATCGTAATCGGCAGCATGATTCGTTCCTTTTAACGTTAAGCCATCTTCTGACTTTGAATAGCGTGGAATGAAATGAACATGGGAGTGCATGATGACTTGGCCTGCAATCTCGCCGTTATTGACGGCAACATTCATTCCTAAAATATGAGGATCAGAAGCTTTGATTGCCTGTGCGATCTCTGGAATGTAGCGTAGAAAACGTTTGGCGTCTTCTGACGTATAATCAAATAGATTGACGAGATGCTTTTTAGGTACCATCAAAACGTGTCCCTTCGTGATCTGTGAAAGATCTAAAAAGGCTTTGACGTCACTGTTTTCGAAGACCGTGTAGCTTGGAACTTCTCCTTGGATGATTTTGCAAAATAGACAATTTGGATCGAACGTGGTCATTTTGATCAACCCTTTCCGTGAATGAATTGTTTCAATAACTTTCACTGTTCATGCTATCATAGTAAAGAAGTTTTTTCGATAAGGAGCCACAACAACATGTCATTAGTCATCACACATTTAACTGGCGGATATGCCAATGTTCCGATTCTCCATGATCTTGATTTGACCTTGCAAGAAGGCGAAGTATTAGGGCTCATCGGATTGAATGGTGCCGGAAAATCAACGACGATCAAGCATCTTTTAGGCTTGATCCAGCCGATGAAGGGAAAAATCGAATTGAACGGCTTGAACTTGAGTGAAAACCCGACAGCGTTCAAGCGGCAAATCGGTTATATTCCAGAAACACCGGCAATCTATCCTGAGCTTACCTTAAAGGAACATTTACAACTCACGATGTTGGCTTATGGCTTAGATGAAAAAAAAGCTTGGCCATATGCCGAACAATTCTTAAAAGCTTTTCGATTAGAAGGAAAAGAAGATTGGCTACCGATTCATTTTTCAAAAGGAATGCAGCAGAAGGTGATGATCACCGCAAGTCTTTTGGCGCAACCTGCATTACTGCTGATAGATGAACCTTTTACGGGACTCGATCCTTTGGCGGCTGAGGTTCTTTTGAATGCTTTGACGCAATTAAGAAATGACGGCAAGATGATTTTGATGACGACCCATGATCTGGCGCAGGTTAAGGATGTCGTCGATAAATTTGCAATTCTGAATCATGGGACGATAGAATTTTGTGGCGATTTGAGCCAAATCCAACAGCACTATCATTTGACTCGGCAAGATGACTTTGCTCAACTTTATCATATCTTGAGTCAGGAGCACATAAGATGAGGACATTAGCGCAAAAACGGCTTCAGCGAAACACCAAACAAAGCATGCGATATTTGGCCTTAGTTTTTAATGATTTCTTCGTTTTGGCCTTGTTTTTCTTGATGGGTGCTGCCTTATTCGCTTATATGATGCTGTTAAAGCGATTGCCGATGAACTTATGGTTTTACAAACCACTGATCATCTTGATCTTGTTTTTACTTTTGGGGTTAGGTGATGCCGTGACCTTGTTGGAATCAGCTGATCGCCAATTTCTGTTTCCGCAAGATCATGATTTGACGTCATATTTGATTCCTATGCTGCGTTACAGCTTGATCTTTCCAATGATGATGATTTTATTGGGAGCCGGCTTGATCTTCCCATTTGCAGGGGTTAAAGCTGAGATACCCATTGCACGGTATGCGGTGCTCGTCTTAGGTTTGTTGGCTTTAAAATATGATGTGATATTAGAAAAAATACAAGCGTTCAGTTTTTCAAAGTCGGTCAGGTTTTGGCTGCTTCCACTGATCAGCTTGATTTTCTTGATTTTATGTTGTTATAGCAATTTTTGGCTCTCAATTTTAGGTTTGTTTGCTTTATTGGGATATGTCTTCTTTCAACGTAAACAAGGTTTGGTGTTGGGGCGCTTTGATTGGTTGAAAGCTGTTCAGCATGAAAAGAAGCGTAAACATCGCGTTTATGAATTTTATGGTCTTTTTACAGACGTTGAAGAACAAGCCCCTGTGATCAAACGCCGTCATGCTTGGGATATCTTATTGCCGCGTCAGCTTAGCAGAGAAACACCGAATACGTTCTTGTATCGTCGTGCTTTATTACGCAATCCGGAATATGCGAACCTGGTTTTTCGAATGACCGTTTTTGCAGTACTCATTGCCTGGATTTCTGGTTCTTGGCAGTGGGGACTTGGTTTAGACATGTTAGTGCTATTATTGACGGTTGAGCAGTTACTGCCACTGATTTTTGAATTCGATCGTGATCTGATGTACCGCTCACAACCAATTTCGACAAGAAACAGGGGTCGCGAGCTGCTCGATGTGTTAAAATCAGTTTTGTTGTTGCAATGGTTTCTGCTCGTTTTGTTCTGGTTTTTGATTTTTCTGAATTGGCGAATCGTATTGCTCTCAGGCGGATTGCTTTTGCTTTGGCTTTTAGGTGTGATTTATATTTATTTGCCAATACGAGTTGCAAAAATCGAAAAAAAGCGTCACTTTTAATAATGAAAGAAGAGGTTTTCGATGAGGTTAAGAAACAAACCTTGGGCAATCAAATTGGTTCAAGAACATCCTGAAAGTATCTTGAATGAACCAGATCCATTGAAAAAGATAGATTGGACAACACGTTTTTCTGATTTTAGCCGACCATTGGCGATTGAAATCGGCTCTGGAAAAGGACGTTTCATCACGACGCTAGCACGTGAACATCCAGAGATGAATTTTGTAGGGATCGAGTTGCAAACGACAGCTGCAGGAATGATCTTAAGAACAAAATTACAAGAAAATTTAGATAATTTACAACTTTTAGCTGGTAATGCCATCGATTTGGATCATTTCTTTCCGGGAAAATGTGCAGACATCATTTATTTGAATTTTAGTGATCCTTGGCCCAAAGCACGTCATGAAAAACGTCGTTTGACCTCGGCTGGATTTTTGGCAAAATACCAGATTGTTTTAAAGGAAAAGGGTTGTTTGGCATTTAAGACGGACAATGCTGGCTTGTTTGCTTATAGTTTGCAAAGTTTGAATAATTTTCCAATGCATTTTGACTTTGTGACATTGGATTTGCATCATTGCTCGCCTGAAATCTTGGCTAAAAACGTTGAAACTGAGTATGAACGTAAATTTGCCGCAAAAGGCAACCCAATCTTTGCGCTTCGCGCACATTTTTAAAGCTTAAAGTTGCAAGATGAACGTGGAAAGTCTATTATACTTTTAAAAAGTAAGTAAAAAGTGCGATTTATAACGAGGTATAACCATGAAAAAGATAGAAACTTTAACACAAGACGCATTAGAACCATTGATTCAAAAGGGAACGACTGTTCTGCTTTTTTCAGCAACTTGGTGCGCAGATTGCCATTTCTTAGAACCATTTTTGCCTGAAATCGAAGCTGATTTTCCTGATATTGCTTTTTACGATATTGATCGTGACCATTCGATCGATTTGGCAAAAACTTTGAATATTTTTGGAATTCCCAGTTTCGTTGCTTATCGGGATGGTCAAGAAATCGGTCGACTCGTGAATAAAGATCGTAAAACAAAAGAAGAAGTTGAAGCTTTTTTAAAGAAGTTGAATTGATTCAAAGGGGAATGAAATGATCGCAAGTTTTAATCAAAAAAGTTATCCGCATACGTTGATCGTGATTGTAGGTCCTGACGATGGTTTAAGTCAGTATACGGTTAAGTCAGATGTAACGCGCATCGAAGATGAGAACGGGAAAGTGATCGGGTATAATTTCTTTCACGTGGATCGCCTCTTTGATGATGGAAAATGGCTCAGTGGTCAAGTTGAATTGACACGGACTCAAATTGCAGCGCTAAATCAAAAACTTGAATCTGTTGGTTTTGAAGCTGATCTGACAGTGAGTCAGCCAACGATCGTCTACGGAGAAGTTAAAACTTGCGTTCCTCATCCAGATTCCGATCACTTGAAGATCACAACGGTCGATGTTGGTGAATCAACGCTTCAACAAATCGTTTGTGGCGCACCTAATATTGCTCAAGGACAGCATGTCGTCGTAGCTTTACCAGGAACGTTGATGCCAAATGGCAGTCAAATTTGGCCAGGAAGTTTGCGTGGCGTTGATTCTAACGGCATGATCTGCTCTGCACGTGAGTTGGGATTGCCTCATGCCCCACAAAAGCGTGGTATTCTCGCTGTGCCACAATCGTTTGAGCCTGGTCAAGCTTTTGATCCTGAAAAATGCGATGAGCTGCTTGCTAATGGAACGATTACACTATAGAAATTAGACGACTTTAAATAAAGGCCGCTATTGCTTGGGTTAGAATCAAAAGCAATGGCGGTTTTTTGTTGCTAAAAATGGTATGATAATAACGAATTATCTTGATATTGGCCAGAAAGAATAGTGGAGTTTAAAATGTTAGATAAGACAAAACAATATTGGTTCATTGGGATTAAAGGAACGGGTATGGCGTCGTTGGCATTGATCATGTCCGATTTAGGCTACCAAGTTTCTGGGAGCGATATTGAAAAACAGACGTTTACGCAAACACCATTAGAAAAAAAAGGAATTAAGATCGCGCCTTTTTCTGCAGAAAACATTCATAAAGATCAAGTCATCATCAAGGGAAACGCTTTTAAATCAGAAAATCCTGAAGTTGCTGCAGCGCTTAAAATGGGAATTCCGATGCAAAGTTACCCAGATACAGTTGAGCAAATCATTGAACAGCATACCAGTATCGGAGTTTCAGGGGCGCATGGTAAAACTTCAACGACTGCTTTGATGAGTCATGTTTTAGGTGAGGTTGCACCAACTTCTTATTTGATTGGTGACGGCGAAGGCAAAGGCGTTGCTGATTCGAAGTTTTTTGTTTATGAAGCAGACGAGTATCGGCGTCACTTTTTGGCCTATCATCCTGACTATCAAGTCATGACTAACATTGACTTCGATCATCCTGATTATTTTAAAGATATCAATGATACACAACGCGCATTTCAATCTGCGGCAGATCAAACGAAAAAAGCCTTGTTTGTGTGGGGGGACGATCCACGGCTAGCCAAACTCACAACCTCGATTCCTAAATATACATATGGCTTTAAAGACAGTGATGATTTTCAAGCTTATCAGGTGGTCAAAGAAACGACCGGAACGACTTTTTCTGTCAAAGCACATGGAAAAGGAATCGGTACTTTTTCGACACATCTCTTTGGTGATCACAACATCATGAATACATTAGCTGTAATCGGTGTTGCACATACAGAAGGATTACCGATGGCCGCTTTGAAAAAAGGTCTGTTGACTTACAAGGGTGCTAAACGGCGCTTTAGTGAAAAGGATTTTGGTCAACGAATCGTGATCGATGATTATGCTCACCATCCAACTGAGATGAAAGCAACATTGCAAGCTGCACGGCAAAAATTCCCAGGACGGACGTTAATCGCGATTTTTCAACCACATACTTATTCAAGAACGAAAAAATTTGCAAGTCAATTCGTTGAGATCTTAAAAGATTTCGATCGTGCTTATGTCACACCGATCTTTGGCTCAGCACGTGAAGCTTCTGGTGATATTTCAAGTTCTGATCTGACGAAACAAATTCCGGGTAGTGAAGTTATTTCTTTGGAAAATATTCAAGACCTTGTGCAAAATCAAGATGCTGTTTTTGTTTTCATGGGTGCCGGAGATATCTCAAAGTATGAAACTGCTTTTGAAAAACTGCTTAAATAGTTTCCTCCCTGATAAGGAGTAAAATAGAAGCAACCTTTGGGGCTGCTTTTTTTGTTGATTGAAGGAGACGGGAATGGCTCAAGATAAATTGTTGTTGGTCGATGGTAATTCGATTGCTTTTCGTGCATTTTATGCCTTGTTTCGCGAACTTGATAAATTCAAGAATGCTCAAGGACTGCATACGAACGCCGTTTATGCATTCAAAAATATGCTGGATGTTTTATTAAAGAAAGAAAAATTCACGCACGTTTTAGTCGCATTCGATGCAGGAAAAATCACGTTTCGAACCAAGATATTTTCTGATTATAAAGGCGGTCGGCAAAAAACCCCTTCGGAACTTTCTGAACAGCTGCCATTTATTCGTGAGCTGTTGACTTGTTTGGGCATCACGAGTTATGAATTAGTGGACTATGAAGCAGACGATATCATTGGGACACTTTCGCGACAAGGCGAAGAAGCAGGGATGCCTGTCACGATCGTCACGGGAGATCGCGATCTAACGCAATTGACATCGGAAAAAGTCACCGTTTTAGTGACAAGGCGTGGTGTCAATGATCTTGAAGCTTATACCCCTGAACACATGAAAGAAGTTAATGGCGTCACGCCAACTGAGTTTATCGACATGAAAGCATTGATGGGGGACACTTCAGACAATTATCCTGGTGTGACTAAAGTTGGTCCCAAGACCGCTTCTCGTTTGATTCAAAAATACCATTCAGTCGAAAATCTCTATCAGCACTTGGATGACTTTAAGCCTTCAAAATTAAAAGAAAATCTGGTCAATGATAAGGATAAAGCCTTTCGTGCTAAAACGTTAGCGACAATTGATCGTCAATCGCCTTTGACGGTGACTTTGGTACAAACGAAACGGCGTCCAGTGGACCTTGAAAAGTTAAGGGCATTTTATGAGCAGCTCGATTTCAATCGCTTTTTATCTGAATTACCACAACCTGATGCTGCAGCTTCTGAAGAAAAACCACAAGCTGAGATCGATTATCAAATCTTGGATGCTGAACGATTGTCTGGTTTGAAGAAAATTTCTAATGATCATGAGATCAGCTTTTACTTGGGAATGCTCGGTGAAAATTATCATTTGGCTGATTTTAGCGGCTTTGCGCTGGAAATCAATCAACGTTTTTATGTCAGTCGAAACATGACCCTTTTACAGGATCCGATCTTGAAAACGATACTGGAAAATCCTAAGATTCATAAAAATGTTTTTGGTCTGAAGCCAACATTAGTTGGGCTGTCACGCTTGAATATCGAACCACACGGCTTCGACTATGACATGCTTTTAGCTTCTTATTTGATTAATAATGAGAATAATGGTCACGATTTGGGTGAAGTCGCTCATCTTTATGGTGATGATGATGTTCAAACTGATTTAGAAGTTTATGGCAAAGGTAAAAAGCGAAAACTGCCAGAAGATGAGGTGTTAGAAAAGCACTTGGCTAATAAGGTTCGCGCAATTCAAACTTTGAAGCCCAAACTATTAGCCATGTTGAAAGCACATGAGCAAGATGATTTGTTTGATACCATTGAATTGCCGACTGCGCGTGTTTTATCAAAAATGGAAATGACTGGTGTCAAAGTTGACCGCTCCGTTTTGATTACAATGGAAAGTCAACTAGCGTCACGTTTGACAGATTTGGAACAACAGATTTATCAGCAAGCTGGTGAAACTTTTAATTTGAATTCACCTAAACAGCTGGGCCATATTTTGTTTGAAAAATTAGGACTGCCACCATTGAAGAAAACTAAAACTGGCTATTCAACATCAGTTGATGTCCTTTCGCGATTAAGATTAAAGAGCCCGATCGTGGCGAATATTTTAGATTATCGGCAAATCGCAAAATTGCAGTCCACTTACATCAAAGGATTGCTTGATGTCGTTCAACCGGATGGCAGGATCCATACACGTTATCTGCAAACGTTGACCGCAACAGGTCGTTTATCATCGGTTGATCCAAACTTACAAAACATCCCGATTCGATTGGAAGAGGGGAAAAAGATTCGCAAAGCCTTTGTGCCAACGTCAAAAGATGGTTATCTTTTTTCATGCGACTACTCGCAAGTTGAACTTCGTGTTTTAGCGCATGTTTCAGGTGATCAAAACATGCAAGAAGCTTTTAATGAAGGCTATGATATTCATGCCCATACTGCGATGAAGATCTTTGACTTAGATTCTCCGGATCAAGTGACACCATTGCAACGGCGTCACGCAAAAGCAGTCAATTTTGGTATCGTTTATGGTATTTCTGATTACGGGCTGTCACAAAATTTGGGAATCAGTCGTAAGCAAGCGCAAACTTTTATTGACCATTATTTTGAGCAATATCCTCAAATCAAAACGTACATGACACAGGCCGTTAAATTTGCCCGCGAAAATGGTTATACGGAAACGATCATGCACCGGAGACGATATTTACCCGATATTCATGCTAAAAATTACAACTTGAGAACATTTGCAGAACGTACAGCAATCAATTCTCCTATTCAAGGAAGTGCGGCAGACATCATTAAAATCGCGATGATCAATATGCAGGATGAACTTGATAAACGACACCTTAAGACAAAAATGATCCTTCAGATTCATGATGAATTAATATTTGATGTTCCGGCAGATGAACTTGAAACCATCAAAAAAATCGTACCAAACGTCATGCAAAATGCCGTCAAACTCGATGTTCCCTTGATTGCAGATTCAAATTGGGGACATGATTGGTACGAAGCTAAATAAGACGATGCCAGAGCTGCCAGAAGTTGAAAACGTCAGAAGATCACTTGAGCCTTTGATTAAGGGCAAGGTAGTCTCTAAGATCGAAGTGCGATATGACAAAATAATCGATGGGGATACGGTGCGGTTTTGCCAAGTGTTAAAAGACAAAAAAATCCTTGGCCTCTCACGCTATGGCAAGTATCTGTTGTTCCGATTTTCTAATGGTTGGACAGTTGTTTCACATTTGCGGATGGAAGGCCATTTCCGTCTTGTCGATAAATCAAAATCATGGTCCAAGTCAACGCATGTTTTATGGAAGTTCACGGATGAAAGTGTGCTGGCATATCTTGATGTCCGCAAATTTGGACGTATGCAGCTCGTGAAGACAGGAACAGAATTTGAAACGACTGGATTGCAAAAACTGGGTCCTGAGCCGGGATCATCATCGTTCATTTTTTCTTATTTTGAAAATGAATTGTCACGGCATCGACGAAACATCAAATCAACTTTATTAGCACAATCTGTCGTTTGCGGACTCGGAAATATTTATGTTGATGAAATTCTATGGCGCAGCCGGATACATCCGTTGAGCTGTGCCAAATCATTGCCGAAGAAACAAATTCGTACGCTGTGGCAGACGATCGACGCAATCATACCGTTGGCGATTCAAAAAGGCGGGACGACCATCAGGAGCTATACAGATGCGAACGGAAACGCAGGTCAGTTTCAAAACTTTTTAGCTGTTTATGGCCGATCTGGGCAAAAATGTCGCCGTTGCGGTACAGTATTGGTGAAGATCAAAGTCCAAGGCAGAGGAACGACGTTTTGTCCGCATTGTCAGGAGGTGTTTCGATGACGTTTTATTTGGGATTGACCGGAGGCATCGCGACAGGAAAATCAACGGCAGATCGATTTTTTGAAAATCATGGCATCAACGTGATCGATGCAGATCGAATCGCACATCAGCAACTTGCCGTGGGGCAGATTGGATGGCAAAACATTGAAACGTTATTTGGTCGAACTTATTTCAAACCAGATCTGACGATTGATCGGCGTCGATTGGGTGAATATGTTTTTCATCATCCTGATGCACGCCGAAAATTGGAAGCGTTGAATCATCCGGCAATCATGAAACAGATCGGAATTGAAATGGCTGCAGTCACTTCGGGGCTTTGTATCGTTGATGTACCGCTCTTGTTTGAAAATCAGCAGCAAGCACGCTATGATGCGACGCTGCTCATCACGTTGCCGCAGGAGCTTCAAATCAATCGCTTGATGACTCGTAATCACTTGAATCGTGAACAGGCTATGGCAAGAATTAAGAGCCAGATGCCCTTGTCTCAAAAGGCAGTGTTGGCAACTTATGTGATTTCAAATACAGGAACTTCACAAAATCTGTTTCAAAAATTAGAACTGTTATTAGCTCAGCTGATTAGCTGTTACTAAGGAGTTAAAAATGGAATGTCCAAATTGTCATCA
>DICX01000074.1 GCA_002417825.1 Lactobacillus sp. UBA5815 | reverse complement strand
TTCATCGCTTTTTTGATTTCATCTGTGATCTGTTCACTTAAACTCATGTTTATCCTCCCCTGACAAAAAAGCCCTCGAGGTACTTTGGCCATCGAGAGCTTTTTGCAAAAATCAATAATGTCTACGCTTACGAGCAGCTTCAGATTTTAACTTTCTGCGAACGCTCGGCTTTTCGTAGAATTCACGCTTGCGGTATTCTTGTAAAGTACCACTTCTAGAAACGGAACGTTTAAAACGACGAAGAGCATCATCAATAGACTCGTTTTCGTGAACGATTGTCTTAGCCATGTGAGATCCCTCCTTCCATTTCTTGGCGTACCGAATACACCATTACGATATATTTAAATTATAGCCAACTGATGTGCTATGGTCAATAGCAAGTACCACTTTTTGTACAAACTTGTTATAATTGAAGAAAAGTCATTAAAAGCATGGGGAAAAATTATGAATAGCAAAAGCAACGAAGTGAACATTATTTTGATTTCTGATTCCGTCGGTGATACCGCATTTAATTTAATGGGAGCCGCTTGTGCACAATTTCCAAATGGTCAATTCAATTATAGACGATATCCATTCATCACTGACCTAAAAAAGCTCGACAAAGTACTCGATGAAGTTAAAGATTATCCCAATAAGATTATTGCATTTACACTTGTTCACGAAGAACAAGTATTAGCCGTGATCAAATGGTCGCGTGAAAATGGCGCAAAGTATGTTGACCTTTTGAGTGACGTGATTGCTGATGTTCACAACATTACAGGAATGGAGCCTTCAGGTCAAGTCGGTGCCGTTCATAATCTGACCAAAAAATATTTTGATCGTATCTCTGCAATGGAATTCGCCGTTATGTATGATGATGGTAAAGATCCTAAGGGCTTTTTAGAAGCTGACGTGGTGTTATTAGGCGTTTCTCGAACTTCAAAAACGCCACTATCACTTTTCTTAGCCAACAAAAATTTAAAGGTCGCAAACCTACCGCTCGTTCCACAGACACATATTCCAGAAGAAATCTATCAGATTGATTCTCGAAAAATCATCGGACTAACTAATGATCCCCAAGTCCTAAACACAATTAGAAGAGAACGTATGATTTCATATGGTCTGAATCCCGACACTGCCTATTCCAACATCAACTCGATCAATCATGAACTTGATGCAGCAGACCGATTATACAAAAAACTAAATTGTTATGTCATCAACGTTGCACATCGTTCGATCGAAGAAACCGCCGCTTTGATTATGGAGCACTTGGGAATTCATGACTTTCAGAAATAAATCGAATTTTTCTCACTTAAAAAATCAATAAAATTTTAGCTTGCATGTACTGCCAGCAATTCTTTTTTCCAGTTTGAATCAAAGTTTCCCGACCTTAACATTTCAATTTCCCGTTGATAAGGTGAGACTTTGATTTTTTTCGATTCCGGGACAGGAATCCACGGTGTTTCTAAAATTTTAGGCACGTGTTCAAAAACCGGCAAATGAGCTAATCGATACAAGGTCTCAAAGCCTATTTTCCCTTCTCCTAAGTTGGCATGACGATCTTTGTGCGAATTCAAGCCAAACTTTGAATCATTCAAATGAATGACACCAATTTTGTCCAAACCGATTTGTTCATCAAATTCGCTCAAAACTGCATCTAAATCATTTTTCAAATCGTAACCTGCATCATAAACATGACAAGTATCCAACGTGACCCCAATACGAGGATCATCTCCGGCTTCATGTAAAATTTGTGCCATCTGTTTAAACGTGGTACCGATCTCGGTTCCTTTTCCGGCCATCGTCTCTATCGCCAAATGCACGCTTTTCGTTTCTGTCTGGTCGAACAGATAACGCAGGCTTTCTGCTAACTGCTTGATTGCCTTGTCTGGACCAGCACCAACATGTGCACCCGGATGGAAAGAAATCTGACTAGCGCCTAACGCTTCGGCGCGTTCAAGTTCTTCTTGCATGAATTGGCGTGCAAAATCTTGATAACCTTTCTTAACAGTATTGGCAAAGTTAATGATATATGGTGCATGAACGACAATTGGTGAGATTTCATGCTGCTTCAGCAATTCCTGCCCTGCTTGGATTTGAAAATCGGCGATTGCCTTTCTTCTCGTGTTTTGTGGTGCTCCCGTAAAAATCATCAAAGTACTTGCATGATTCGCGATACTTTCTTCAGCTGCTTGTATCAACATCTTTTTTCCTGACATTGAAACATGTGAACCAATTAAAAAATGTGATGTCATTTTTTCCCTTTCACGACCATCTATTTTCGTTTCAGCTGATGACTTTAAACCACTTTTCGTTCTTTAAAACGACCATAAATACGAACCACTTCACTGACACTTACAAAAGCATAAGGGTCAATTTCAGTGATGATGCGATGAATGTCATACATGTCATATCGATCGATAATCGTCAAAAGAACAGTTTTCTCAGTATGTCCATAAGCTCCTTCGGCATCATGAATAATCGTGATACCTCTATGCATGACGTCTTGAACATGATCGATGATTGCTTCAGGTCGTTCAGTCACAACCAAAACCTGCATTTTTTGATGTTGTGTGTAAACTGCATCAATTACACGACCATTAATAAAAATATTTAAAGCGGTATAAAGTGCACGCGGCCAGCCAAAAACTAACCCAGATGCCAATACGATGACCATATTGATTGCAATATTGATCGTACCAAAACTACGGCCTGTTTTTTTGCGCAAAATGATATCAACGATATCCAATCCACCCGTTGAAATACCTGCTTTCAAAGCAAGACCCGTTCCAACACCGTTGATGACACCACCAAAAATGGCACAAATCATCGGATCAAAATTAACACTTATTGGATGAATGGCCTTCATCATCACCGCACCAACAAGTACGCTGATGATCGTGAAAAATGTAAATTTATGGCCTATTTTAAACCAGCCTAAGACAAACAAAGGTACATTCAACGCGAAAAACATCAGCGACGTTGATAATTTTACAGCACTATGCTGTGTCATCGTTTCAATTAATTGTGCAAAGCCAGTGATTCCTGAAGAATAAATATGGCCAGGTCGCCAAAAGAAATTCAACGCTACTGATACTGCTAGCCCATAAAGAAAAGCTGCAGAAAGTCGTGTAAATATATTATACCGTCTTGTTAAATGTTCAAGTTGATCCATAAAAACGCTGATCCTTTATTATCATAAGTCATGATTGACATGATTAGTTTAACAAATTCAACGCTTTTAAAGTATCGATTTCATCATTTTGACCAATTTTTTTTGATAAACGCGGCGCGACCACCAGATTCTTCAAGTTGATAACGCAAAGGATTTTTTTTATAAAAATCTTGATGATAGTCTTCAGCTAAATAGAATGGCGACGCAGGTTCAATTCGGGTTACGATTGGATCCGAAAAATGACCGCTTTCTGCCAATTTCTTTTTGGAAGCAACTGCAATTTGACGCTGCGCTTCAGAAGCATAAAAAATAACAGGACGATAGTTATCGCCACGATCCTGAAATTGTCCCATGGCATCCGTGGGGTCCGTGACTTGCCAATAAATATCAATCAATTGCTCATAGGTGATGACTTGTGGATCAAAAGTAATCTGAACAGCTTCTGTATGTCC
>DICX01000018.1 GCA_002417825.1 Lactobacillus sp. UBA5815 | reverse complement strand
CTTTATTACCTCGTTTTGTTTGCTGGTTTACTGTTGATCGTCAAGCATTATGCTTGGGGTCCAGTGACCAAAATGATGGAAAAGCGTCGCCAAAAAGTAGCAGATGATTTAGATAAAGCAGCTGATGACCGCAAAAAAGCGGAACTACTGGCTAATGAACGAGAAGCTGCTTTGAAGAACTCAAAGCAAGAGGCCGTTCAATTGATTTCTCAAGCGAAAACCACTGCAGAACCGACGAAACAGTCGATCCTGCATGATGCAGATGATGCCGCTGCTTCAATCAAGAAGAAGGCAGAGGCAGATGCAGTCAAGGCGAAACAAGATGCATTGAAGGCAGCTCAAGCGCAAGTGGCTGATATTTCAGTTGCGATTGCAGGGAAAGTCATTTCTAAGAATTTGTCTGCAGATGATCAAAAAGATTTGGTCGACCAATTTATTAAGGGGCTGAATGAGTAATGGCTTTGAGCAAAGAAGAGATCGCCAATAGATATGGTGCGGCATTATTTGCTTATGCTCAAGATAGCAACTGCTTAGAGACTCTTCATGAAGAAAATACAGCACTTTTAACTGCTGTTAAAGAAAATCCGAATGTGATCCGTGTCTTAAGCGATCCAATCTTGAATCAGGTTGAAAAAAAGAAATTTTTAGATGCTTTCAGTGAACCTTTTTCAACTGAAATGTCGTCGTTTTTAAAATTGCTTTTAGAATATGACCGAATTTCATCATTGGCTGCTATCTTAGAAAATTTTGACACACGGTATGATAAATTTAAAAAAATTGCCTATGGCATCGTGATTTCCTCGGTGCCGTTAAGTTCTGATCAACTTGAAAGATTGGGTAAGGCCTATGCACAAAAGTATGGTTTGACACAGTTATATTTGAAAAATCAAGTTGACACGACAATTTTAGGTGGTGTGATTCTGCAAGTTGAGGATCGCATCATCGATGGTTCGGTACGAACCAAATTGAAAAAAATCCGTGCGCAATTAATGAGTGAAGAATAAAAGAGGTGAAACCATTGAGCATTAAAGCTGAAGAAATTAGTGCTTTGATTAAGCAACAATTAGAACATTTCGATGATAAGCTCAACGTCGATGAGGTTGGGACTGTGACCTATGTCGGCGATGGTATTGCCCGTGCTCACGGATTAAACAATGTTTTAGCCAATGAACTGGTAGCTTTTTCTAACGGTTCGTATGGTATTGCACAAAATTTGGAAACCAATGATGTTGGTATCATTATTTTGGGTAAATTTGATGACATCCGTGAAGGTGATCAAGTCAAACGGACAGGTCGAATCATGCAAGTTCCAGTTGGTGATGCGCTGATTGGACGTGTGGTCAATCCTTTAGGACAACCAGTCGATGGCTTGGGAGAAATTAAAACTGATAAATCTCGACCAATCGAGTCAAAAGCACCAGGCGTTATGCAACGTCAATCTGTAAAGCAACCTTTACAGACAGGAATTAAGGCGATTGATGCCTTGGTTCCAATTGGACGTGGTCAGCGTGAGTTGATCATTGGAGATCGGAAAACTGGGAAAACAAGTTTAGCTATCGATACGATTTTGAACCAGAAGGGTCAAAACGTTATTTGTATCTACGTGGCGATTGGACAGAAGGAATCAACCGTTAGAAGTCAAGTTGAAACCTTGAAACGCTTTGGCGCAATGGATTATACAATCGTCGTAGAGGCTGGACCAAGTGAGCCAGCACCGATGCTTTATATCGCTCCTTATGCTGGAACAGCTATGGGAGAAGAATTTATGTACAATGGGAAGGATGTTTTAGTCATCTTTGATGACCTAAGCAAACAAGCGGTCGCTTACCGTGAACTTTCCTTGCTTCTCCGTCGTCCACCTGGTCGTGAAGCCTATCCTGGAGATGTCTTCTATTTGCACTCTCGTTTATTGGAACGCAGTGCAAAATTGAGTGACGCTTTAGGTGGGGGCTCTATGACTGCGCTACCGTTTATTGAAACACAAGCTGGTGATATTTCAGCGTATATTCCAACAAACGTTATTTCTATCACAGATGGTCAAATTTTCTTGGAAAGCGATTTGTTCTTTGCTGGAACACGTCCTGCTATCAACGCTGGAGCATCCGTTTCACGTGTTGGGGGCAGTGCACAGATTCCTGCGATGAAAAAGGTTGCTGGTACATTGCGTGTTGATTTAGCTGCCTTTCGTGAATTGGAATCCTTTGCACAATTTGGTAGTGACTTGGATCAAGCAACGCAATCTCGATTAAATCGTGGTCGTCGTACGGTTGAAGTTTTGAAGCAGCCATTGCATAAACCATTGCCTGTTGAAAAGCAGGTCGTCATTTTGTATGCATTAACATATGGCTTTTTGGATACGATTCCGGTAGAAGATGTCTCACGCTATGAGCAAGAGCTCTATGATAATTTTGATCATTTGCATGAAGACTTGCTTAAGACGATTCGTGAGACTGGAAAATTACCAGACGAAAAAAAGCTTCAAGCTGCAATTAAAGACTTTAATGATGGTTTTTCAACAAGTAAGAACTAGGAGGGGGTTATATGCCTGAGTCTTTGCTTGATTTGAAAAGAAAAATCACATCGATTAAACAAACCGGCCAAATCACCGAAGCAATGAGAATGGTCTCTGGTGCTAAGTTAAGTCAAACTGAAAAAAGAGATAAGGGCTATACCCTTTATAATGAACGAGTCAGGATGACTTTATCTCATCTGATGAGTTCACAAATCGTTGATCATCTGCATCAAGACAATCGCCAATTTAGCGACGAAGCAGTGGCTGATTTGAATTTTGCTGATGTTTTCGATTTGGGAGTTTCAATCGACTTGATTCAACCTCGAAAAGAAATCAAAAAAACCGGATACTTGGTTATCGGTGGTGATCGTGGACTAGTTGGTTCATATAATAGTCAAATCATTAAAAACATGATGAGTGTTTTCCAGGATGCCAAGGCAGCTGACAAAAAAGTTGAAATTCTTTCAGTTGGCAGTGTGCCTGCACAATTTTTCAAAAAACAACAAATGGATGTCGTTTATGAATATAGTGGCATTAGCGATGTGCCAACTTTTAAAGAAGTTCGGCCTATTGTCAGTACCGCAATCAAAATGTATCTAAATGGTGTTTTTGATGAACTTTATGTTTGCTATACGCATCATGTGAATACCTTGTCTTCTGCTTTTCGTGTTGAAAAAATGCTTCCCATTTCAGATATTGAAATCAGTTCCGATGCAGCGGATAATCCGATTCAAGATTATATTGTCGCCCCGGATTTGAATACTGTGGTGAGTTCATTGTTACCGCAATTTGCGCGTTCAATGATTTATGGCGCGATTCTTGATGCTAAAACAGCTGAGCATGCAAGTTCAATGACTGCAATGCAGTCTGCATCTAAGAATGCTGATGACATTGTGTCTGGCTTGACGACTCAGTTGAATCGTGCAAGACAAGCACAGATCACGACTGAAATTACTGAAATTATTAGCGGCGCAAATGCTTTAGAATAAAAGAAAAGGAGGTAGATGTTTTGAGCGAAGGTGAAGTTGTTCAAGTTATTGGCCCAGTGGTCGATGTTGCTTTTCCGATTGATAAAAATCTTCCGGATATCAATAATGCGCTACGTGTTAAAAAGTCAGAGACAGAATCAATCGTTCTTGAAGTATCACTCGAACTTGGCGACGGTGTTCTACGGACCATTGCGATGGAATCTACCGATGGCTTAAAACGTGGAATGAAAGTCGAAGACACAGGTGGTCCGATTACTGTTCCGGTAGGCAAGAAAACTTTAGGCCGTGTGTTCAACGTTTTAGGTGACCCCATCGATGATGGTCCTAAGTTTGGACCAGATGCTAAACGAGACAGTATCCATCGCTCTGCCCCCGATTATAAAGACTTGAGTACGAGTACTGAAATCCTAGAAACTGGGATTAAAGTTATCGATCTGTTAGCTCCTTATGTTCGTGGTGGTAAAGTTGGGCTTTTTGGTGGTGCCGGTGTTGGAAAAACAGTTTTGATTCAGGAACTGATTCACAATATTGCTCAAGAGCATGGTGGTATTTCAGTCTTTACTGGTGTTGGTGAAAGAACACGTGAAGGTAATGACCTTTATTTCGAAATGAAGGCTTCTGGTGTTTTAGCCAAAACTGCTATGGTATTTGGACAAATGAATGAACCACCTGGTGCCAGAATGCGAGTTGCTTTGACCGGTCTGACGATTGCGGAATATTTCCGTGATGTTGAAGGACAAGATGTTTTGTTGTTCATTGACAACATCTTTCGATTTACACAGGCTGGTTCCGAAGTTTCTGCGCTGTTAGGCCGGATGCCAAGTGCTGTTGGTTATCAGCCAACTTTGGCTACTGAAATGGGACAATTGCAAGAGCGGATCACATCAACTAAGAAGGGATCTGTTACCTCGATTCAGGCGGTTTATGTGCCTGCTGATGATTATACCGACCCTGCACCTGCAACAACTTTTGCTCACTTGGATGCAACGACGAACTTGGAGAGACGTTTGGTTGAACAAGGAATTTATCCAGCTGTTGATCCTTTGGAGTCGTCTTCAAGTGCTTTGGACCCTGAAATCGTTGGCAAAGAACATTATGAAGTTGCAACGAAAGTTCAACATGTTCTACAACGTTATCATGAACTTCAAGACATTATTTCCGTTTTAGGAATGGATGAATTGTCTGATGAAGAAAAGATGATCGTAGAAAGAGCACGTAAAATTCAGTTCTTCCTTTCACAAAACTTCTTTGTTGCTGAGCAGTTTACGGGTGTTCCAGGATCTTATGTTCCGGTTAAGGACACGATCAAAGGCTTTAAGTTGATTTTGGATGGTCATCTTGATGACTTACCTGAAGATGCCTTTAGAGGTGTTGGCCCGATTGAAGATGTTTTGAAAAAAGCAGAAAAGATGGGTGTAACGCCGGAAGATCCTGAAGCAAAGTCACTGCTAGAAAATAAGTAGGGTGATTTGTGATGGCAGATCCAGAAAAACTTTTAACGGTTACGGTTGTGACCCCAAATGGAATTGTTTACTCACATAAAAGTACTATCGTCGTTTTAGATGCAATTGATGGTGAACGTGGCATCATGTATGACCATGCACCGTTATTGACGCCTTTGGGCATTGGTGAAGTCCGTGTCAAACGTGATCATGCGTCAGAAGATAAAACTGACTATATTGCGGTTAACGGTGGGTACGTTGAGTTTTCAAATAATATAGCAACAATTATTGCTGACTCTGCTGAGGGTGCACGCAATATTGATATCAAACGTGCACAATCAGCTAAAGAGCGTGCTGAGCAGCATTTGGCAGATGCTAAGAAAAAGCACGATGAACGTTCTTATCTTAAAGCTCAAATTGCTTTGAGGCGGGCCGTTAATCGAATTCATGTTTATAGTGATTTGTCAAAGTGATAATGTTGAGTTTAAAAATGACGAACGCGAGAGCGTTCGCCATTTTTTATAAGGAGTTTTTGTCATATGCAAGATGTAGGTGTGCATGCAGTGATCAGCTTGGTCACTTATTTTATTACTATATTTTTCTCCTTTAAGGCTGTACAAGCATTTGATTTTGATAAGTTTTTACGTCGTGGACATACGTTTGAAGCGCAAATCCTACTTCTTTTTACTGCAATTGCCATTGGCTTTTTAGTTGGGCAGTTAATCATTAGTTTGATTGACCTATCGATGCAATTGCGCTACCTTTTCTAAGAAGACTTTAAAATCAATAGTGCTTAAAAGTTCAGGTTGCGGTTTTATGGTATAATCAGGCTGATTAAATAGTGGAGGAACCGTTTTGGCAAGAGATATAGGTATAGATTTAGGAACAGCAAACGTACTGATCAACGTTTCTGGAAAAGGAATCGTTTTAAATGAGCCATCTGTTGTGGCTGTTGATACGAACAATAACAGGGTCGTCGCAGTAGGTGAAGAAGCTTATAAAATGGTTGGCCGTACGCCTGGAAATATCCGAGTAATCCGTCCGTTAAAAAATGGCGTGATTGCAGATTTTGATATTACAGAAGCGATGCTGAGTTATTTTATTAATAAATTAAACGTAAAAGGCTTTTTATCCAAGCCTAATATTTTGATTTGTGCGCCAACCGGTGTGACATCGATTGAACAAAAAGCGATTATTCAAGCTGCAGAAAAATCAGGTGGTGGTAATGTCTATTTAGACTTTGAGCCTAAGGTAGCTGCAGTTGGTACAGGACTGGATATCTTTAAACCACAAGGTAACATGGTTATCGATATTGGTGGTGGTACGACAGATATCGCGGTATTGTCGATGGGGGAGATTGTCACTGCCAAATCTTTGCGGTGGGCTGGTGATGAAATGAATCAAGCCGTCATCACTTATATCAAAAATAGCAGCAATTTGCTGATTGGGCAACGAACAGCTGAACAAATCAAAATTCAAATCGGGTATGCTTTTGAAGCAGATCCTGACAAAAAAATCACAGTTCGTGGTCGTGACATGGTTGATGGGCTTCCTAAGCAAACAACAGTAACTGCTCCTGAAATTCAAAAGGCATTGCAGGATGGTTTAATGTCAATTGTTGCTGCAACAAAAGAAGTTTTAGAGCAGACGCCACCAGAGCTTTCAGCTGATATTATCGATCGAGGAATCATGCTTACGGGTGGTGGTGCCTTGTTGACTAATATTGATAAGCTTATTCAATATTATTTACAAGTTCCAGTTTTAACAGCCGATAAACCATTAGAGGCCGTTGCATTGGGAACAGGAATTTTACTCAAAAATATTGAACAGCATAAAAGACATTAGTTAGGGATGTGAATCCATGAAACTATTTGATGGGTCATTATTCAATTGGTCAGCTGTTCAAAGAAAACTGCAGCATTATGGCAAAATCTTTCTTTGGCTGCTGGTTGCGATGCTGATTGGTGCATTTATTGGCTGTGGCATTGCATCGGGAAATCCNNGCTATCAGCGTTTTATTTCACCGTTACTTCCACCTTCCTGCCGATATTATCCGACTTGTTCAACTTACATGATTGATGCTTTGAAGCAGCATGGCGTTTTTTTGGGAGTTTTGATGGGGATGGCACGTATTTTGCGTTGCAATCCATTTGTTCGTGGCGGTGTTGATCCAGTTCCAGAAAAATTTACGCTACGTCGCAATCCACATCCTGAGCGCTATGAAGATGCAATTATTGTCGATAAATTTCATTCCAAGAAAATTTAGGAGTATAAAATGGCAAAGAATTTTGAAAGTATTGATATTGAAGTCAATGAGCGAAAGGGACTGCAGTACCCAACTTGGGAAGTTGTCATTCCCAGTCGTCGAACGATTGGCATTATTGAGAATGTCAATGGGCGATATCGTGCGACGACTTCAAAACAGCAACATACACTTTTTTCCAAAAGTTTAGAAAGTGCAATTGATGAATTGCTTTCTTATTTTACCTTACATGAAAAATAGAAATGTTGAAGTAGTGGTGGTATGACAGAAGTTCAAAACAAAACAAGTTTAAAAGAACGTATTGCATGGCCTATTGTGTGGTCGGTTGCAACATTAGCTGTGATTAGTTTGTATGCGATTTGGGTGGCTGCCGAAAATGATGCTAAGATGGGAACACCTAAAAAGGTCGTTTTAGTTCAGGCGATATGGTATTTGCTGTCAACAGTCATGGTTGTCATCGTGATGCAATTTGATGCGGAGCAATTGTTTAAAATTGCCCCTTTTATTTATAGTATTGGAATTTTGTTATTAATTGCAGTTCTATTTTTGTATAATAAATCTGTTTTTGCGGATACGGGTGCCAAGTCCTGGTTTCAGTTAGGTCCATTGACTTTTCAACCCTCTGAGGTAATGAAACCGGCTTTTATTTTGATGGAAGCACGTGTTATTCGTCAGCATAATATCAAGTATGGTCATTCTGTAAAGACAGACTGGTTATTGATTGGGAAAATACTGGCATGGCTAGCTCCTGTTGCAGTTTTGCTAAAATTGCAGAATGACTTTGGTACGATGCTGGTTTTCTTTGCAATCGTGGGTGGTATGATCCTTGTTTCTGGGATTAGTTGGAAAATTATTCTTCCAATCTACGGCTTAGTCATTTTTTTGGGCGTTGGCACGATCGTTATACTAGTTATGACATCATGGGGACAGGAAGTTCTAGGACACTGGTTCCATGCCTATCAGTTTGATCGAATTAATTCTTGGCTTAATCCTTCTGGTGATACTTCGAAAAGTGCTTATCAATTATGGCAAAGTATGAAGGCAGTAGGTTCAGGTCGAATCTTCGGACGTGGTTTTGGCCGAATCAGCGTTTATGTTCCGGTTAGAACGAGTGACATGATTTTTTCTGTCATTGCTGAAACTTTTGGCTTTGTTGGTAGTGTTGCGCTGATTTTGATTTATACTTATTTGATTTTTCAAATGGTCAAAATCACGTTTGAAACACGCAACGATTTTTATTCCTATCTTTCAACCGGTGTGATTATGATGATTCTTTTTCATGTTTTTGAAAACATTGGAATGGGAATCGATTTGCTGCCATTGACGGGTATTCCATTGCCTTTTGTATCACAAGGGGGATCTGCTTTGATTGGAAATATGATTGGTGTTGGGCTGGTTTTGTCAATGAAATACCATCATCGAGATTATATTTTCAGTACAGCTGGTGATTTTTAATTAAAAAGCGACGAACCAATTTAATGGTTTGTCGCTTTTTTGAAACCGTAAATAAGAAAATTACCGATTTAATTAGTGGTAAGTGGTTGACGGATAACTAAAACATCACATTTAGCTGTCCGTGTCACATACTCTGTGACACTACCAATCAATAAACGTTCAACTGCATTGAGACCAGTTGCACCTAGGACAATTAAATCAACATGATGCTTCTTGGGAAAATCATGTCCAATGATGCTTTTTGGTGAACCAAATTCGATTGAAAAGTGAACTTCGTTGACACCAGCATTTTTAGCACGATCATAATACTGTTGCATCTTATCTTTAGCATCATTTGAAACTTGTTCAACCATTGCGGAATCGAAACTTGAAACGTTTTGAAAAGCACGTGTATCAATAACGTGTAAAATCTCTAAAACAGCATCATTTTGCTGGGCAATTGCGACTGCCTTACTGAAAGCAGTGTCAGCTTCTTTAGAACCGTCGACAGCAATTTGAATATGTGTGTATTGTGATAACATAGCGATTCCCTCCCTTATAAGTTCATTCTAACAAATTTTGAGACGTGTGTTTCAATGATCTCGATTGATCAAAGAAAAAGATAAGCCAAAAAGCAAAATCACTAAAGCACTAGCACCTAAAGTAAGAAGATTAACATCACGTTTTTGGGTCATCAAAATATAAATGCCAATCAATGCAATCGCAAGAAGAAGCATCGCAGTAACTTGTAATAAAAAACTTAATTTGGCGTTTGTGTGCGCATCGAAAACTAGAAAGCGACGATTGCGGTGTTGCCATAAGTACCAGCTGACGAGTAAGAGCATGATGAGGTAAAAAGCCATTAAAATTTGAATTAACATAACTTAACACAATTTCCTTATAAAACTTTGTAAAGATGGCTTCATGAAAAGAGCGGCTCAAAGGCCGCTCTCTTAAAAATCTAAATAATCCGAGTTGACACGATTTGCATCAAAGACGTCGTTGAACCCGCAGTGTTCAATAATTTGAATTTGCAGCGCAGTGAACGTGGATCCTAAATGAATAGTTTTCCGATTCAGTAGTTATTTGTAAATTCTAACGTCATATGGTTTGATCGGTCAACATTGCTTAAATAATGCGTCGCAATCAACTCAGATCAATTTCATCATATCAAAGAAACGATTTTTGTCAATAAAGAAAACAATGTTTTAGTTGCTAGATAGATGATGATCAATGATTCTTATTTGACTCATGTTGCATATGCCAAAGTGTTTCATATTGTTTCTTAAGAAGTTCTTCAAACTTGGAATTTCCTTTTGGCGAAAAATATTGATTTTCTTTTAAGGAATCTGGCAAATATTGTTGTGCAACCCAATCGTTGGGATAATCATGCGGATATTGATAATAAGTGCCATGTCCTAATTTTTCAGCGCCTTTGAAGTGGGCATCTTTTAAACTTGTAGGAATTTTGCCACTGCGATGCAAAACATCTTGTTGTGCGTGGTCAACCGCCATCATCGCACTATTAGATTTTGGCGAAAGTGCCAATTCGATAACCGCGTTGGCTAGTGGAATGCGGGCTTCAGGCAACCCTATTTGTTGTGCAGTCCAAACGGCATTAGCCGCTCGACTGCATGCAGGTGGATTTGCCAGACCAATGTCTTCATACGCGATGACTAAAAGCCGCCGACATACTGAAATTAAATCACCAGAAGTTAACAGGCTGGACAAATAATACAGGGCTGCATCACAGTCAGAGCCGCGAATCGATTTTTGAAATGCAGACAAGAGATCATAATGACCATCGCCATGTGCATCAAATCCTTGNNAACATGGTATTGACCTAAACCTTTTGATTGATCGGTCAGTGCACGGTCGATAGCAGTGCTGATTTCATCACCTGTCAAAGGTTTTAATTCAAAAATCTGGCAACGAGAACGAATGGCGGGGGAGATTGCAATATAAGGATTTTCTGTTGTCGCGCCAATTAAAACAATTTGACCACTTTCAAGTAGAGGAAGTAAAAAATCCTGCTTTACTTTGTCTAAGCGATGAATTTCATCCAGTAATAAAATAACCGTACCACTCATTTTGGCTTCTTCAGCAACGATCGCTAAATCCTTTTTGGTATCTGCTGCCGCATTGAGCTGACGAAAAGCATATTTTGTCGATCCTGCGATGGCACTTGCGATGCTGGTTTTCCCAATTCCAGGGGGGCCATAAAGGATCATTGAGCTCAATAGTTTGGCTTCGACCATACGTCGAATGATTTTCCCAGGGCCAATAAGATGTTGCTGACCAACAACTTCTTCAAGTGTTGATGGTCTCATCCGGTAAGCAAGTGGCTGTGTCATGATTTTCTACCGAAAATTTTTGACCAAAAATGTGATTTTTTCTTTGGTTTGGCTGCAGTTAAACGTGGTGTAGGAAGATCAGGGGCATAGACTTGTTTGATGCCAATTCGGTAACGATTCACTGCTTGCTTGGCAACAATTAAAATACCAGTTGCCTGAGGATCTGTTTGTGCCGTTTCATCACTGATGAGTGTGAACTTTATTTTCTGATTTGAACATGCAGACATGACTTCGTTAATAAAGTCATTTTGTTTCATGTTTCCATTGATCAAAACCGTGTAGTCTTTATAATCTTGCAAATGAGCCAAAAACAATTTAGTTGCTTGTAAATCATTAGTTTCACTGACACTTAACCGTAGGACGGCACGCTCACGTAACGATCCTAAAAAGCGACGGCGTTCATCGGGCTTAGTTTGTGGCGTGATTCCTTGAGCTGCCTGCTCGATACGTTGGTTTAAATCTTCAGCCATATTGAATTATCCCTCTCGTTATAATAAAAAAGGCCTTTCCCAAAAAGGAAAGACTTCTTTTACTGAACAATGAATTAAAGCTTCTTGTTGTAAAATTCAACAACTAATGATTCATCGATATCAGGTTCCATTTCATCACGTTCAGGTAAGCGAACCAACGAACCAACCAGTTTGTTATCATCAAATGAAAGAAATGAAGGACGGGCAACTGCTTGGTCTAAAGCATCTTTAACTTGTTGCAGGCTCTTAGATTTTTCCTTCAAGCTGATTTCTTCACCGACTTGAACTTCATAAGAAGGAATGTCAACACGTTTGCCATTGACCAAAACGTGACCGTGGTTAACTAATTGGCGGGCTTGTTCACGTGTTGAGGCAAAACCTAAGCGATAAACAAGGTTGTCCAGGCGTCTTTCCAATAAGATCATGAAGTTAACACCACGTTTACCTTCACGAATTTTACCGGCACGTACAAACAGATTACGGAATTGACGTTCGTTAAGACCAAACATCCAACGTAGCTTTTGTTTCTCTTTCAGTTGAGAACCATATTCAGAAACACGTGAACGATTATTTGGGCCGTGAACACCAGGAGCGTAATTACGACGTGAAATTTCTTTTCCAGTTCCAGAAAGCGAAATTCCCAATCTTCTTGAACGTTTCCAACTTGGACCAGTATATCTTGACATAAAAATTCCTCCACAAAATCGAATAATAATTTTTGGAGTAAAATATAAGTAATAAATTCAACATTCGTGCATCTTAAGTTGCATGTTTCACCTAGTGCAGCACTGGCTACTCATCCACTTGACGTCTTAAGATGGTGACGTTCTTGTCATTTATCGCTGCAAATATTTTACACGTCGTCAATTTTAAAGGATTACTATAATAAAAGCAAGTTTTAGCCAATTCTTTTCATAAACATTTTTGTCTTCTTTCTTTTGGTATAATAAACTTTGCTAGAGTGTGGAGGAAATTATGTCATCAACACAATCGCTTTTAATTATTGCTTTTATTGTTTTGATTATTGTCGTTATGGCAGTCGTCATTGTCATGAATAAGCGCTATATCCATCAAATTGCACAAATTGATCAGCAGACAGATGCATTGAAAGACATTGCAGTTGAAGATGCAATCAGTCGCCTGAAAAAAATGGAACTTTCTGGTGAAAGCTTAAAGACTTTTACGACATGGCGCGATAATTATCAGCAACTGATTCAAGAAACACAACCAGAATTGAAAAAAATATTGATTCAAGCCGCAAACAACAATTCGCGTTATGCGCTTTTTAAAGCTGGAAAACAGATTCGCAATGCGCAACGTCTCCTTGACCAAGGAGAGCAAGATTTAAAAGACAGCAAGGCTTTTTTTAATCAGCTTTTGGAATCGAATCGTGATAATAAGATTCAGTATGACGCATTGTTGAAAAAATACCGCAAGATCCGTAAAAATGTTTTAGCAACCGGCTTTGATTACAGCTTTTCTCTTGATCAAATCGAAAATCAATTGGCAGAAATGGAAACTGATTTTGACAGTGTCAAAAATCTGTCTGCACAAGGGGATCACGTTGAAGCTAAGCGCGTTTTATCTAAAATCAATATGTCCTTGAACGAATTTTCGAGTCGATTGCCTATTTTGAAAAAACGTGAAATTGAGATCAAGCACGTCTTTCCGACTCAATTAAGTGAACTCTCAATTAGTTACAAAAAGATGATTCAAGAAAAGTACAGAATTACGGATATCGATGTTTTAGCAACCATTAAGCAGATTCATATTCAAATTTCTGCAAGTGAAAAATTGGCAGCTTCGCTGCAAACGGATGAACTTGAAAAATCAAATCAGCAGATAGCTGAAAAAATCGATCATCTTTATGATGTTTTAGGGAAAGAACTTCATGCACGTCCATTTGTCGAAAAGAATCAGGACAAAATCATCCGACTTTTGTCTCGTGTTGGAACCTCCTCTCAACAACTTGTTGCCAAGCTGGATCATATCGATAAAAGTTATGAATTGACGCATGGCGAACTTGAAGAAGCCGAGAATCTTTCTAACCAAGTTGCCCGTCTTAATGATCAATATGATCTTGATATTCAGCAATTGGCTGAGGGAAAGGGTGTTTATTCCAAAGTTAAAGAAAGCTGGCTGCAGACTTTAGAAAAATTGACTAAAATCGAAAAAAGAGAAAAAGAGATTTCAGACAGTGTAGATGAACTCTTTAGTGCAGAAAAAATTGCACGTGAGTCTATTGAGCAGTTCAAGCAACAGGTTTCTTTGATTTATCGCCGGACACAACGGCGGCGCCTCCCAGGAAAGCCGGATAGTTTCGTTCAAATGTATACTTTAGTCGTTAATGAAATTGCACAAACTGATGAAGCCTTGCAACAAGTTAGAATTAATATGGAAAAAATATCACAGTCGCTGATTCAAATTAAAGAAGATGTCGATCGACTTCATAAAGAGGCGGATGATTTGATTCATTCAGCTGATCTATGTGAATTATTTATGCAATATTCCAATAAGTATTTGAATTATGGCTCGATCAAAAAAGCGAGAGCCCAAGCCATGAAATATTATCAAAGTTTTGATTATCATGATGCATTGGATACAATCGGCACGGAATTAGAAAAAATCGAACCTGGAAGCTTTGCCAGAATTGAAAAGAATTATGTTGAAAACAAGAATAATTGAAGCGTCATGACTTTTAAGATAGAATGATTCAGTAAAAACGGCTCTTTTGAGTGCCGTTTTTTTAGAGGAGTTTTGAAAATGATTTATTTTGATAACAGTGCTACAACAAAAATTGATCCTGATGTTTTGGCGACTTATGATAAAGTCGCTACTTCAGTTTGGGGAAATCCGTCAAGTCTGCACGGAATAGGAGATCGTGCAGCACAATTGTTAGAAGCTTCTCGAAGGCAGATCGCTGCGTTACTAAAAGTACAACCTCATGAAATCTTTTTTACTTCAGGAGGCACAGAATCTGATAATTGGGCAATCAAAGGGACTGCGATTGCCAAGCGAGAGTTTGGCCGGCATATCATCACGAGCAGTGTCGAACATGCTGCTGTAGCAAACAGCATTCAAGCTTTGAAACGCTTGGGGTATCGAATCACAGTTTTACCAGTTGATCACCAAGGACGTGTCAATCCGGATGATTTAAAGCATGCAATCGATTCAGATACGATATTGGTTTCAATTATGGGCGTTAATAATGAAATTGGTTCGATACAGCCGATAGAGCGTATCAGTGATATTTTGTCAAACTATCCGACGATACATTTTCATGTTGATAATGTTCAAGCCGTTGGCAAGGGCGTCTGGTCAAAAGTGTTTACCCCACGTGTTGATTTAACAAGCTTTTCAGCACACAAGTTTCATGCACCCCGTGGTATTGGTTTGCTTTATAAGAAATCTGGCCGATCTTTGGCGCCACTTCATGATGGTGGCGGACAGGAAAAGGGCTTGCGTTCGGGAACTGAAAATCTACCTGCGATTGCAGGCATGGCAAAGGCCTTGCGTCTTGAATTAGACAATGAATCTCAAAACGTTAAACGACAAGCTGAGATTAAAGCCAAAATCGTTTCTTATTTGCAGGGAAAACCCGGGATTACGCTTTTTTCGCCAGTTAGTTCATTGTTTGCACCTCATATTTTATGCTTTGCTTTAGAGGGAATACGTGGCGAAACGCTCGTCCATACTTTGGAAGAAAA
>DICX01000089.1 GCA_002417825.1 Lactobacillus sp. UBA5815 | reverse complement strand
TTTGATCGAAACAGGTTATATTCCGATCAAGATCGTGCCTGAACTGTCACCTGAAATTTTAAAGGGGTCATTGTTCAATTATTTAGAAGATCAGCAAAGCAAAACCGTGACGAAGGCTTTCTTAACGTTGACCGTCTCGCCTTCAACTGAAATCGATCAAAAAAAGTTGAACTTGAAAGTCAATGAGCCTGTGGGAATCATGGATGGCGTTTTCTTTTTAGATGATGGCACACCTTTTGAAGTTTCAAGCATGCGCGTTCATTATCAATATATGCGTTACAACACGTTCGTTAATTTAGGGCAGAAATAGCCGAGAAAAAAGTGTGTGACAGCGTTTTCTATAATTGGACCGTATCAATATTCAAAAAGGTTGAATTATAAGACCAAACAAGTTATGATGATTCTGAAAGAAAAAAATCGAGATCAACTTTTCGGAGGAGTCTAATCATGGCTATCAATTATGATTCAAAAGAATACCTAAAAAGTGTTGATGCTTATTGGCGGGCCGCTAATTACCTTTCGGTCGGCCAACTGTTCTTGATGCATAATCCACTGCTCAAACGTGAACTGCAAGCAAGCGATGTGAAACCCAAGCCAATTGGCCATTGGGGCACGATCGTACCGCAAAACTTTATTTATGCGCATTTGAACCGTGTCATCAAAAAATATGGATTGAACATGTTTTATATCGAAGGATCTGGTCATGGCGGTCAAGTCATGGTTTCAAATTCTTACTTAGACGGGTCGTATACGGAGCGCTATCCTGAAATCACTCGGGATGAAAAGGGTATGGCGAAATTATTCAAACAATTCAGCTTTCCAGGCGGAATTGCATCACATGCTGCTCCTGAAACACCGGGATCTATCCACGAAGGTGGTGAACTGGGCTACTCATTATCGCATGGTACAGGCGCAATTTTGGATAATCCAGACGTTATCGCTGCAGTCGAGATCGGTGACGGCGAATCTGAGACAGGACCGCTGGCAACATCATGGTTTTCAGATAAATTTATCAACCCTATCCATGATGGTGCGGTTTTGCCAATTTTGCAGATCAATGGGTTCAAGATTTCTAATCCTACGATCGTATCGCGCATGAGTGATGAAGATTTAACGAAGTACTTCAGCGGCATGGGCTGGGAACCTCATTTCGTCAACGTCTTCAATAAGACGCATGAAGAAGCGCATGAATTGATGGCCAAGACTTTAGATACGGTGATTGAAAAGATCAAAGCCATTCAAAAGCATGCACGTGAAGAAAATGACGCATCATTGCCAATATGGCCGATGATCATCCTCCAAGTTCCGAAGGGATGGACCGGTCCTAAAAAGGATATGGACGGCAATCCAATCGAAAATTCATTCAGAGCGCATCAGATTCCGATTCCAGTCGATCAAACCCATATGGCACATAAAGAAATGCTGATCGATTGGTTAGAAAGTTACAAACCGGAAGAACTGTTCGATGAAGATGGTTCTCCTAAAGACATTGTTTTGGAAAACGCGGTCAAAGGTGATGCCAGGATGGCGATGAATCCAATCACGAATGGCGGTATCGCACCCAAACGTCTCAATCTGCCGGATTATCGTCGATTTGCGTTGAAGTTCAACAAACCAGGAAGCCAAGAAGCTCAAGATATGGCCGAGTGGGCCAAATATTTAAACGAAGTCGCAACGCTTAATCCTAAGACGTTCCGCGGCTTTGGCCCTGATGAATCAAAATCCAACCGTCTTTTTGCTTTGTTAGATGGTCAGAAGCGGCAGTGGTTGGAAAAAATTCATGAACCTAACGATGAAAATTTGGCTCATGAAGGTCGGATGTTAGATTCGCAATTATCTGAACATCAAGCTGAAGGCTGGCTGGAAGGTTACGTTTTAACAGGACGTCATGGCTTTTTTGCAACGTATGAAGCTTTTGGTCGTGTCGTCGATTCAATGTTCACGCAGCACATGAAATGGCTTCGCAAGGCTAAAGAGCAGTATTGGCGCCATGATTATCCTTCTCTGAACATCGTGGACACCTCGACGGTCTTTCAGCAGGATCATAACGGGTATACGCATCAAGATCCAGGATTATTGACCCACTTGTTTGAAAAAGGAAAGCCGGATTTGATTCATGAGTATCTGCCGGCAGACACTAACACTTTGCTGGCAGTTGGCGACAAAGCCTTTAACGATCGCGAATGCATCAATGTGATCGTGACCTCGAAACAACCAAGACCGCAATGGTTCAGTATCGAAGAAGCGCAAAAATTGGTTTCTAAAGGATTGGGCTACATTGATTGGGCTTCAACTGATGGTCATGCTGAACCTGATCTTGTGTTCGCCTCAACAGGAACAGAGCCTACGATCGAATCTTTAGCCGCTATCGATCTGCTTCACCGGCAATTTCCTGATCTGAAACTGCGTTATATCAATGTGATTGATGTCATGAAGCTGATGAGTCAACGCAAGAATCCAAATGGTCTTTCTGATGAAGCTTTTGATCAACTCTTTACGACAGATAACCCGATTATCTTTGCTTGGCACGGCTTTAGACCAATGATGGAATCGATTTTCTTCGATCGTCATAATCGCAATGTTCATATTCATTGTTATGAAGAAAATGGTGACATCACGACACCATTCGATATGCGTGTGTTGAATGAATTAGATCGATTCCATTTGGCCAAAGATGCAATTTTGTCTTTGCCAAGTTTGGCCAAAGAAAATGCTGGATTCATTGCGAAACTTGATGATCTGCTTGCTAAACATCACCGCTATATTCGTGACAATGGCAAAGATATTCCAGAAGTTACGAGCTGGCAGTGGACAGGTTTGAATTAAATCGTTTCTCTGCTTAATAGAAAACGCCTTGAAAGTTAAATACTTTTAAGGCGTTTTTCGTTATAATAGAGGATAGCTGCCGTTTGAAGAAGGTTGAATCGTTGGGATTAGCCAAATAAATTCGAGCAGTTTGAGTTGGACGTCCAATATGAACGTCTCCAATCAATTAAATAAACCGCTTTTTGTCGATATTGCTTTCGGCAAGATGGAGAAAGTGAAGTTGTAAAGATGGCGTTATTGAGTTTAACACCAAGTCAATGGGCCGCTGCTGATCAGTGGTCTAATTTTATTCAACCGGCGATGTTTCTGATTTTGGGCTTTTTAGTTATTTTCGTTGGGCTGATCCCGGTTTTGATGATTCAAAATAAGATCACTTGGACCTTGTTTGGCGTTGTGACGGGATTAGTCTTGATTAGCTTTTTAGTGAGTCAGTTTCAGAATAAACGATATCATGATTATTATGAGCAAACCCATTACGTCTCTGCACAAACGCGACGCTATAACGTTCAGATGTTTTCAGTGCAGCCATATGATCCAAATGAAGTTGAAGAATTGCGTTATGTGGCGGATTTTTCGACCCCAAGTAAACTAACTGCGATATATCGGCGATCAACAGTCGAACAACAAGTGACCTATTTAGGACGCGATGATTATGATGTTTATGTGTCTTTCAAGAAGACACCAATGAAATTTTCACTTGATGATGTCAAATTAACACAGCGGCAGCATGCGTATTTCAAGGGTTACCGTTTCCGACTTCGGGATTCAGGATTTAAGAAGATTGGTTTTTTAGCGTTGCCGAATGATTTTCGTGATAAGATCCTCATTCCTAAAAATATTTTTCCTAAACGGGCGTCTTCTCAAGTGGTCAATCATTATGATCGACCGGGATTGGTAGGTCATTGGATTCCAGATTCCGAAAAATAATGTTAAACTTTAATTAAGAAAGATTTGAATGCGATAGGTGTTAATAAGGAAACGATGGTTACAGAACTTATAAATGTTATTGCTATTTTAATTATTTTTATAATTGCAACTTTCTTTGTTTTGGCCGAGTTTGCGCTTGTACAAGCCCGCGCGAGCCAGCTTGAAGAAATGGTCGCCAATCATCAAGGAAATCCGCGAAAGGTGAAACGTGCGCTTCATATGGTGCGCAATCTGAACGAATATCTTTCGACGACGCAAGTGGGGACGACTTTAGTTGGCGTTATTTTAGGCTGGTTAGGTGAAGGAACCATTGCCAAACTTTTGATTGATCTGCTGGGAATGACCGCATTGAGCACGACAACGGTACATGTGATCAGTTCTGTATTGGGGATCGTACTGTTGACTTATTTAGAAGTCGTCGTCACAGAAATCGTCCCTAAAAACATCGCCATCGACATGCCGGTTAAAATTTTGATGGGCGTCGTGACGCCGTTGCATGTCTTTCATACTTTGGTTTATCCATTCGTTTGGTTGTTGAATTCAAGTGCAAATGGTGTTTTGAAGCTGCTGGGTTTTAAACCGGCAGATGAAGAAAATCAAGTCTATTCACAATCTGAGATTTTGAACCTTTCCCGCCATGCGGTTTCAAGCGGGTCTCTGGATAAAGACGACTTGATCTACATGGAACGTGCTTTTGAACTGAACGACAAAGTCGCAAAAGATATCATGACAGATCGAACACGGCTGATGGTTTTAGATGCCACTGATAATATCGCCACTGCGATGACACGTTATATTTCTGAAGGATTCAGCCGCTTTCCAGTCGTACGTGACAATGACAAAGATGATATCGTGGGTTATATCTATGCTTATGATATCGTCCAGCAAACGCAGGAAAACAACACGACGGTCCCCGTCACGCGGATCATCCGTGCGATCATCACGGTACCGGAATCGATGCTGATTCAAGATATCTTGCAATTGATGATCAAAAAACATACACCAATCGTGTTGGTCGTTGATGAATATGGTGGTACATCTGGAATCGTTACAGATAAAGATATCTATGAAGAGCTTTTTGGTTCGATAAAAGATGAAATCGACGATGTTTCAGATGAATATATCATTAAAGATGAACAGGGTGTTATCAAAGTTTCAGGGAAAACGACGCTTTATGATTTTGAGCGTTATTTCCATGATAAGGTGAAACATTTTCAAAACAGTGACATCATCACAGTTGGCGGCTATATGATGGAGCACTATCCTGATTTGACGAAAGGCAAGAGTGTGACGCTAGAAGGCTACAAATTCAAGTTGACTTCTGTGGAACAAGGATTTATGCGCTGGTTTGCGGTGGAAAAACTTTCTGAGCCTATTGCTGCGTCTCAAATCGAAGGAGAAAACAAACAATAAAACAAAGGCACCCGATTAGGGGTGCTTTTTTAGTCGGCAATGGTATATAATCTTCGTTAAACACAACTCATAGATTTATGGAAAAGGACGGGAAAGATGACAGTAGACGCAGATCATATCAATGACATTATTGACCATGTTTTATATTCTAAAGAAGACATTCAACAAATGACCAAGCGGTTGGGTCATCAGCTGACTAAAGATTATGCAGGCAAGGATCCTTTAGTCGTTGGCGTTTTAAAAGGCGCTGCTTTCTTCATGACCGATTTGGTTCGGGAAATGGACGTGAAGATGCAAAATGACTTCATGGATGTTTCTAGTTATGGCGATGGTTTTGAATCTACTGGTAAAGTCAAACTGATTATTGATTTGCAAGCTGAGGTTAAAGATCGTGATGTGCTCTTGGTAGAAGATATCGTGGACACTGGCTTGACACTCAAGTTCATGGAAGATTTGATCTCAAAACGTGGCGCAAAAAGCGTCAAATGTTGTGCACTGCTGAATAAAACAGCACGCCGGATCAACGATGTCGTCGTCGATTATTACGGTGCCAACGTTGCAAATGAATTTGTCGTTGGTTATGGCTTGGATTATTTGAATGAATATCGTAATATTCCTTATATCGGGGTCGTTAAGCCGGAAGTGATCAAGGCCAACGCTTAAAACGATCGATCAAAAGGGATCCTTTTTAGGATCCCTTTTTGACTGACGTTTTATGGCGATGCTTCATGAGATGGTAAATAGGTAAGCTTAACAGCGTCAAACCGATACCGATCAATGATAATCTGAATTCATTGATCATCGTGGTGACGATGATGAAAATACCGCTGCTGATCGAAATCAATGGAATCACTGGATAACCTGGAACGGTGTATGGCCTTTTGAGCTCAGGATCACGGTGCCTTAAAAGGATGACTGAAATTGAAATCATCGTTGTGAAACACCACATCACGAAAACAAGCATGTCGGTCAACAGGTCAAAAGTTCCCAGAAAAATCATGATCAAAGAAATGCCTAAGATGATCAGGCCGCTGATTGTTGGAACACCGGTGTTGATGTTGGTTTTGCCAATCTTATCTGCAAATGGTAAAGTCCGCTCATGAGCTAAGGTATAGGGGACGCGCATCCCAGTTAAGAAAAAACCGTTGATGGCACCATAAACAGAAATCAAGATGCCGATCGTCACTAATTTTCCGCCAACGTTGCCAAACAACTTAGTGGCGGCTAAGAAAGCCGTATTTTCATTTCCTTTGATTTCATTGAATGGCAAGACTGACATGAATGTATAATTAACGAGAACGTAAACTAACGTGATGATCGACAGACCCAAAATGATTGCTCGAGAAAGATCTTTTTCAGGATGTTTCGTTTCACCGGCCAGATTGGTCACGTTCATCCAGCCATCATAAGCAAATAAGCAAGAAAGCATACCACTGCTCAATGCGTGGGAAAAATTGAGCTTTGATCCAGACATCAGTGGCCATAAAGTGAGGTGAATCTGATTTTTACTGATGAAACCTCCTAAAATGATCACGATCAATGGGATCAACTTTAAAATCGTTGCCGCTGACTGCATCCGAGTAGAGAATCGGGTTCCAATAAAATTGATCATTGCTAGTAAAAGCGCGACACTTATGGCGATAAACGTATTGAGATGTGTTGAAAGCCCAAATAATGATATGAATTGCTGGGCAAAGATCACACAAAGCGCTCCAATATTGGCAGGAAAGTAAATCACCATTTGTGCCCAACCAAATAGAAATCCCCAAATCTTCCCGTAAGTATATTCGATGTACTTCGTTGGGCCGCCTGTGACTGGAAAAGCAGCGGCGATTTCAGAAATCGTCAGGCCTGAAGCAATCGAAACGATACCTGCGAGCAGCCAGACGAACAAAGTTAGACTGGGATGGCCAGTTTGAGCAGAAATCGTACTGATTTTGAAGAAGACGCCGCCACCGATGACCGTACCGACTACGGTTGCCAGTGCCTGCGAAAAATTGATTTCTCGTTTCAAGATAAGCCCCTCAATTCATGTTTAAGACAAGCTGATATTTATTATACGCGTTAAGTAGAATGAACTGCTACTTGGTCTTCATTGAAAAATTCGTTAAAATAAGCAAGGAGGCGTTCTTTTGCATCGTTTTCGTCATCGTCATGTGATTATCGTTTTATTATTAGTTTTGATCGGTAGTGTTTTGCTTTTCAGTCTTTTTCACATGAATCGGCAAACGACATTGCCGCAAGGTGCCAACATGTCTGTCGTAGGGGTTGAACTCGACCAAGACAAGGATTTTGTGGATCTTGATCAACTTCAAAAAAATGGGATCAAGTTCGTTTATTTACGTGGCACGCAGGGCAAGTCTTACTTTGACGACAATTATTTGTTATATCGCGATCAGATGCAGGGAACACATTTAAGTTTTGGAACGATCGTTTCTTTTAGTAACGAATCAAGTGTCGAGGCGCAATATCATTATTTTGAATCGAAAATTGGTCAAAATACGGGAGAATTACCTGTTTTGATCGTTCCTGCAGTCCTTTCTCAGTCCCATCGATATTGGCGCCAAATGACGCAATTCGTACAACTTCTCGAACAAAACGGTAAAAGTGTGTGCGTCATGGGAGATTATCGTTGGCACACGTTATTTTCAAAACAGACTAAATTTATGTATACGGGCGCCAGTTTAAAAGACAAAACACACTATGCGTTTTGGTGCTATACACAAAATGGCAACGTCGCACATGTCGATCAGTTGGATCGTCATGATGTGACGATGTTCGCTTATATCGGTAGTTTGACGACTTATGAACAATTATATGAACCAGATATGGAGTAAAAATGTATTCAGAACCAATTATTGAGGTTTTAAAGCAGCAAGGCAAAGTCAAACCAACGCTGATTCAGGAACGGACTTATGACGCAATCCGTCAAGGAGAGAGCGTGGTGGGTCTTGCTAAGACAGGATCTGGAAAGACACTAGCATATTCGCTGCCTGTTTTGGAACGTTTGCATCATGGACAAACGAGTGCAGCCGTTATTTTTGAACCAACGACTGAATTAGCGGTTCAAACGCGGCATGTTCTTCAGCCGTACGCGGCAGCACTTGATTTAAAAATGCTCTCCTTGGTTGGTGCTGGGAATCGTCAGCGCCAGCTTCAGCAACTCAAGAAACGCAAACCTGAAGTTCTGATCGTGACACCAGGGCGATTCTTTGATTTCTTTTCTGCAAATAAGATCAAGCCAGATCAGATTCAAAGCCTGATCATCGATGAAGCAGATGATGTGCTTGAACTTTTTAAGACCGATTTGATCGCCAGTTTAGGTCAGCAACTGTCAGATGACAGTCAGATCTTGCTGTTTGGTGCTTCGGAATCTGACGTTACGAAGAAATGTGAGCAGCTGTTTGATCGTCAATTTTTGAAGATCGATGTTCGTTCTGAACAAGTGAGTCATGTTGAACATGGCTTCTTACAAGTTTCGAACCAATATAAAATCGAATTTTTGCAACGCTTAGTCAAACAAGATGATTTTAAAGGCCTTTTGTTTTTCGACCGTGAAGAAAATCTTGAACATTATGCGGCGATTTTAAGACATACGAAAATGAATTTCGATGTGTTGTCAAAAAAGCAGAGCAAGCAAGCGCAAGAACATGCGTTGAAAAAATTAGCACACGGGCAAACGCGTCTTTTGCTGGTGACGGATCTGGCAGCGCGTGGCTTGGACATTCCTGGACTGACTTATGTCGTCAACTTTGAAATTCCGGAAACACGCAACGTTTATCTTCATCGTGCTGGTCGAACAGGCCGAATGAATGCATTTGGCCGTGTCATCACGTTGGGGGATGACCATGATTTTCGAGATCTTCGAAAAATGCTGATGCCGGATGAAGTCACTCGCGTGTATTTCACGAAAACGTCATTGAGCACACATTTGATCGTAACACCAAAAGTCAAAAAAACGTCATCAGTGTCTCAGTCCAAATCGGTACCAAGTCCGGTGAAACATAAGAAGAATCGGTGGCGGCAGAAAAAGAACAAAGGATACCATCCCAGAGGCAAAGAAAAGAGAGAGATTTGATCATGACACGTTTGGTTCATTGGCTTGAAAAATATGTCTTACCGATCGCAACTAAACTTGGCCAAGTCCGCTGGTTGGTTGCGTTGCGTGATGCATTCATCTCAACGCTCCCGATTACTTTAGTCGGCTCATTAGCCGTCCTTTTCGCAAGCTTCGTTCACGTTGCGAAAGTGATGTGGCATTGGCGGACGTTTGCATTTGCTTTGCAGCCGTTCGTTAATATCGCGAATTTGATTTGGAAAGGCACTTTTGCCCTTTTTGCCCTTTATTTTGCATTGAGCTGGGGGTACCAATTAGCGCGAACTTTTGAAGTCAATCGGCAAGCCGGTGCGATCGTGTCGCTAGCTTGTTTTGCGATGAGTATCGCCAATATAGCTCAAGTCAAGATCAAGGGCCAGCTGGTTAACGTGAATAATGTTTTTGATATCAAGCAGATGTCGACGACAGGGTTGTTCACCGCAATGATTTTTGGCGGTCTTGGCATGGCAGTCTTTATTTTGTGCGATCATGCCAG
>DICX01000082.1 GCA_002417825.1 Lactobacillus sp. UBA5815 | reverse complement strand
AGCGAGCTGATGACTTTTATCGAGCATTTACTGCAACACCCAGAAATTGCTCACGGTGAGCTTAGATTTGCCTTTACACCCGATGAAGAGATCGGTACAGGTGCGCGTCATTTTGACGTTAAAAATTTTGGCGCGGATTTTGCTTTTACGGTAGATGGCGAAGCACCTGGAAAGTTGGATTGGGGGACATTCAGTGCTGCAGAATTCACGTTAGCCATTCAAGGTGTCAACGTTCATCCTGCAGTTGCCAAAGACCAAATGATCAATGCCATTCAAGTTGGCATTGATTTTCAAAATTCGTTACCGCCTGAAGAAGTCCCTGAAAAGACAAGTGGTGATCAAGGTTTCTTTCATTTGATGCGTTTTGAGGGAACTGTTGATCATGCAGAATTGGCTTACATCATCCGTGATTTCACGCGCTCTGGTCTTGAAAAGCGTAAAAATTTAGTCAAAAAAATCGTCGATGAAATGAATGCGGCTTATCAGACGAAACGATTAACCCTTAAACTGCAAGATCAGTACTATAATATGGCAGACATTCTGCAAAAGCACATGGAAATCGTTGATTTAGCACGTACTGCATATCGTGAAGAGGGGTTGACCATTGACGAATCACCTGTGCGTGGTGGAACAGATGGCTCGCAATTGACTTATATGGGCTTGCCTTGTCCTAACTTATTTGCTGGTGAAGAAAACATGCATGGTCGTTACGAATATACCGTTCTTGAATCAATGTGGAAATCGGTTGACGTTTTACTGAAGCTGAATACGTTACTCGTCAAACAGCATCAATAAACAGTGAAACAAAAGTGCTGATTTTTTCCATATATGGCATTAAAGTGTGCAATAATTTCAAAGTGAAATAGCGTCGTTACTAGGGTTGCAGGCTTAAAAAAAATGAAGTAAATCTTAAATAAGTTATGCACCAACACCCTGATATTGATTTTAAAGCCTCTATGTCTTGATAGACAAGACATAGAGGCTTTTTTAAGATTAAAAGTGTCGAGAAAAAAAGTTGTGAAACCAAATAATGATTTTTAGAAGTTATTTGCTCAGTGTACTATTATTGTGCTACACTTAAAACGTCGATAAAGGGGGGGACAATTTGAAATTTCAAGACAACATGCCAATCTATCAGCAGATTGAAAAATATCTTTATCGTCAAATCGCTTTAGGCTATTTCAAGCCTGGCGATAAAATACCTTCTGTTCGACAGCTTGCAGTAGATTTAACGGTAAACATCAATACGGTACAACACGCTTTGATGCGTCTCAATGAACGTAAGATTTTATACGTTAAGCGTGGCCAGGGTAATTTTGTAACAGAAGATACCGAACTCTTAGCACAAACACGGAAAGAATTGATTGATGATCAGATCAAACAATTTACATCAAACATGTTAGCTTTGCGATTGTCACCTCAACAGACACTTGAGGCTTTGAGGAAGTATTATGAGGAGAAGAACGAAAAGGGAGGGGACTGAATTTTATGACAAATAAAGAATTATTGAAAATCGAACATCTGGACTACCGAAAAAATCGTCGCGTCATTCTTCATGAAGTCAATTTATCGATTGGAACAGGACACATCATCGCGCTGCTTGGTGAAAATGGTGCGGGTAAAACGACGCTGATGCGTATCATTTCTGGTGTTGCTAAAAATTATCATGGAACGGTCTGTTTGGCAGGACACGAAGAAGAGGAAAAACGTAAAACCCACCTTGCTATGACAGATCCGCTCAAGGGCTTTCTTAAAAGCAGTCAACTTAACGATATCGTGGTCTTTTACAAAAAAGTTTATTCAGATTTTGATTCTGAACGATTCGAAGAACTGAAAGATTTCATGAGTATCGATCTGAGTATGAAACTAAGCCAGCTTTCAAAAGGAATGCGGGAAAAGTTGATCGTTGCACTAACATTCAGCAGACAATGTGATCTTTATTTACTGGATGAACCATTTAATGGAATCGATGCCATGACACGCAAAAAGATCGTTAATTCGATTTTAAGATGGAAATCTGATGACTCAACGATTATCATTTCAGACCATTTCGTCACCGAAGTTGCCGCAATCTTGGACGATGTCATCATTATTAAGGATCGTACGGTCTTTACGCATGTTTCTGCAGATGAGATTCTTAAAAAACATCAGAGTATCGAAAGCTATTATGAGTCACTTTATGAAGGAGAAGAATGATGCAAGAATTTAAGACACTTTTTGGTCAAATCTTCAAACTGAAGCGAAAATATGTATACTCAGCAATATTTTTTGAAATCATTGCTACAATAGTGCTTTCGATATTGATGATTTTTCAAAATGCAGCATCACCAGCACAGACACCACTGATTGCATCATCCGCTTCTTTTTTTATGATCGATCTCTACCTTTTGTTTACCATTGCCAAGCAAAACAATCAAATTTTGATGAGTCAAACTTGGCGCTTGGTGCCTGTTTCAAGCACTAAGTTATTTTTTAGTAGCATTTTAACTTCGATTGTCAGTTTTTTATATTTATGGTTGTTGCAGTTGGTTTGGGGTATCTTTACATTTATACCTTTCTGGATTGATGTATCTACAACAAATAAAAATTTTTACTTTTCGGGAATTGATTTTTCATCGTTATTTAATTTATCAGAAAGACAGTGGCGAATTCTGATTGAAGTCATGATTCAAATGCTGTTAATACTTTTTTTATTTGCAGTTTTTATCTTTGTCTTATCAATCATGGTTAGAACTTTTAGTGAAGTCATCAGCGATTTTGTACCAACTTCAAAAGAAAAGTTGACTAGAATCATTTCTGGAATCGTATTGGTCGTGGTGATCATTTATATTATCAAATATGCTGGTCAAGGCCTCATTACCTTGGCAAATACGGGTATATTAGCTTCTAAAAATGGGGTTGGAAACTGGGAAGCTATTATAGGCCTTTTAGTAGGAGATGTATTGATTTCAATGGCAGATCTATGGCTGCTTGATCGCTATGTAGAAGGCAAATAAGCGTTAATAAAAAAGCTGAGGTTGATGAAAAATCATCGTCCTCAGCTTTTTTTGATTGGTTGATCAATTACATGTTTGCTTGTAAATAAGATAAAAGTTGAGAAACTTCTTCTGAAGTAAAATCTCCAGATCCAATTTTCATTGCGTGGATTTTCTCAACAGAGAGATGACTGGAAAAGGCAAGTGCTGTATCGTTAACATGATGCTTGACTTGAAAATCAATGATTGCGTTTTGTAATTCTGATGCTTCCATTTTATCCTCCATGGGTATTGATTGAGATATTTACTAAGCTAAAAGAATTTCATTTGGTTGAATGGATAGTAACGCCACCGGACTCTGCCAATAATGGCACTTTTTTTGATGAAACCGATCATACGCGAGTCTTTAGAGACGTCCCGATGATCTCCCATCACGAAATAGGATCCCTTGGGTACTCGTGTCACACCAAACAATTTTTTAAGGCTGAAATTGTTCGTATAAAGTGTGTTAGGTGCCAATTTCTTTTTATAAGCGTTTAGATAAGGCTCTTTGATTGGCTTTCCATTGATATAAGTAACATCGTTTTTGGATGAAACCGTATCACCTGGAAGACCGATCACAC
>DICX01000001.1:512-6143 GCA_002417825.1 Lactobacillus sp. UBA5815 | reverse complement strand
GCAAGGTACAATCCCTCTTCGATTGCAGAATCCCCTCCGCCAATGACAGCTAAAGGTTCATCTTTGAAAAAGGCAGCGTCACAAACGGCACAATAGGAAACACCTCGTCCGGAATAAGCCTCTTCGCCAGGTACGCCTATATGCTTATGTTCTGCACCAGTTGCAACAATAACAACCGATGTCGAAAAGCTCTCGCGATCTGTTTCAACAATTTTTTCATTTCCAGATAAACTGACACGTTTCACATCGCCATAAGCATAGTCTGGTGTGAATTTCATCGTTGAGTCATACATCTTTTTCCCTAACTCAGGGCCTTTAATTTCACTAAATCCGGGATAATTGTCGATCGCATCTGTATTGTTTAATTGACCACCGTACAAGCCACGTTCTAAAATGAGCACTTTTAAATTTGCTCTCGAAGCATAAAGTGCTGCAGTCAAACCGCCAGGTCCAGCGCCAATAATGATAACGTCAAATTTTTTACGCATGATGCCCCCCTACTTACTTTTAATAAGTATAGCTAAGCTAAAGAAATTTTGCAACTGCTTTGCTTAATCAAAGACGTTGCTCAGCTTTACGAGAACGCCCCATCATTTGTTTGATTTCTTCATCGATTTGACTATCTTGATAAAGGACACGGTAAACGGCTTCACAGATTGGCATTTCAATATGTTGTGCCAGACACAGTTCATGAACTGCTTTTACAGTCGTTGCACCTTCAACGACTTGTCCCATGTCTTGCAACACTTCTTTTAAGGAATGTCCTTCTCCTAATTGCTTGCCAGCACGCCAATTTCGCGAATTAACTGATGTGCAGGTAACAATCAAATCGCCAATTCCAGATAAACCGCCAAATGTTAATGGTTGAGCACCAAAGCTAACGCCTAATCTTGTCATCTCAGCCAAGCCTCGTGTCATTAAAGCAGCTTTGGCATTATCGCCAAAATTCTTTCCTGCCAAGATGCCAGCAGCCAGCGCAATAACGTTTTTAACTGCCCCGCCAACTTCAACACCAATGACATCAGTGTTGGTATACAACCGAACATAATCATTAGAAAAAAGACTCTGTATCAGCTGAGCATTAGCTTGATTGACAGAAGCACACGTAATTGCAGTTAAATCGTGTTGGGCAACGTTTTCGGCATGACTTGGTCCTGAAATCACGATGATTTTATCTGGATCGTCCGGATAGACTTCTTCACCTAAAATGTCAGAAACTAATTTTTTGCTTCCTGGTTCAATCCCTTTGGTTGCACTCACCAGAAGTGGTCGATTGCCAGTCTGCATCAAAATCTCACTTAATTGATGGGCGACTGAACGTATCGCTTTAGTTGGCAAAACAAACAAAACGATTTCAGCATCGCCTGCAGCCTTTTTTAACTCCAGCGTTGCCTTGATATCAGGATTCAACGACCAATTTTTCATATAATGTGAATTCGTATGAGCCGTATTGATCTCTTTAGCCACTTTTTCATTATTGCCAAAAAGGACAACCTCTTGGCCGTTGTCTGATAACATCGACGCCAATACGGATCCCCAAGAACCACTACCCAGAACTGCAATTTTTGCCATTTTTATGCCTCAATATTATTACCGCTGATAGGGATATTTTAATCCGCTACCAGCCAAATACCACTTCGGATGTATAATCAAACGCCGATAAACGATCAAGCCAATCCCTACAAAGATTAAGATAGCACTCAGCGCTTGTGAAACTCGAATCGTGTTTGCAATGTACAAACTATCTGTACGCATTCCCTCAACAAAGAAACGTACACATCCATACCAAATCAAATAAGTACAAAAGACTTCACCTTGTCTATAAAAATGAAAGCGATGTCTTAAGCTTAAGATCAGTATAAGCCCAATCAAATTAAAAAACGACTCATATAAGAAAGTAGGTTGACGATACGCGCCATTGATATACATCTGCGTAATAATAAAATGCGGTAGATGCAAATTTTGCAAAAAACTCAAACTTGTTTTAGCGCCAAAAGCTTCTTGATTCATGAAATTGCCCCAGCGACCCAAAATTTGTGCGGCTAAAACACTTGGCGCTAAGATATCCAACATCAAAAAGAGGGGCAACATTCTTTGATAGCAAAAAATGAGCAGAACGGCCAACCCTGCTAACAGACCGCCATATATCGCAATCCCACCATTCCAAATCGCAATGATCTGATCTGGATGCTTTGAAAAATAACCCCATTCAAAAAGAACGTAATATAATCGCGCACCAACAAAGCCAATTGGAACAGCCCATAAGAGAAGATCAATAAAATCATCACTCATGATTTGACGTCTTTTACCTTCAAAAATAGCCATCATGGTAGCCAGCAAAACACCTGTCGCCATGATGATGCCGTACCATTTAACCGAGAAATTTCCCATTTGAAAGGCGATTGGACTCAATGCATCAAAAATCAATTATTTGTCTCCCTTTTGCGTATTTTTGAATGTTTTTGCGGATTGCGAATGATCTGCAATCAACGCAGTCAAGTTAGATTCAAATTTTTGACTCGCATCATACCCCATTTTTTTTGCTCTAAAATTCATCGCAGCAACTTCAATGATGATATCCATACTTCTTCCCACTTTGACGGGTACCGTGATCTGTGGTATTTCAACGTTACAGATTTCCTTTGTATCTTCGTTAAAGCCTAAGCGATCATAATTCACATTTGGATCCCAATTTTGTAAATTGATGATAAGCTGAATCTCACTAGAATCTTTAACTGCACCAACGCCAAAAAGATCCATGACATCGATAACACCAATACCGCGGATTTCAACAAGGTGTTTCAAAATCTTAGGTGCAGCGCCGATGATTGTCCTTTCATCTTTTTGATAAACATCGACACGGTCATCTGCAATAAGACGATGTCCTCTCTTGATCAAAGATAATGCCGTTTCTGATTTGCCAACGCCAGAATGTCCAATGAGAAGAACACCTAACCCGTATAGTTCGACCAAAACACCATGAATACTTTCCCTAGGCGCTAAACGGTCATTCAAATACTGCGTTAAAACACTAGAAATATAAGTTGAGTTGGCATGAGTCGTCAAAACTGGAATCTTGTATGTTTCTGCAGCGGCACATAATTCTTTGGGGATCGGAAGCTCCCGAGAAATCAAAAAGCATGGCGTTTCAGGCTGGCACATCTTAGTAAAAACGCGTTTTCTCAAGCTGTGATCCAGCCGTGCAGCATAAGAAATCTCTGTCCTGCCCAATAATTGAATACGATTTGAAGGATAAAAATCAAAATACCCAGTCAATTCCAATCCAGGCCGACAAATATCCGCTGTTGTGATTTTTTTATCGATTAAGTCAGACTTGCCCTGAACCACATGAATCAAGTGATTTTGCGTGACTAATTCGTCAACGGTAACGGTTTGTGCCATTTTTTACACTCCCTAACCTTCACTCTCAACAGTATTTCGTCAACTTTAACGCCAGTTGTTACTTTTTATGATCTTTTTTGTGATCAACGTCTTTGACTTTAACATGACGAGCAGTTTTACGGCCTGATTTATCAAAAATGTGATTAAACTTTTGATCATTTTCCAAATCAGCTCGTTTGAACTTAAAAATCGCCCAAACGATTACAGCAAGGATAATTGCAACTGGTAATAAACTAATAAAAAATTTAAAAACAGCAAAAAGAAGACTTAGAATGATCAATCCTACCAAGACTAAAATCAAGATTCCCCAAAAGCTCATTGCTGTGTCCCCTCTTTAATTTGGATTCTTTTGACTCAGCTTCCACTGCAGATAGGCATAGATAAAAGGTTCAAGTTTGCCATCCATAACCCCATCAACATCACTAGTTTCATGATTAGTTCGATGATCTTTTACCATTGTGTATGGATGAAAAACATAAGACCGAATTTGAGATCCCCATCCGATCTCTTGCTGATCACCCTTCAACTGTTCTGTCTGAGCACGTTTCTTAGCAAGTTCACGCTGAAACAATTTAGCACGAAGTGCATTCATAGCTGTTTCACGGTTTTGCAATTGACTACGCTGTGCCTGTGATGTCGTTACGATTCCAGTGGGTAAATGCGTGATCCGAACCGCACTTGATGTTTTATTAATATGCTGTCCACCAGCACCGCTTGATCTGAAAACGTCGATACGCAGATCAGTAGGATTGATATCGAGCTGAATACTTTGGTCGATTTCTGGAATCACTTCAACAGAAGCAAATGATGTATGACGTCTCTTGGCAGCATCAAAAGGCGAAATCCGAACCAACCGGTGAACACCATTCTCACTTTTTAGTAAGCCAAAAGCATGTTCACCTTGAATTCGAATACTCGTACTTTTAACACCAGCCTCATCCCCCGGTTCATAATCCGTCACTTCGAAAATCAAGCCATGCTGTTCGCAATACCGTTGATACATGCGTAAAAGCATCGCTGCCCAATCCATTGCTTCGGTACCACCAGCACCAGGATGAATTTCCATCAATGCATTGTGATCATCATATTTTCCTGACAAGAGCAATGTTAGTTCGTAGTTTTTAAAAAGTTTTTCAAGTGAAACAAGGTTTTCCTCAATTTCACTTTCCAAATCTGAATCGGGATCATCCTTGATTAAAGCAATCGCAGTCTCTTCATCATCTAATTGATTGACCAGTTGCATGAAACAATCTTTTTTTTCTTTTAATTGATTGGTTTCTTGAATAAACTTTTGTGCTTTCTCCTGATCCTGCCAAAAATCAGGTGCAGCCATTTTTTCATCATTGACTGCAATGCTTTCACTCAAAGCATCAAAGTCAAAGTGACCTCCTAAAGTGGCTAAGCCGCTTCTTCAATTCATCTAATCGATTTTGTACTTCACTAATTTCCAAATCAATCTCACACTTTCCCTTACTTCAAAAATACTTAACGACTGAGATTAGCTCTGATTTGAGCTTTCATAAAGAGCCTTGTGGCATCAAATTCGATGTTTGAAATCATTTCTTCAAACATCTGATAACCAGACTCTTGATATTCAACCAGTGGATTCATTTGACCATAGCCACGTAAGCCAATCGATTGACGAAGCTGGTCCATCGCATCGATATGGTCTGTCCAGCGATCATCTACCACACGTAAAATAACGACTTTTTCAAATTCAAGCATTTGATCCGGATCGTTAAGTACTTTGGCTTTTTCCTGATAATTTTCCTCAGCAAGTGAATGTAATTTTGCTTTCAACTCGTCAGGAGTTAAATTTTTATAATCGATTTGATCCGTTGTTTCTTCAGAAGCCAAACTTGAAACGATAAAATCACGAATCGAATCATAACGCCAGTCTTTCTTTTCACCTTGTGTGAAGAGATCGATTTGATGATCAATGGTTCGATCAATCATTCCCATCAAAACATCATGCAGTGATTTCTTTTCCGTGATGACTTGCATTCTTTCACGATAAATAATCTCCCGCTGTGTTCGCATCACATCATCATATTGCAGCGTTTGCTTACGTGTATCATAATTATTGCCTTCAACACGTTTCTGCGCAGATTCAACTTGCTTGGTGATCATACGGCTTTCAATTACTTTGTCATCATCATTGTCTGAAATGCGATCCAAAAACATTTTGACACGATCAGAACCAAAACGTCTCATCAAATCATCTTCCAA
>DICX01000001.1:0-284 GCA_002417825.1 Lactobacillus sp. UBA5815 | reverse complement strand
GCATGTGGAATATGTGCTTGATTCAAAAGTTGGCTCAAACGCTCAGAAGACTCGATTGCAACAGTTCCGACTAAGACTGGCTGTCCTTTTGCATGACGCTGCTTGATTTCATCTACAACTGCAGCAAATTTAGAAGCCATCGTTGGATAAAGGACATCAGGATAATCTTTTCGAATCACAGGACGATTTGTTGGGATCGTGATGACTTGCATATTGTAGATTTCACGAAATTCTTCTTCTTCTGTTTTCGCAGTTCCAGTCATCCCAGCCAATTTGTGATACAT
>DICX01000004.1 GCA_002417825.1 Lactobacillus sp. UBA5815 | reverse complement strand
AAACGCCTTTGGTCAAAGATGGTCAAGATATTCCGTTTGCAACTTTTTTGGGATTTCATGGTGATAAAGTTCCAGATATCGATTTAAATTTTTCGGGAGATTACCAGCCTGTTGCGCATAACTATATTCGAGTCATGTTTGGTCCTAAAAATTCGTTTCGAGCAGGAACGATTGCGACAGTCGCAGATAAAACGGCTTATGGTTATGCCAAACATTATGAAGACGAAAAGGGCTTGCATCTGCGCAATGCGGAACTGGATCGATTAGCAGCAGGTACATCTGGCGTCAAACGAACGACGGGGCAGCATCCAGCGGGAATTGTGGTTGTTCCTGATGATATGGAAATATATGATTTTACACCTGTTCAATATCCAGCTGATGATCAAAATGCTGCTTGGTTGACGACCCATTTTGATTTTCACTCGATTCACGATAATATTTTAAAATTCGATATTTTGGGACATGATGACCCAACGATGATCCGTATGCTTCAAGATCTTTCTGGCGTCGATCCGATGACGATTCCGACTGATGATCCTGGTGTTATGGCATTATTTAGTGGAACAAAAATTTTAGGCGTGACGCCAGAACAGATTTCGTCACAAACGGGAACGCTTGGGGTTCCTGAGTTCGGGACGCGATTCGTCCGCGGGATGCTTGAAGAAACCAAGCCGACGACTTTTGCTGAATTGCTGCAAATTTCAGGATTGTCACATGGTACGGATGTTTGGTTGGGAAATGCAGAAGATTTGATCAATCAAAAGACTTGTACATTAAAAGAAGTGATCGGATGTCGAGATAACATCATGATGGACTTGATCCACTGGGGAGTTAAGCCTGAAGTCGCCTTTTCGACGATGGAATCCGTACGTCATGGCAAGGGAATCAGTGATGAAGATATGGCCGTTTTGAAGAAGAACGACAAGATTCCTGCTTGGTATATCCCATCTTGTTTGAAAATCAAATATATGTTCCCTAAAGCACATGCGACGGCTTACATTTTGATGGCCCTTAGAATCGCTTGGTTTAAAGTTTATTATCCTGTGATCTATTACACGGCTTATTTTTCGGTGCGAGCAGATTTGTTTGACCTTGTTGCGATGAGTCATGGAAAAAATTCGGTCAAAGCAGCGATAAAGCGAATCGAAGATGAGGGAATGGACGCCTCAGCTAAGGACAAAAGTTTGCTGACCGTGTTAGAAATTGCAAATGAATGCTTGGAGCGTAACATCAAAATTAAGATGGTTGATGTTAGCCAGTCGGAAGCTTTAGATTTCAAGATTTTAGATGATCATACGATCCTAGCACCGTTCAACGCAGTTCCGGGACTAGGAGACAATGCAGCCAAACAAATCGTTTCTGCACGACAAGAGCAAAAATTTTTATCAAAAGAAGATTTACAGATTCGTGGTAAAGTTTCTCAAACGATTATGAATTATTTTGAAGAAAATGGTGTTTTATCAGGACTACCTGATCAAAATCAGCTATCCTTGTTTTAAGGTAATCCGTTTTACAAATTGGCGGCTTTATGCTAAGCTTACTATATAATTCGAATAGTTAATTCGAGTGAGCAGTAATGCTCACTCTTTTTATTGCGGAGGAATCATTCTTGTCTGAAATCACTAAACGTATTAGTCAAGCAATCAATCCAATTTTACTTGAAAATCAGTGTGAACTTGTTGACGTTGATTATGTGACGGAGAAAGATCAAGCTTATTTACGGGTTTACGTGGATCAGGTTGGCGGAATAGATCTCGAAAAGATCGCAGCACTAAGCGAATTGATTTCTAAAAAATTAGATGTGTTAGATCCGGATCCACTTCCTAATCCATATACGCTTGAGGTTTCTTCTCCTGGATTAGAGCGTCCGATCAAGACCGAATCTGAGTTAAAAAAAGCAGTAGGGAAATATTTGCATGTTTCACTTTATCAAAAATTATCAGGACAAAAGAGCTTTGAAGGTACGCTGAAGCATTTAGATGAAAATGAGTTAACGCTGGCAGTCAAACAAAAAACGCGTGTTAAAGAAGTCGCGATCCCACGTCGATTGGTTGCAAACTTGCGTTTTGCGGTTGAATTTTAGAAGGGATGAGAACAATGTCAAAAGAATTATTAGAAGCATTTGCTTCTTTGGAAAAAGAAAAGGGCATCCAAGCAGATGTGATCGTTGATGCGATCAAAGCTGCTTTGATCGCAGCTTACAAAAAAAATTATGATCAAGCTCAAAACGTTGAAGTCGTTTTTGATGAAAAAAAAGGTAGTTTTCGTGTCAACGCAATCAAAACTGTCGTTGAAGAAGTTCAAGACGATCGTTTAGAATTTGCTTTGAAAGATGCACTGGCAATTAATAAAGCGTATGAGCTTGGCGACGAAATTCGCTTTGAAGTGACACCAAAAGATTTTGGCCGAATTGCCGCGCAAACGGCTAAGCAAGTGATCATGCAACGGATACGTGAAGCAGAGCGTCATCATATCATTGATCAATACTCACAATATCAAGACGAATTGGTTACTGGTGTCGTTCAACGCAGTGATAATCGCTTTGTTTATATTCAGATAGATAACGTTGAAGCAGTAATGCCAAAATCAGATCAGTTGCCAAATGAAACGTATAATCCTCAAGATCATATTCGTGTCTTGGTGACGCATGTTGGATCAGATCCTAAAGGCGCTCAAATCACCGTTTCACGAACTGCACCAGATTTGGTCAAACGTCTTTTTGAACAAGAAGTGCCAGAAGTTTATGATGGAACTGTTGAGATCGTTTCGATTGCACGTGAAGCAGGTGATCGAACTAAAATGGCGGTTAAAACGAGCAATCCTAATTTGGATCCAGTGGGAACTTGCGTTGGACCTAAGGGTGCTAGGGTTCAAAACATCGTCAATGAACTTGGCGGTGAAAATATTGATGTCGTCAAATATGAAGAAGATCCGACAGATTTTATTGCTAATGCATTAAATCCTGCTGAAGTCATTGCAGTTCAGTTCAGTGATGATGAAGATCATAAAAGTGCTTTAGTCATCGTTCCTGACTATCAATTGTCACTTGCAATTGGCAAGAAGGGACAAAACGTACGACTTGCTGCTCGTTTGACAGGGTATAAGATCGACATCAAACCTGAATCTCAGATTGAGTTTGTTGATAGTGATGAAACAGCAGATCAAGATGAAGGTGAGAGTCAAGCTTCAGAGACATCGTCGACCGAAAGCACTGGCTCAACGGCTTCTGATGGTGTAACGACGCCAATGGAGAAATGAGGTGTTCTGATTTGAAAAAGAAAAAAATTCCAATGCGCAAAGATCTTTTGACGAATACGATGCAACCGAAAAAAGCATTAGTTCGAATCGTCGTCGATCAAGATAAAAACGTTTTGGTCGATCCTACTGGAAAAAAAGCAGGTCGTGGCGCTTATGTGTCTTTAGAGCCAGAAAAAATAAAATCAGCGCAAAAAAAGCAAATTTTAGAACGCGCTTTAGGGGTCAAGGTAAGTTCGGATTTTTATCAAGAACTCTATGCTTACGTTGACCATCAAAAAGCAAGAAAAGAATTATTTGGTG
>DICX01000084.1 GCA_002417825.1 Lactobacillus sp. UBA5815 | reverse complement strand
GGCTCGACACAATCAAATCCTGGCGCTCAAGGTAATAATCCAAAAGATGATGGCACTGTCAATGGTGACTTCAAAAAAGTAGACCCGAATAAGTAAAATTCGGTATAATAGGCTTAAGTTAAGAACTACTTTCGTAGTTCTTTTCTTTTGCGAAGCAAAGGAGCGTTTCAGATGGCATCAAATCGCGATTATTATGAAGTCTTAGGTCTAGATCGCAATGCAAGTGAGAAAGACATTCAACAGGCTTATCGAAAACTTTCTAAAAAATACCATCCAGATTTGAATAAAGCCCCAGGGGCCGAACAAAAATTTAAAGAGGTCAATGAAGCTTACGAAGTCTTGCATGATCCCCAAAAACGATCGCGGTATGATCAATTTGGTCAGGCAGGCGTTAATGGCCAGCAAGGGTTTAATGGACAAGCCTCTGGCCAGTATGGCGATTTTAATGGCTTTGGCGGCTTTAGCGATATCTTTAATGACTTTTTTGGGGGTGGCACATCAGGCGGACGTGTCGACCCTACCGGCCCTAAACGGGGGCAAGATCTTGATTATACGATGACCATTTCATTTATGGATGCAATCACTGGTAAAACGACGGATATCACGTACACGCGAAGTGAAACCTGTCCAACTTGTGGTGGCAATGGCGCACAAAAGGGAACACACCCAATCACGTGTGATAAGTGTCATGGAACTGGTATGATGACGGTCACTCACCAAACGATGTTTGGTATGGTTCAACAAGAGACGGTCTGTGACAAATGTTCTGGACAAGGAACGATTGTAGAACATCCATGTGAAACTTGCCATGGCGAAGGCGTTGTTGATCATAAACAAACGCTTGAAGTCAAAGTTCCTGCCGGCATCGATAATGGTCAGCAGATTCGACTCAGTGGTCAGGGTGAGGCAGGACGTAATGGTGGCCCTTATGGCGACTTGTACATCGTTTTCCGTATTCAACCAAGTCATGAATTTGTTCGTCGTGGCACGACGATCTACACACAAGTGCCGATTTCATTTGCTCAGGCTGCACTTGGTGATGAGATCAAAGTCAAGACCGTTCATGGAACAGCAGATTTGAATATTCCTGCTGGGACACAGCCAAGCGCCAAATTTACGCTGCGCGGTCAAGGTGTTCCTTACCTGCATGGCAATGGTAAAGGTGATCAGGAAGTCACGATCAATATCGATATTCCTAAAAAACTGAATGCTAAGCAAAAGGAAGCACTTGTTTCTTATGTCAAAGCTAGCGGTGACAATATTACGCCACAGGAAAAAAACTTTTTTGAAAGACTCAAAGATAAATTGGGTTAAAAAAGCAATCAAAGGGTAAAGCTTGGCTTTACCCTTTTGTTTTGTAGCACAAAGTGGCCTTTGGTATAATGAAAATGAGAAAAGGTGAGGGAATGAATTTAAAAGAACTGGAAACTTACCAAAAACACATTCGAAATTTTTCAATCGTTGCACATATCGATCATGGCAAGTCAACGATCGCTGACCGTATTTTAGAGTTGACGGATACGGTATCACAAAGACAGATGAAGCAGCAGCTTTTAGATGATATGCCTTTGGAGCGTGAACGTGGTATTACGATTAAGCTCAATTCGGTCGAGGTTAAGTATCATGCTCAAGATGGTGAAGATTATATTTTCCATTTGATCGATACGCCGGGACACGTTGATTTTTCTTATGAAGTCTCACGTTCTTTAGCCGCTTGTGAAGGCGCTTTGTTAGTCGTAGATGCTTCACAAGGAGTTCAAGCACAAACCCTAGCGAATACTTATTTGGCCATTGATGATGATTTAGCGATTCTACCTGTCCTAAATAAAATTGATTTGCCATCTGCAGATCCTGATGGCGTTAAAACCGAAATAGAAGAAATGTTGGGATTGGACGCTGAAGATGCCGTACTTGTTTCTGGCAAAACAGGAGCAGGTATCAAAGAATTACTGGAAGATATTGTTCAAAAGGTTCCTGCACCGGATGGTGACTTGTCAGCTCCTTTAAAAGCGCTGATTTTTGATTCAAAGTATGATGATTACCGTGGCGTTGTTTTGTCTGTTCGAATCGAAGAGGGAACAGTCAAAAAGGGTGATCGCATTGAGATCATGAATACGCACAAGTTTTATGAAGTTACTGAAGTCGGCGTTTCGACACCGGCGCCTGTCAAAAAAACAACGTTGATCGCAGGAGATGTTGGTTATTTGACGGCTAACATCAAATCTGTCCGTGAGACCCGTGTTGGGGATACAATCACTTCTGCAGATCATCCGACAGAGAAAGCGCTACCGGGCTATCGTCAAATTCCACCTATGGTGTATTCTGGGATGTATCCGGTTGATAATGCAGATTATGATGACTTGAAAGAAGCTTTGGCTAAACTGCAACTCAATGATGCTGCACTTGAATTTGAACCTGAAACTTCTCAAGCCTTAGGTTTCGGTTTTCGTTGCGGGTTTCTAGGACTTCTTCATATGGATGTGGTCCAAGAACGTCTGGAACAAGAATTTGGTATGTCGCTGATCATGACGGCACCGTCAGTGGATTATCATGCGGTTATGAATGATGGCAAAGTCAAAGTAATCGATAATCCGGCAGATTTTCCTGATAGCAGTTCTTATCAGCATGTTGAAGAGCCTTATGTCAAAGCAGAAGTCATGGTACCGAATGATTATGTTGGTCCAGTGATGGAATTGTGTCAGCGTAAACGTGGCGAATTTCAAACCATGACTTATTTAGATAAATACCGTGTTAATGTGATTTATTTGATGCCATTGTCTGAGATCATCTTCGACTTTTTTGATGAATTGAAATCTTCAACTAAAGGGTATGCTTCTCTGGATTATTCAATTATTGGTTATCGAACGACTGATTTGGTTAAAGTGGAT
>DICX01000019.1 GCA_002417825.1 Lactobacillus sp. UBA5815 | reverse complement strand
TAGCATGAACAGTTGCCAGAACCGTATGTCCACTCAATGCGGCATTCATTGCGATGTCAGCTGTTGTCTCATCTCTGATTTCACCAATGATCAAAATATCTGGACGATGTCGCAAAGCTGCTTTGACTAACGAAGCGTAATCTAGTCCAGCCGTCAAATTAACTTGTGATTGAAAAAAAGCTGATTCATGAATCTCAACAGGATCTTCAACTGTCATCACTAATTTTTGTTGGCCAATATTTCTCGCCAATTGATACATCGTTGAAGTTTTTCCTGATCCAGTTGGACCACTCGTAATCAGCAAACCACGCCGTTTAATCAGTGATTCCAGTTCTTCAAATTGTTGTAGGAAGAAATAATGATTTTGATACTGCTCATAAATGATTCGAATGACAAGCGATTCATTTCCCTGATAATCACCGATACTCGAAAAACGTAAATGATATTTGACTCGATCCACCAAAAATACCCATGCTCCTGCCTGAGGGCGACGATGTTCGGCAATATCCATTTGTGCCATAAACTTAAAATAATTGATCAACTCTTCTCCTGACGTTTGATCAATCACTGCCAACTCATTAATGTGCCAAACCGTTCGTACACAAATAGAAAAGCCGCTTGACTTAGGCAAGATCATCAAATCGCTGGCATGTTGTATGATACTTTCTTGCAGAAACTTTTCTGCTTGTAACCTGATTGTCATGCCATCCTCCTTTCTTCGCTATCATGCTTATATACGCAATATTTAATTGCATTTTTTTGAGCAAAAAAAAGAATCCATTCTGGATTCTTGCAAGACTGTGTTACTTAATCTTCATCTTCAGCAGCAGTATAAACATTTGACACATCATCATCATCTTCAAGTGCATCAATCAGACGATCAAATTGCTCTTTCTTCTCGTCTGGAACTGCAACCGTATTTTGTGGAATCATCGTTAATTCAGCATCTGCTAATTGATACCCATCTTTTTCCAACGCATCACGAACTTGGGCAAATTGCTTAGGATCTGTATAAATTTCAAAAGCATCGTCGCTAGTTTGCAAGTCATCACCGCCTGCATCCATGACATCCATCAAAACTTGATCTTCATCAGCATCTGTTTTAGACCGATCGATCACGATATAGCCACGTCGATCAAACATGTACGACACGCTGCCGGTCGCTCCCAACGTGCCACCACTACGTGTGAAAGCTGCACGAACGGCAGAAGCCGTACGATTTTTATTATCGGTCAATGCTTCAACTAAAACTGCAATACCACCTGGTGCATAGCCTTCATAGATGATTTCATCATAATGCTCCTCAGAACTGCCTTCAGCTTTCTTGATAGCACGTTGAACGTTATCTTTGGGCATGTTGTTAGAACGTGCCTTATCAATCACAAGTCGTAAACCAGGATTACCTGAGGGGTCAGGACCACCACTTCTAGCAGCCATATAAATTTCCCGAGACAGTTTTTGGAAAATTTTACCTTTTTTAGCGTCTTGCGCATTCTTGCGGCCTTGAATGTTGTGCCATTTTGAATGTCCTGACATAAAAATCCCTCTTTCTATAAACCTACTAACGTTCCAATTCTAGCAAAATTACATTTCAAATTCAACGCGACACACGTTTTTCCTGATGTTTTCGCCAGATATACCGACATATGACGACTAAAACGATTCCCAATAAGCATCCCATCGAATCCAAGACAACATCAGAAATATTTGGTGTTCGATCTCCCGTCAAAAGTTGATGAAATTCATCGAATGCCGCCAAACCAGTGACACTCAACCAAATAAACACGGGGGCAGCTTTTGGTGATTTAAACATTGGCTGAAGACCTAAAAGCGAAAAAATACCAATCAAGGCATAAAAGCCAAAATGAGCGCATTTACGGATCAGAAATTCTAAAAATGAAGCACTACCATCATTTGCAGTGCTATGAATTTCTCCATTATAACGAATCTGCCAATTGCTGATCATTTGCTTAACCCAAAGAAATCTTCCCGAGCCAAGATCTTGAGTGATCCGTTGTTGACGATAAGTCATAGAACTAGAAATAAAAATAATGATCAAAAAAAGAAGTGCTAGACCTGCATAAATTTTTTGCTTTTTTGTAAAATTCAAATCAGTCATAATAGCTTCATTCTAACTCAAAAACTGCTTTTTGCATTAAAAATAAAGTTCTTCTAAAATACCGGCAATCATAAAATCAAAGTACCAGTTCTTTCAAAGCATAGGCAATACCGTTATGTTCATTGCTTCTTGTCACGAAGTCGGCGTGTTCTTTGATTTCATCAATTGCATTTCCCATCGCAACTTTATAAAAATCAGAAACTTCAAACATGGAACAATCATTTTTCTGATCACCAAAAATCATGACTTCTTTTGATGAAAAGCCAAGTTTCTGACAAAGTTGCTGGAGCGCAATTCCTTTAGTTGCCCTTTGTGCATTCACTTCGATCATGTCCGGACCGCTTTGACTCACTGCATAATTTTCCTTCAACTGGTCCGCAACTTCTGGATACAGGTTCTCAATTGATGCTTTAGTCCCTGTGTACATCCCCTTTAAAAATTTTAAATTTGAATCGACCTCGCCACGTTCAAATATTGTGATTGGCATGTGGACTAAATCGCTTTCATGAATGTTACTCATATTGAGTTGATGGTCACCCGTATAAAATCGATTTAAAGTTTCATAATGAAAACGACTATTGAATCTATCTGCTATCATTTGCATTTTTTGATAATCCATGTAATCAAGTACATTTTCGGCCATCACCTTTCCGGATAAATTTTGTACGATACCGCCATTAAACGTGATTGCATATTCATCTACACCGCTTAATTTCAACTTCTTCAAAACAAAATCAACACCAGACAATGGACGTCCCGAAACGACAACCAGTTTGATTCCTGACTCTTTTGCTTTCATTAATTGTTTAAACGTTTCAGCGCCAATCGTTTGGTCCTTCTTTAGCAAGGTACCATCCAAATCCAAACCAATCATTTTAACGGCCATTTTTTAGCCTCCCTAACCTTCTTAATTGTACAAAACTTCACCCACTAAAAACTATCATTTTAAACAAATATTGCCCATAAAAAAACACCATGAACTAATCATGGCATTTTCTTAAGCATAACTTACTCAACCGTAACAGCTTTAGCTAAATTACGTGGCTGATCGACATTCAAGCCCTTGTTCTTTGAAGCATAATAAGCTAAAAGCTGCGCTGTTACCACGCTAAGGAGCGGGGTCAGTTCATAAGCGACTTCTGGTAAAACCACATCATCATCAGGCTGTGACAACGATTTTGAAGCAATCGTCACGACTTCAGCGCCTCTCGCTTGAACTTCTTTAATGTTTCCTCTCGTTAAATCAGCAGTTTTAGGATCATTCAGCAAAGCAATAACGGGCGTTCCTTTTTCAATCAGCGCAATCGTTCCATGTTTGAGTTCTGCAGCAGCAAATCCTTCGGTTTGAATATAGGAAACTTCTTTTAATTTTAGTGCGGCTTCTTCACAAACGGCATAGTCAACNNTTGGTTGAAGCAACGGCAATTTCAGGACCTGCATGTAACAGCATTTTGTATGTCGCTTCACGCGCCAACGTTGATTGATCAACATTTGTGATCGTTAAGCTAGGTAATTTCCGTTCATTGACTTGTGTCAAAACCATTCTCGAGTCAGCTGTTTCACCAGATTGTGACAAAAAGATAAAGAAAGGCTTTTTAGAAAGCATTGGGAAGTGATGCCCAAATTCAGAAGCCAAACCAACTTCTACGGGAATCTGAGAAAAATGTTCAAATAATGTCCGCCCAACCAGGCCTGCATTATATGACGTTCCCGCTGCTAAAATATAAATTCTGTCAGATTTTTCAATTGCAGAAACAATTTTTGAATCAACAATCGGCGCACCTTCCGAATCAAGATATTCAGAAGACAGACGGCGCATTACAGTTGGCTGCTCATCAATTTCTTTGAGCATATAAAATTTATAAGGACCCTTATCAGTTGCACTTGCATCCAAATTAACACAATAAGGTTTCCGTGTCACTTCTTTTCCAGAACCATCTTCAATCAAAATGTGATTTGCCGTAACGATGCCAACATCGCCATCTTGTAACGCAATAAATTCGTTAGTTTGATCCAAAACTGCCATGGCATCAGAAGCAAGAACATTAAAATCCTTGCCTAATCCAATCAGTAACGGACTCTTATTCTTGGCAATAAAAATTTTCTCAGGTTCTTCACGATCCACAAGCAAAAAGGCATAAGATCCCTTTACTTTCTTTAAAGCAGCTTTGAATGCATGAAAGCCATCTAAATGTTGCTCAGAAGCTATTTTGGCCACTAATTGAACCACAACTTCTGTATCCGTCTGTGAATGGAACGTGACCCCTTTTAATTCCTCGCGACGTAATTCTTGATAATTTTCGATGACACCATTATGAACTAAATAAAATCTTTTATCATTTGAAAAATGCGGATGTGCATTGGCTTCACTCGGAACGCCGTGCGTTGCCCAACGGGTATGGCCGATTCCATAATCTCCCTGAACATCATGACCAACTTTAGCTTTCAAGTCAGCTATTTTTCCTTGTGTCTTGATCAAAAAAGAACGACCTTTTTGGTCTGCAACGAATATGCCTGCTGAATCATAACCGCGATATTCCAGTTTCGTCAAGCCATTCAATAAGATTTCCTTTGCCGCTTTACCAACGACACCTACAATTCCACACATTACAATACTCCTTTGATTTACCAGTCCATTTTAATTGGTATAGTTCAATTTAAAGACAAATAGCGTAAAAAATACAGTGCTGCAATACTGATTATATTACTTTTATGAGATTGGTCAATTTATTTTTGCTAAATTGGTATTGCAATTGGTCTATGTAAATAAAAAGCGTATGACCTGTTTGTCATACGCTTTTTTATCTTTAAGCTTTTTGATTAATCAGCTATACCCATCTCATCTTCAACGACTTTAACGATTCGATCAACGTATTGATCGACTTCAGTTTGTGTTGGACCTTCTGCCATAACTCTTAGCAATTCTTGAGTTCCTGAAGGTCGTACTAGCACACGGCCATTGTCGCCTAAGTCTTTTTCAACACTGGCAATCACATCTTGAATAGCTTGATTATCACGCCAAGTTTGCTTATTTCTTACAGGAACGTTGATCAAACGTTGCGGATAATCTTTAAAGTCCTTTAGAAGTTCACTCAATGATTTACCAGTTTGTTTCATCACATACATCAAATGAAGCCCCGTCAACATACCATCACCTGTAATGTGATAATCGAACATGATCACATGTCCAGATTGTTCACCACCAAGGTTGTAGCCATTTGCAAGCATTTCTTCAGAAACATAACGGTCGCCGACCTGCGTGCGAACATTCTTTAACCCTTTAGCTTCTAATGCTTTTTTCAAGCCAAAGTTACTCATAACAGTCGTCACAATCGTATCTTTCTTGAGACGGCCATGTTCCGCCATGTAAGTCCCCAAGATATACATGATATGATCGCCATCGACTTCATTTCCATTCTCATCGACCGCGATACAACGATCTGCATCGCCGTCAAAAGCTAAACCAAGTTGGGCATGCTGTTTAACAACCTCTTTTTGCAAGTTTTCAGTATGCGTGGCACCAACATGATCGTTAATGTTCAAGCCATCAGGAGTTGTGGCGATAGTCCTAAAATCAACATTCAAATCTGAAAAAAGTCTTGGGATCAACTTGCTTGCAGCCCCATTAGCCCCGTCAATAACTACTTTAATACCATCAAGATCTTCAGGAATCGTTTGTTCGATAAATTGTAAATATTTAGCAGTGCCTTCAGGAAAAGCATCTACGGTGCCTAGCCCCTTTGCAGATGGACGCGGCAAACGATCTTCTGGTGCATCGATCAAAGTCTCGATCTCACCTTCAGTTTCATCTGAAAGTTTATAACCATCACCACCAAAGAACTTGATGCCATTATCCTCAACAGGGTTATGAGAGGCTGAAATCTGGACACCTGCATCAGCGCCTTGAGCACGTACCAAATAAGACAACCCTGGTGTCGTGATCACACCGATACTCAATACCTCAATTCCTACTGACATTAAACCTGAAATCAGCGCATAACCTAATAGTTGGCCCGATATACGTGTATCACGTGAAACTAACACTTTTGCACGTTCGTTTTTGTTTTCTTTGTGTTTCGTTAAAACGTACCCACCACAACGTCCTAACTTAAATGCCATTTCTGGCGTTAAGATTGCATTAGCAACGCCACGTACACCATCGGTACCAAAATATTTCAACATGATGAACAACCTTTCTTCAATTTCTGTTTAATTTTTGCTGCTTGAACTAGCCGATACCGCTATCTTAATGCTAATCTCCATCGGAGAAGCCTTTGAAACGCCTTTAGGCAATCTGAGGATAACCTTTCGAGTCGTATCCGCTTTGACATTTTTTAGATTAACGTTTGCCGTCACCGAATTCAAGTCTTTCAAAATTTGTGCAGCACCATAGATGCGAACTTTGCTGCTCTGAGCCGTTAATGAATAAACATACCCTGACTGCTCATTGAAGGAATTAATTTTGACTTTGACTAATTTAGAAGGCAGCATAATCGGCAATTTAACTTGTGTCGTTGTCGGCTCAATCACGACATTGAGCTGGCGGCCATGTCGATCCAATGCAACCAGCATGACTGACATGTTAATCGTCTTATCTGTGTCTTTATTTAGTGGAACGTGGGCAACGACCCTAGAAATCGCATTAACTTCACTCAATGCACCTGTAACGTTGACGACACTCGGAGAGACGACAGGCGACTTCACTTCATAGCCATCGGCAACAGCAGCCTTATTATACGCTACTTGTACGGGCATTGAACGTGATTTTCGTTTTTGAATGTCGACCAAAACTTTTTTAGGTTTTACGGTCGCCGTCAGTTGGTTGCTAAGCCCTGATAACCTGACATTGATCCAATGACGGCCTACTTTAAGTTTGGTTAAATCAATATAAGCTCTAAAATTTTGTGTATTGATCGTCGACGTGACCAAAGCGCTTGGCCCATCTAAAGTCAATCCCACTTTAGCGGGGTATCCCGTTACAAAATATTTATTTGTATCCATTGAAACTTGCAGTGGTACCTTCACCGTTTGGTTCATCGTAGCCGTTTGTTCTGTTTTAGAAGTATCTCCTTGCGTCACGAATCCTGTTTGATATGAATTCGTATAAATCGCTAATAAGATGGCACAAAGCAATGCGATGATTTTGTAAAACCATAGTTGATCAAAAAAGCGTCTCACTTGTTGGCCCCCCATTTCCACAGATGGTCAAAAACACGTTGCCAAGGATTGCGCTGTTTGTCATTCTTAGGTACAAATTGCGCGCGCAGATATTTAAGATACTCATCACGCGTCATGTCTAACATGAGTTGTGAATTTCGCGTCAACGTGACGCCGCCTGTTTCTTCTGAAACGACGATAGTCAATGCATCTGTAACCTCAGAAATTCCAACTGCAGCACGATGGCGTGTTCCCAATTTCTTAGGAATGGCATTACTGTCTGATAACGGCAAATAAGCTGCAGCAACGGCAATACGCCCATCACGAATAATGACTGCACCATCATGAAGCGGTGTGTTGGGAATAAAGATATTGATCAGCAGTTCACCAGTAACTTCAGCATCCAACGGAATACCTGTTTCAATATAGTCTTCCAAGCCTGTGTTTTGCTGGATCGTGATCAATGCACCAATACGCCGTTTAGACATATATTGAATCGCTTTATCCAGTTCATCAACAAATTTTTCAGATTGTTTTTTGGCCAAACTTTCCCGTCCGCCAAAAAGTTGTGTACGGCCCAAGCGTTCCAATCCCCGCCGAATTTCCGGCTGAAAAATGACGATGACCCCAATGACTGCCCAAGAAAGAACTTGATCGACGAAATAAGTGAGTGTATGAAGTTTGAGCCAGCCAGCCACTAACCTGACGAGGACGATTAAAATGATTCCCTTTGCAAGCTGAACGGCTTTCGTCCCTTTAATCAAAATGATCAAACGATAAATGATGTACCAGACAATCAAAATATCAAGAATGTTCATCAGATTCTGCCAGGTGATTAAATTGGCAAAATTAATAGTCATGAGTCCCTCCTATCTTGTCTTCTATTATACCGAAATTTGATGCATTTAATGGGCATACATCTTAAATTCCAAAAATAAATCATTATATTCTTGAACTTTAGAGGGTCCTAAATCACGATAAACTTGTAAATGTTTCATGGCACTTTGATTCGGATAAAACTGGCGATCATTCCGAAGTGACGCAGGTAACAGCTTTTTAGCTGCACGATTTGGCGTTGCATAACCAATATAAGCTGCATTCTCAGCCGCATTTTTAGGCTCCAGCATAAAATCAAGAAAAGCATAAGCAGCTTTTTTGTGGCGAGCCGTTTTAGGAATAACAAAATTATCGAACCAAAGATTTGAACCCTCCTTAGGCACGACATAATGCAGATGCGAATTGCTGTCCAACATTTCCCGAGCTTCGCCAGACCAGCTGACACCAATTGCAGCATCATTTTGAATCATATACATCTTGAGTTCATCTGAAACGATTGCTTTAATGTTAGGCCCTAGTTCGTCCAGCTTCGTCTTAGCTAGCTTTAAATCCAAACTATTTGTTGTATTCATCGAATCGCCCAGTGAAACCAGTGATAATCCCATGATGTCACGTGCAGAATCGACTAAAAGGATATTATGTCGAAACTTGGGCGACCAAAGATCGTTCCAATGCTGAATCTCACTTGCCTTTACAAATTTATCGTTATAAATGATTCCCAACGTTCCCCAAAAATAGGGAACTGAATAATTATTTTTAGGATCAAACGATTGATGCAAGAAAATAGGATCGATATTTTTAAAGTTCTTGAGACGACGCCGATCTAATCGATCGAGCAAGTGTGCTTTTCTAAGCTTTGAAATCATATAATCTGAAGGAACTGCTAAATCATAATTGGTACCACCTTGTTGAATTTTGGTGTACATCGCTTCGTTCGAATCGAACGTTTCATAGATCACATGGTATCCAGTTTGCTTTTCAAATTTTGTCAAAAGCGACGGTTTGATGTAGTCTCCCCAATTATAGATGATCAATGTCCTTTTCGAATTGGCACTCACGTTGCCGTCTAATTTTTTTGCGGTCAAGTTAAGACCAAAACAAATCAGCAAAATCGTGAAAGCACTCCATAGTATTTTTTTCATCGTCTATCCTCGCTTTGGCGCTTTTTTGAATCGCCGACGTTTTTCAATCAAATAATAGACAAAAACAAGTGCAAGTACAAAAACAAACATTAAAGCACTCAGGGCGTTTATTTCCAAATCGATACCTTGTCGTGCACGGGAATAGATTTCAACCGATAGTGTTGAAAAACCGTTCCCTGTTACAAAAAAGGTCACTGCAAAATCATCAAGAGAATATGTAAATGCCATAAAAAATCCTGACAAGATTCCCGGCGTAATGACAGGCAACAAGATTTTGCTAAAAACATCAAATTGATTCGCACCCAAATCTTGAGCGGCATCGATCAATGACCGATCCATTTCTTTCAAACGGGGCAAGACCATTAAAACCACAACAGGAATGGAAAAGGCAATATGACTCAACAAAACGGAGCCAAATCCTAAACTAATCCCTAGCGCCGTAAAAAAGATCAAAAAACTCGCACCGATGATGACATCCGGAGAGACCATCAAAATGTTGTTCAAAGCCAACAGTATCCCTTTGAATTTTTTCGATTTTGCCTGATCTATGGCAATGGCACCAAACGTTCCGATTAAAGTCGCAACTAAACTTGATAACAGAGCCAGCATGATTGTTTCAATAAAAATCGCTAAAAGACGATCATCATGAAACAATGTTACATAATGTGCCCAGGTAAAGTGTCGAAAGCGGCTCATATTCTTGCCGCTTGAAAAAGAATAAAAAATTAAATAGAAAATTGGCAGATACATCATGAACAAAACAATCGCCATATAAAGGCGCGACCACACGAAATGCTTTTTTTTCATTATCTGACCTCCTGATGATGACGTTTGCGGTTAGTCGTCAACATGACAATCAGCATCAAAACAATCAAAACAACGCCAATCGTCGATCCCATATGCCAATTCATCGTTGTCAAGAAATATTCTTCTATTGCGGTTCCTAAAGTGATCACACGGTTTCCGCCAATCAAACGCGTCAACATGAAAAGAGAAAGTGATGGGATAAAAACGGCTTGAATTCCCGATTCAACACCTGAACGTGATAATGGCCAGATGATTTTGCCAAGGACTTGCCATTTACTAGCGCCTAAATCCCTAGCAGCATTGATCAAAGCCGGATCAATATCACAAATTGCGTTGTAGATCGGCAATATCATAAAAGGAATTTCAATGTAAGTCGCCACAAAAATAAATGCAAAATCTGTGAATAGAATATTAGCTGGTCCGATACCAAAGAAACTCAAGAAATGGTTGACCAATCCATCTCTTGCAAAGATACCAATAAACGCATATGCCTTTAAAAGCAAATTGATCCAAGTAGGCAAAATGATTAATAAAAGCCAAAACTGTTGATTTTTCATATGACTCAAAATATAAGCCATCGGATATGAGATCAACAAGGTGATCACTGTGATCAAGAATGCGTACCAAAAGGAATTCAACGTCATACGTAAAAACGTCGTATCACTAAAGAATTGCACAAAATTACTCCAAGTGAATTCGCCGTGGCTTCCAGTAAATGCATCAAAAGCAATCAAGATCATTGGCGCAATCACGAATAACAAAATCCATAGACTATACGGCAGCAAAAAAAAGAGACGGTTTTTTTTCATCGCTTTTCTCCTGTTTCGTCACCTTCATAAGTTTCAAGACGCTTATCAAAGTCTGCTTCTGATTCACCAAATCGCATGACGTGAATATCTTCAGAATCAAAAAAGACGCCAACCTCTTTTCCGACTTGTGTTGCATTCGTCGAATGGATCAACCACTCGTTGTCATCCATATCTTTGGCTTTGATTTCATAATGGTCGCCTAAAAACAACTGGCTCTGGACAATCACATCAAGTTTGCCATCTTCAGGACGCACGAGGTCCAAATCTTCTGGACGTAGCACGATCTCCACTTTTTCACCAGCCGGTATGCCGGCATCCGCACATTCAAAGCGGCGATTCACAAATTCAACTTCAAAGTCACGTACCATACGTCCCAAAACAATATTGGAATCACCGATAAAACGCGCGACAAAATCATTGACAGGCTCATCATAAATGTCAACGGGACTGCCACTTTGCTGAATTTTTCCCTTGTCCAAAACAAAAATCTCGTCACTCATTGCCAATGCCTCTTCTTGATCATGAGTCACGAAAATAAACGTGATTCCAAGTTTTTTCTGAATGGCACGCAATTCAAATTGCATGTCTTTTCTTAAATGTTTGTCTAACGCAGACAACGATTCATCTAAAAGCAGAACTTTCGGCTGATTCACGAGTGCACGAGCAATAGCGACTCTTTGTTGCTGACCACCGCTCAGTTCTGAAATTTCCCGATTGGCAAAATCATCTAATTGAACCATATGCAACGCATCTTTAACCGCTGCCTGTATCTTTGACTTCTTTTGCTTCTTGATTTCAAGTCCAAAAGCGACATTCTCATAAACATTCATATGCGGGAAAAGCGCATAATTTTGGAACACCGTATTGATTTGTCGCTTGCTCGCATCAAGTGCGGTAATATCTTGTCCAGCAAAATAAACTTTTCCCTCAGTGGGCTCACTGAACCCAGCCATGATACGGAGAATGGTTGTTTTCCCTGAACCAGATGGTCCTAAAAGTGAATAAAATTTTCCTGACTCTATCGTCAAGCTGATGTCATTCAGCGCGATGAATCCATCATCATACTGTTTAGTCACATGTTCTAACTTGATAATATCCATGGGCTTAAAATTCCTTTTTTAAAAATTAATTTGGTTGCTATCCATTCTTTGTGTTTGGCGCTTCACCGATAATTCGAACTTCAGTTTGAAGATCGATTTGATATTTTTGCTTGATCGTTTTTTGAATGAAATGAATCAAATCCAAGTAATCCGTGGCAGTTGCATGGCCCATATTGACAATAAAGCCAGCATGCTTTAGTGAATTTTCAGCATCCCCTATCCGTTTTCCCTGAAGACCAGCTTTAATGATCATTGGTCCAACATAATGCCCCTTGGGTCGTTTAAAGACACTGCCACAAGAAGGATAATCCAACGGTTGTTTGTAAGCTCTCAATGCATTTAAATAGTTCATATCATCCACGATCTTCAAGCGATCATCTGGTTTCAATGCAAACGTTGCATCAAGAACAATATCATCTGTCTTCTGGACATACGAGTAACGATACGAAAAAGCCATTTCTTTTCGATCATACGTTTTGAATTGTCCATCACGTGTTAAAACATGGACTTGCGTCAAAGTGTCCTTGATTTCGCCACCATAAGCACCAGCATTCAT
>DICX01000067.1 GCA_002417825.1 Lactobacillus sp. UBA5815 | reverse complement strand
AAACGTGGTGGAACTGCTGCATATATCGATGCTGAAAATGCGATGGATCCTGCGTATGCTGAAGCTCTGGGAGTTGACATCGATCAACTGATCCTATCTCAACCCAATACAGGCGAGGAGGGCCTTCAGATTGCAGACACATTGATTTCCAGCGGTGCGGTTGACATTGTTGTCGTGGATTCTGTGGCTGCATTGGTTCCTCGGGCTGAAATCGAAGGTGAGATGGGAGATTCCCATGTTGGGTTGCAAGCACGTTTGATGAGTCAAGCTTTGCGTAAACTTTCTGGAACGATATCTAAAACAAAAACGATTGCTATTTTTATTAACCAAATCCGTGAAAAAGTCGGTGTGATGTTTGGTAATCCTGAAACAACACCTGGTGGTCGTGCTTTGAAATTTTACGCAACGATTCGTTTAGAAGTACGGCGCGCAGAGCAAATCAAGCAGGGAACGGATGTTATCGGAAATCGTGTCAAAATAAAGGTCGTTAAGAATAAAGTGGCACCACCTTTTAAGGTTGCCTTGGTGGATATCATGTATGGTCAAGGAATCTCACAGAGTGGCGAATTGATTGATATGGCGGTTGAAAAAGATATTGTCGATAAAGCTGGCTCTTGGTATTCTTATGGCGACGATCGAATCGGTCAAGGCCGTGAAAATGCAAAACAATATTTGACGGAACATCCTGATATCTTTTCGGAAATCATGACGAAGGTTCGTCATGCCTACGGCATTGATGAAAAGGCCATTGCAGATCGTGAAGATCCTGAAAAAGTAAAAGAACGAGTAGCTAAAGAGCAAAAATTAGTTGCGGATTCAGCTGAAAAGAAAACAGAATCTTCAGGCGCTAGTAAATCCTAAGACCCTTACGCAAGTAAGCATTCAAACCAACTTGGACCTTAAGCTTTGAGCTTAAGGCCTTTTTGTTTAATTGACATCGCTTCTAAGTCATTTTATCATTAGCTTGTGTGTGTAAATAATCTATAAAAAGGCGATAGTAAAGATGACAAAAATAAATTTGATTCCCGTCGCTATCGCTATTATTTCAATCCTTGTAGGTTGGTTAGTTGGTTATTTTTGGCGTAAAAACAAATGGGAAAAGGCGGCAGCCAATGCTGAACATGATGCTTCGCATCTTTTGGCTGCTGCACAATCACAGGTTAAAGCAGCTCAAGCCGAAGTGGCTGCGCAGAAAAATATTGCACTAGCGGTTAAGAAAGAAGCCGAAAATGCAAAGCGTGAAAAGATTCTTGAAGCTCAGGAGCAAATTCGTTCTCAACGGGAAAAGGTTGAAGATGATTTGCAAAATCAGCGTCAAAAACTTTCTCGACTAGAAAATCGACTTCAGCAGTGTCAAGATGACCTTGATCATCAGGCAAGTTTGTTAAAACAAAAAGAAACACAACTCACACAAAAAGAAAACCAAGTTGAAGATCGTCAGACACAGCTGATTGAAAAAACGCGATTAACAGATCGTTTAGTTGAAGCGCGTCAACAAAAGTTGCATGAAACAGCGAATTTAACACCAGAAGAAGCTAAGAAAATTGTTTTGGCTGAGTTATCAGATCAACTCACAAAGGAACGAGCCGATTTGATTCATGACAGCAATGAGGTTGTCAAAGCAAAAGCAGATCATTTTGCACGCAAAGTGATTGTAGACGCGATTCAATCCAGTGCTGCCGATACGGTAGCTGAAACGACAGTATCCGTCATCAATTTACCTAATGATGACATGAAAGGGCGTATCATCGGGCGTGAAGGAAGAAACATTCGTTCTTTTGAGGCTTTAACCGGGATCGATCTTATCATTGATGACACACCAGAAATCGTTGTTCTAAGCGGATTCGATCCAATTCGGCGTGAAATTGCCAAAAGGGCTTTGACACGCTTGATTAAAGATGGCCGGATTCATCCGGCTCGAATTGAAGAGACCGTTGATAAAGCACGTAAAGAAGTCAATGATGATATCTATGAATCTGGTGAAAGTGCACTGATGGACTTAGGTATTCACAAGATGCACCCTGAATTAGTTAAAATTTTAGGTCGTTTAAAGTATCGAACTTCATATGGGCAAAATGTGCTGCAACATTCGATTGAAGTTGGAAAATTGACAGGTGTTATGGCGGCTGAACTTGGTTTGGATGAAAAAATAGCGGTTCGCGCGGGATTATTACACGATATTGGTAAAGCAATCGATCATGAAATCGAGGGCTCCCACGTTGAGATTGGCGTTGAATTGGCACGTAAATATCATGAACCAGAATTNNGAATCGAAAACGAAATGGAGTATCCAGGTAATATTAAAGTTACAGTGATTCGTGAAAAAAGAGCGATTGCGATTGCTAAGTAAGAAAAGGCCAAGTTTAAATTTTTTAACTTGGCTTTTTATATGCGTATTGTTAAAAAAAGCCCTGACTTGTATAATTAAACCAAGAACTAAGGAAGAAATTTATGTTTAAAATAATCGTTGCTCTCTTTTTATTGGTGATCATTCAGGGATTGATCACGCCCTTTATCCGACGTTTGGCGTTTGTTTTAGGTGCAGTTGACAATCCCAATGCCCGTC
>DICX01000046.1:7442-8982 GCA_002417825.1 Lactobacillus sp. UBA5815 | reverse complement strand
AGATCAGATGGTAAATCGAATCTTAGCGTTGCCAGTACGGACTAAAATTCAATTATTAGCTCCTGTCGTAAGATCAAAGCGTGGGGGTCACAAAGACGTTTTTGAGCGTGTTGAACGTGAAGGCTATGTCCGCGTGATCGTAGATGGCAAACTTTATGAAATTGGCGATGTTCCAAGTTTGGCTAAAAACAAGCGTCATGATATTGCGATCGTCGTTGATCGTCTTATTGTCAAGCCTGAAATTCGTAGTCGCTTGTTTGATTCAGTTGAAGCTGCATTGCGTTTAGCAGATGGTTATTTGACAGTTGATGTGATTGGTAAGGAGCCGCTCGTCTTTTCAGAATATTATTCATGCCCGTTATGTGGGTTCACAGTAGGGGAAATGGAGCCAAGACTTTTTTCATTCAACGCACCTTTTGGTGCTTGTCCAGATTGTGGCGGTTTAGGCATGAAATTACGCGTCGATTTAGATCTTGTTGTTCCTGATCAGCATAAGACTTTGAGCCAAGGCGCTATCAAACCATGGAATCCAATTTCTTCAAATTATTATCCTGAATTGCTTCGTCAAGCTTGTGATCAGTTTGAGATACCAATGGATCGGCCGTTCACTAAATTGACAAAACAACAACAGGATACCGTCTTGTATGGCTCTGGTCAAAAAGAAATCAAGTTTCACTTTGAAAGTGATTTTGGTCACGTCCGTGATGTTGAAACGACTTTTGAAGGTGTCATCCCGAACATCGATCGTCGTTATCATGAGACGAATTCTGATTTTACACGTGATGTGATGAGACAATACATGACGGAACTGACTTGTCCGACTTGTCATGGTAAACGTCTCAATCGTCAAGCATTAGCAGTTAAGATCCAAGACCGCGATATTGCAGAAGTTTCGGACTTGGCGATTGATCATGCCTTGGCCTTTTTTGAGAAAATCACGTTATCGGGAGCAAAAAGTGTTATCGCTAAGCCAATTTTAAAAGAGGTATGCGATCGCTTGCACTTTTTGAAGAATGTTGGACTGTCATATTTGACTTTGTCGCGTTCTGCAGGAACGCTTTCTGGTGGTGAAGCACAAAGAATTCGTCTGGCAACACAGATCGGATCTAATCTTTCAGGCGTCATGTATATTTTGGATGAGCCTTCAATTGGGTTGCATCAGCGGGATAATGCGCGTTTGATCGCATCACTCAAAAAGATGCGCGATTTGGGAAATTCTTTGATCGTCGTCGAACATGATGATGAAACGATGCGTTCTGCAGATTATTTAGTCGATATGGGACCCGGCGCTGGTGTCTACGGCGGTAAAGTAATGGCTGCTGGAACACCAGAACAAGTCATGAAGAATCCCGATTCCTTAACGGGTCAATATTTGTCGGGAAAGAAATTCATTCCCGTTCCATTAAAGCGGCGCAAAGGCAGTGGCAAAAAAATCACGTTAAAAGGTGCAGCTGCAAATAATTTGAAAAAAATCGATGTGACCTTTCCTTTAGGAAAAATGATCGTCGTGACTGGTGTTTCGGGTTCTGGAAAGTCAACA